>NZ_JAPEVI010000002.1:300000-440976 GCF_026240905.1 Roseibium salinum
CCGCCCAGTACGCGGATAATGGCGATATGATCGTCTTCAATTCGGTAAATAACTGTATGTTGAGCGCTGGGGTGTATGCGGACGGGTGGGGTAAACTCCAACCGCTCGCGCGCGATTTCGGGCATTGCCAGAATGGTATCAAAGGCATCTTCCAATGCCTCTGTGTAACGGTCCGCCTGCTCCATGGACCAGCCATGAGCCGTATAGCGCCAGATATCTTCCAAATCGCTTTGTGCTGCCGGGGTAAGAAGGTAATACGTGAGTTTACGGCTTGCCATGACGCTCCCGCATGCGTGCCTTGAACTCCTTGAAATCGAACGGGCGAGGTTCGCCGCTTGAGAGCCCTTCGTCTATTGTCTGTTGAATGTCAGCGGTCGCTTCGATGCGCTCCTGATCACGGCGAGATCAGATGGCGCACATAGTCGCTTGTGTTGCTGAACTTTCCATCTTTCAATCGAGTTTCCACCCAGTCCTTCATCGGATCGGGAAGAGATACGTTCATAGTCGCCATGGTGCTTTCCTCCATCATTCTTTCAGGATATCAATTCATGGCAAAGATTGTCAAATCTAATGACAAAGATTGTCATGATGAATTTTGCATGCGCGAACGCACACCGCCAGGGCGTCGTGCCCCCCGCCCTCACCCGAACGCGCCGCCGTCAAGCCTGGGTCAGCCTCCTGGACACCAACGCGGAAAAGAGAATTTAAATAATTTTTTTCTCGTTGATTCTAAACGATATTTTTTCCTTGACCTCAACTTAACCTGAGCAATTAGGGTTCCTGGCATTCACTTCGATTGCAAGGAGACTGCTATGCACACCTCACTTCGGATCGGCCTGATTCAGGGCAGCATTCGCGACGGACGTTTCAATGACACGATCACCAACTGGGCGGCGAAGCGCCTTCGACAACAGGGCTTCGACGTGCGTATCATCGACCCCCGCGATCCGGCGCTGTTGCCGCTCCAGGTTGGTGATCCTGCGGCCGAGGCCCGGTTGTGCGAAGCGCTTGATGGCATGGACGGGTTTGTGGTCGTCACGCCGGAATACAATCACGCAGCGCCCGGTCCATTGAAGAGCCTGATCGATGCGGCCAAGGCGGAATGGGAGGCCCGCCCCGTGGGGCTGATCTCCTATGGCGGCATCTCGGGCGGTCTCCGCGCCGCCGAGACCCTGCGGCCTGTCTTCGCCGAGCTTCACGCCATGACGCTGCGCGACACGGTCAGCTTCGCCATGCCCTTCAACAAGTTCGACGAAAACGGCGAATTGAAGGATCCGGCCGACGCGAAGCGCGCCGATGCCGCCATGGTGACCTTCGGCAACAGCCTTGCCTGGTGGGCGCAGGCCCTGCAGACGGCACGCAACGAACGGCCCTATGGCCGGAGGGCCGCATGATGGACCTCTTACGCGACCGGAGGGCTGTCGCTCTCTTGCTGGCGGCGTCGCTGACGATCCTGTCGAACGCCACGATCAGTCCCGCCCTGCCGGGCATCGAGGCGCGTTTTTCGGGCACCCCTGACGCCGCGCTGCTCACCCGGCTGCTGGTCACCGCTCCGGCCCTGATGGTCGCGCTCTGCGCGCCCATCGCCGGTATGGCGGCTGATCGCTTCGGGCGCCGGCGCCTTCTGCTTGCCGGCGTGTTGCTGTTCTCCCTGGCGGGAAGCGCGGGAATGGTGCTGCCCGACCTGCATCTGATATTGGCCAGCCGCCTGGTCCTCGGCATCGCCGTGGCGTTCGTGATGACGTCCCAGGCCGCACTGGTCGGCGATCTCTTCCAAGGCGCGGCGCGTGGCCGCTTCATGGGCTACCAGATGGCGGCAACGAATTTCGGCGGTTTCGTTTTTGTCGCCTTTGCCGGCTGGCTGGCGGGGTTCGACGTCTTTCTGGTCTTCGCGCTCTATGCCGTCGGGCTCCTCTACCTGCCCTTCCTGTGGCGCGCCTTTCCTGCGGAGCGGCCGGCCGCCGACAACCCGGCGGAAGGGCTAACCAGCGACGACGGAGGTGCCGACACGTGGATCCCGCAGCTGACATTCCTCGCGGCACTGGCCGGTGGCACCTTCGTGATTTTCTACATGGTGCCGACGCAGGTCCCGTTCTATCTGAACCAGATCGGCCATACCGATCCCGCCGCGTCAGGTGCCGTCATCGCCGCCGTCCCGCTGGCCGCCGGCTGCGCGGCATTCGTGTTCGGGCCCCTGCGCAAGCGCTTGGGACGGGGCGGCGCACCGGCCCTGGGGTTTCTCGTCATGGCGGCCGGTTTCTGGCTGTTGCAGAGCGCGATGACGCTTCCGGCCCTCACTGTCGCGGTCGGATTGATCGGCGGCGGTTTCGGATGGGTCATGCCGGGTTTCATCACTTCGGCCCTGGACGTGGCACCGGCCGGCCGGCGCGGTCTCGCCAGCGGTGCCATTACCACGAGCATCTTTCTCGGCCAGTTTGCCTCCCCGATCGCCGTCCAGCCCCTGGTGGAAACCCTTGGATACGTCGAGACCTACCGGATCACGGCGCTGGTTCTCGTCGGCCTGTCGGCGATCGCGGCCATCGGCCTGAGGCCCCCCAGGAGCAGTACCGTTCGCTTTGCCGAGTGAGCGGCGCAGTGGCCGGGCCGCGGGAGATCGCTATTTCAATTACGAAGCCTCCCCAAGCGGCCCGACCGGGGACTCGGAAGCAGGTCCAATGATACGGTAGCCTGACAAGTGTTCGACATATGCCTCACACAGGGGAGATGCACAAATGGCTCCGAGCGAAGCGGAAACCGATCTTGGCACCCACCGGGTCGAGAACCAGCCTCCCCTGCGCGGCGATATCGATCTGTTTGGCAGTGACCCCGTGCTTCGGGATCATCTCATCGGCCTGGGCGACACCGAACGGCATGAGCTGGCGGAATATGCCCGGTTGATCGGCACACAAGAGATGCGCGGCGCGGCGCGCGAGGCGAACCGCTACCTGCCGGAACTCCAGCAGTTCGACCGTGGTGGACGGCGGCTGGACGAGGTCCGTTTTCACCCCGCCTATCATCGCTTCATGGCGGTTTCCTGTGCGGCGGGCTATTCGGCAGTTGCGTGGGAAGAGCGGCCGCACGGCCATCTGGCACATGCCGCCATGGTCTATCTGGCAAGCCAGGTCGAACCCGGCCACTGCTGTCCGTTGACGATGACCTATGCCGCCATTCCCGCACTGGCGGTGACGAGCGATCCGGTGATCGGCGCATGGCGGGAAAAGCTGCTCTCGCGCAGCTACGACCCGTCCGTGCGCCCGGTCGCGGAGAAGACCGGCGCGACGCTCGGCATGGCGCTCACCGAAAAACAGGGCGGCTCGGATGTCAGGGCCAACACCACCCGGGCCGAACGGGACGGCGATCACTGGCGGCTGACGGGACACAAGTGGTTCTGCTCCGCGCCGATGTCGGACGGCTTCCTGACGCTGGCCCAGACCGCCAAGGGGCTGACCTGCTTCCTCGTGCCCCGCTGGTTGGAGGGGGAGCGCAACGCCATTCGTCTCGTGCGCCTCAAGGACAAGCTGGGAAACCGTTCGAACGCCTCTGCGGAAATCGAATACGAGCGCGCGCTGGCCTTCCAGATCGGCGAAGAAGGGCGGGGCGTGGCGACGATCATCGAAATGGTCCACCACACGCGGCTGGACACGGCGATGGCGCCGGCCGGCCTCATGCGCGCGGCCCTGTCCGAGGCGCACCACTGGGTGACGCACCGGACGGCCTTCCAGAAGCGGCTGATCGATCAGCCGCTGATGCGCACAGTGCTGGCGGATCTCGCCCTCGACCTGGAAGGCAGCCTCGCGCTCGGGCTGCATATGGCGCGGGCGACCGACGGCAAGCGGCCCGAAGACCGGGCGTTCGCGCGCATCGGTGTCGCCTTGGCGAAGTATCTCTCCAACAAGCTCTGTCCCCAGGTTGTGGTGGAGGCAATGGAGGTTCTCGGCGGGAGCGGCTATGTGGAGGAAAGCACCCTGCCCCTCCTCTATCGCGAGGCGCCGCTGAACGGCATATGGGAGGGCTCGGGCAACATCATATGCCTGGATGCGCTCAGGACGCTGGCAAAGCAGCCGCTTTCAAACGACGGCCTGACCGAGGAGCTGGAGGCCGGCGCCGAGTTCTATCCCGGATACAGGGCCGCATTGGAGAACTACCGGCAGGCCTGGCCCCGTTTGCCCGATGAGAGCCTGGCGCGTGCCTTCATCGAACATACGGCCCTGCTTCTCACCGCATCGGTCCTCGTGCGCACCGCGCCGGCGGAGATTGCCGAAGCCTTCATCCTGACCCGCCTGTCAGGGCAGAGAGGCCGCACGCCTGGAGCCGCCGTCGGGTTGAACGCGGCAAGCGTGCTGTCGAGGCTGTCTTCGTGAAGGGTGCACGGCAAACCGCCGTCATTTCCTGGCCGAGATATCCGTTACATCAGCGTCCTTGATGTTGAGCGACTGTCTCAGCCAGCTTGCATAGTCGGCAAGCGCTGCTTCGTTGCGCGAACAATAGGTCCATTTCTGCTGACGCTTCGTCGTGATCAGCCCCGCCCGCCTGAGCAGCTCGATATGCCGGCTCATGGTCGGCTGACTGACGCCGAAATGTTCGGCGATGAGCTGCACACACACACCCGTCGTCACCGGGTCCGCCGACTTCTGTCCGCCAAAATGCTTTATCGGCTCGTCGAGCAGACGCAAAATTTCTATCCGGGTTTCGTTGGCCAATGCCTTGACTTGATCTTCTCTGTTCGCCATGTCTATCGTTATATAGCAAATTTGCTAATTGTCTATCTAAAAGCGGGAAAGCATGATGCTGGAACTGAACGAACGATTTTCCTACGACGGCCAGTCGGTCGCCTGGGGCTCCCTGGGCGAAGGCGACCCCATCATTCTGATACACGGCTTTCCCTGGTCCGCGCAGGCCTGGCGCTCGATCGCTCCCTGGCTCGCAAGGACGCACAAGGTCTACTATTTCGACATGATCGGCTGCGGACTGTCGGAGAAGAACGAGGGACAGAACGTCACGGAGTCGGTACAGAGCGATCTTCTGGAAGCGCTCGTCGGCCACTGGGGCCTGGAGCGCCCGCAGGTCGTCGGTCACGATTTCGGCGGGCTTGCCGCCCTGCGCGGCCATTTCGTCAACGGCATCGACTACGGCAAGCTCCACCTGATCGATCCCGTCGCGGTCCTGCCGTCAGGCTCACCCTTCTACGCGCATGTCGCCCGGCACGAGGCCGCCTTCGCCGGCTTGCCTGACTACGCCCATGAAGCACTCTTTCGCGCCTACATTCAGGCTGCCGCACACTACCCGCTGCGCGAGGAAGCGATCCGGATCTATTTCGAACCGTGGTCCGGCGATGCCGGCAAGGCGGCCTTCTACCGGCAGATAGCCCATGCCGACACGGCCAACATCGAAGCGGCCCAGAAACGGTATGCGCCGACCGATTTCGACATTCACCTGACATGGGGCATGCGCGACACATTCATTCCGCCCGAACGCGGGCGGCAATTGCAGGAGCTGTTGCGGGCAAAGAGCTTCACGCCGATCGAGAATGCCGCCCACTTCGTCCACGAGGACGCCCCCGCCGCCCTTCTCGGCTCGTTGCTGCAGAGCATCTGATCCTGTTGGGCAGGGGACCGCACGTTCGGGACGCTCAATGGTATTGGGCCGCGGCGCGGGCAATTGCCAGGAACGCGAAGCTGGCATAGCCTTGCTCGCATAGTGTGCAAAAGCTCCTTGCGGGAAGGCTCCGGCATGTCATCGGCAACCGAAGGTGTCAAGCAGTATCAGGACAGCCGGAAGCTCGCTGCACGGGCGCGCCTGCACGGCGAATACACGGTTGCCGAGACGCCCTGGTTTCCATGGATAGCCGGTCAGTTGCCGCTCAAGCCAGGGGACCGTGTTCTCGACATCGGCTGTGGTCCGGGCTGGTTCTGGCAGGCGGTCGCCGCAACACTGCCGGAAGGTCTTGACCTGACGCTCGCCGATACCTCGGATGGCATGGTCGAGGAAGCCCTTGAACGCTGCAGGCCCCTGCCGTTCGGTTCCGTTGCGGGCCGGCAGGCGGACGTCTCGGAGTTGCCTTTTGACGACGGCAGTTTTGACGCCGTCATTGCGATGCACATGCTCTATCACGCGGCTGACCCGGCCGCCGGCATCGCCGAAATCTACCGTGTCCTCAAGCCCGGCGGCACGCTTGCGGTCACCACAAACGGTGCCGGCAATCTGCGCGAGCTCTACGAACTGACCACCGTCTTTGGCGGCACCCCGACAGAGCCCGTTGCCGCCGTCTTCGGCTTCGACACGGCCGAACGGCTGATGCAGGCGCAGTTCGGCAATGTCACCGGCTCCCGGCATCCGGCGGTGTTGCGGATCACCGATCCCGAAGACGTCTTTCTTGCCCTCACCTCCTATCCTCCCGGCGAAAACGCCGACGAGGCGCAGCAAAAGGCCTTCCGCAAGGCCACTGACCGCGCCTTCCAGTTAGGCAACGGCACCCTTGAAACCCGGAAGGAGATGGGGCTGTTCCTCAGCAGGAAGACGCGTTAATGCCGAACGAGGCGGGCTTGCAATCCCGGTAACGAGTCACGATAACCGGTGCCAGCTGAATTGGTCCACACGACCCCTCCACGGCCGGCGACGTCCGCGCCGTCGGAAAACTTTAAACAGCGGATTTGGCGTTCACCGCGATGAGGTAGATCGACGTGGTCGCCGTGATGTACAGCCGGTTTCCCCTCGGGCCACCGAAGCAAAGATTGGCGACGACTTCCGGCACGAGGATCTTTCCGAGCCGCGTTCCGTCCGGATGGAAGCAGTGAATGCCGTCCGCGGCGGAACTCCACAGGTGGCCCGACGAATCGACCCGCATGCCGTCCGGAAGCCCCTTGTCGATCGTTGCAAAGACCCTGTCCGAGATAATTTCGCCGTCCTCGCCGATCTCGAAAGCCCGGATCACCGACGGAACGTCCGCGTCGTGGCTGGAGCCCGATTCGGCCACGTAGAGCGTCCTTTCGTCCGGCGAGAAGGCGAGGCCGTTCGGCTGGACGAAATCGGTGATCATCGCCTTCACGCTGCCGGTCCGGGGATCGATGCGGAAGACATTGTGCCTGTCCTGCTCCGGCTCGGCCGCATAGCCTTCATAGTCGCTCAGGATTCCGTAGGTCGGATCGGTGAACCAGATCGCACCGTTGGACTGGACGATGACGTCGTTCGGAGAATTCAGCCGTTTGCCCTCGTACCGGTCCGCAAGCACGGTGCGCGTGCCGTCCACCTCGGTCCGCGTCACGGAGCGGGTGCCGTGCTGGCAGGTGACGAGCCGGCCCTGCCGGTCCCGCGTGTTGCCGTTGCTGTAGTCGGACGGCGTGCGGAATACGCTGACCTGGCCGTCGGGCGTCAACCGTATCATCCGGTCGGCCGGAATGTCGGAGAACAGCAATATGTTGTGGTCGGCGAACCAGACGGGTCCTTCCGTCCATTCAAAACCCGTTGCGATCTGATGAAGACGTGCATTGGGCTGGATCAGCGCCCGGAACCGCGGATCGTCGAGCCGGTAGCAGGAGTTGTTCTGGTTCATGCGGATCGGTCCTTTCCGGATGCGGCGGCGACAATCGCGATGATGATCGTTCCGGTCATGATGAGACGCACGCCGGCGCCGAGGCCATAGGAGTTCAGCATCGAAACGATCAGGAACATCAGCAGCGCACCGCCCCATATGCCCGGTACGTTCGAGTTCCCGCCGGCGATGGAGCAACCGCCTATCACGACGACGGCGATGGAGATCAAAAGGTATTCGGTGCCCATGTTGAGCGCCGCCCCGCCGGAGAAACTGGCCAATAGATAGCCGGTGAGCGAGGCGAAAACCGCCGAGGACACATAGGTGATCGCCCGGACGGCTTCGACCGGTACACCGCTCAGCCTTGCGGCCCTGGTGTTCTGGCCGAATGCGGAAATCCAGCGGCCGAAGATCGAACGCTCGAGAACGATCCAGCTTATCACCGCCAGAAGAATACCGAGGATCGTCAGGTTCGGGACGCCGGCAACGGACCCGGTGGTGAAGTCCGCAAGGATCTGGGGCGGCTTGACCCTCAGGCCCCGGTTCGACCAGATCGCCAGGGACTGATAGAGGAACGATGCCGACAGGGTGGCGATGATCGGCGGAATGCGCAGGAGCCGGATCAGAAGATAATTGAAGATGCCGGCCCCGAGGCCGACCGCAAGCGCAATGCCCAGACCCGGAAGAACAAGACCCGCAGCGCCGTGCATGAATTTCAGCGACAGCGTCCCAGCCAGCGTCATCGTCGAGGGGATCGACAGGTCGACATTGCCCGGTCCCAGCGTGATGACGAACATCTGCCCGATGCCGACAATGGCCGAAAACGAGGCAAAGGTGAGCGCGGCGGCCAGAAGCTCGCCGCCGCCCCCGCCCTCGGTCAGAGACAGCGTGGCGATGAACGCGAGCGCGCTGGCGGCAAAGGCCCAGAACCACGGGCGCTTCGGCAGTGAGGTGATCGTTGTAACCACGGTGTTATCCATTTTTCGCCTCCCGCCATTTTCTTCCGCGCCGGGAGAAGACCAGCCGGACCGCCAGCACCAGGATCAGGATTGCGCCCTGGGCACCGATCTGCCAGTCCGGGGACAGGCGCATGAACGACAGAAAACTGCCGGCAAGCGCCAGTGTCAGTGCCCCGATGACCGCGCCGACTGGCGACACCCTGCCGCCGACGAATTCGCCGCCACCCAGGATGACGCCGGCAATCGACAGCAAAGTGTAGCGCAGGGCGATGTTGGCGTCCGCCGAAGTGGTCAGGCCGACAAGGCACATGCCCGACAGCACCCCGAAGAGGCCCGCCAGGCCATAGGCGCCGGCCTTCAGCCGGGTGACGGACCATCCCGAGCGTGCCACAGCCTGCATGTTGCCGCCGACGGCCCTCAGCAGCGTGCCGGTGGCAGAGCGCATGATGAGCAGATGCGTTGCCCCGGCAATGATCACGCAGGCGACCACCGCCATGGGAACAAAAGGCGGCTTGACGGTCATAAGCGTGCGGATCCAGCCGGGTGCCGCCCCGCCCGGAGAAGGCAGCAGCAGAACAGCGAGCCCGCCCCAGACGAACGACATGCCGAGTGTCACGACGATCGCCGGCAGCTGCCGCACGTGGATGAGCGCGCCGAGGCCGGCATAGGCCAGGATCGCGGCGGCCAGGATCGCGGCGCCCAGAAGCGGTGTATCGTTCAGGTACGTCGCGGTCACGCAGGCGACGAAGCTGACGAACGTTCCGATCGACAGGTCGATGTCGTTGACCATCATGATCATCATCTGGGCAATGGTCGCCAGCGCGATCGGGACGGCCAGATTGAACAGCAGGTTGAGGCCGAAATAGCTCATCGCCCTCGGCTGGAGATAAAAGACCGCTCCAAGCAGAACGGCCAATGAAAGGATGGGAAGAAGGATCCTGAAATTGTTGTTCATTCCGCCGCCTCCTGCATTTCGAAAGAGGCGGCCAGGATATTCTCCTCGTTGATGGCGTCGCCGCTCAGTTCGGCGGAAATCCGTCCGGTGCGGAAGACGAAGACCCGGTCACACCGGCAGACTTCTTCGGTTTCGGTCGAGTACCACAGGAAGGTGCGGCCCGCAGCGGCTTCCCGGCGGATCCGGTCGTAGGCTTCCTGCTTGGTGCCGACATCGACGCCGCGCATGGGATCGTCCATCACCACGATGGGTGCGGACGAGGCGAGCGCCCGGGCGAACAGGACCTTCTGCTGGTTGCCGCCGGAAAGGGACAGGATCGGATTGTCCATGTTGCCAGTACGAATGCCGATCTTCGCCTTCCAGTCGTCGGCAAGCGCGCGCTCTTCGTCGCGGTCGACGAGCGTACGGCGCGTCAGGCCCGGCAAATGGGTCAGGGTGAGATTGCGCAGGATGGACCAGAGCGGCATTATGCCGTCCCGGGTGCGGTCCCCCGCGACAAAAGCGACCTCCGGCTCCTTGATCTGGCCGTAGCCGCCGGAGCGGGACATGAAGAACCGCGCCAGCGTCTCGGCCTGGCCGTGGCCGGCAAGACCCGCCAGCCCGACGATTTCGCCGCGGCGGGCAGAAAGACCCTCAGGGGTTCTCAGAACCTCTTCGCCGAAACTTTCGGCCTTTTGCACGGCGACCAGGGCCTCCGTCTTTTCGCTGGCCACATGGCCCATGGCGTCAATCAGCCCCTGCTGGGTGAATTCGCCGGCCGGCCTGCTGGCGATGATCTTGCCGTCCTTCATAACGTCGATGCGGGTCGCGACATCGAAAACCTCGCCCAGCATGTGGGAAATAAAGATGACTGCTCCGCCTTCCGCGCAGAACCTGCGCACCTGGTCCAGCAACTGCCGTGCGATCGACGCATCGAGCGAGGATGTCGGCTCGTCCAGGATGACGAGGCGGGCGGAGTTCTTGCCTTCGGCAAATCCGGCGGCGATCTCGACCATCTGCCGTTCGGCGAGCGTGAGATCTCCGACCGTCATGCCGGGTTCGATGCGGTGGCCGGGAAAGATTCGGTCGAGGGTCCTGGAAATCCTCCGTGCCGCCCGCTTCCGCCAGCCGGGTCCCGAAAGGTCACGATGCGGAATTCTCAGGTTTTCCAGAACCGTGAGATTGGGGCAGAGCGACAGTTCCTGGAAAACGCTGCGGATGCCGGCGGCCCGCGCCATCTGCGCTCCGGTGCCGGTGCTGCCGTCAGACATCGTGTATTGAACGCTTCCTGCGGTGGGTGTCAGTCCCCCGTTGATGACATTGACCGCAGTGGATTTTCCCGCGCCGTTGTGACCGACGAGCCCGACACATTCGCCGGGTCTGACGGTCAGACTCACCCCGTCGAGCGCGCGCACTGCACCGAAGTGCACGCGCGCGTCCGAGAGGGCAACCAACGGGACATCCGGATCTGGATCACCGGTGCCGGTTGCCAGTTGCAATGCGACGTCTCCCTTTACTTGGCGTCAGCGATCACGGCCTTGGCGTCTTCCAGGCTGTATTCGACATTCGCCACCGAGCCCTCGGGCGTCGAAGCAAGGGTTTCATCGAGCGTGTCCTGAGTCACCGTCAGGAAGGGCACGGTCAGGTCCTTGGGCACTTCCGCCCCGTCAAGGACCTGCTGGGCAACCCAGAAGGCAAGCGTGCCGACGCCGGGAGCGATCGACAGGGACAGCGTTTCATAGCCGCTGGCATCGCGTGCTTCGGCCCACCATTTCATTTCGTCCTGGCGGTTGCCCATGACAATGATCGGTGTGTCCCGTCCGGCCGCCTTGATGGCCTGCGCGGCGCCGTAGCCGTCACCGCCCTGCGTGACCACGCCGTCGATCTCCGGCAGGCTCGGCAGGATGCCCGCGACCGCCTTTTGCGCAACGTCCTGTGCCCAATCGCCGTGGACGGAACCGACGATCTCGAACTGCGGGAATTCCTCCACGCCCTGTTCGATGCCGGCGTGGATCTCATCGTCCACGAAAACCCCGGCAAGACCCCGGATTTCCAGCAGGTTGCCGCCGTCGGGAAGCCTCGAGGCCAGGTATTCGACCTGCTGGCGGCCCATTTCCTTGAAGTCGACGGCGATCCGCCAGGCGCATGGCTCGGTCACGATGCCGTCGAAGGAGACGACGACGATCCCGGCATCGCAGGCTTCCTTCACGGCGCCGTTGAGCGCCGTGGGCGAGGCCGCGTTCAGCACGATGGCGTCATAGCCCTGCAGGATCAGGTTCTGGATCTGCGCCGCCTGCTCGGTGGCCTGGTTTTCAGAAGTGGTAAAGGCGTCGGCAGCGGCGACGATCCCGTCTTCCACAGCCTTGTCCCCGACCTTGGCCCAGCTTTGCAGCATGGCCTGACGCCAGGAATTCCCGGCATAGTTGTTTGAAAGTGCTATCCGCTTGTCTGAGGTATCTGCAAGGGCATAGCCCGGCAGGGCCGCCGAAATCAGCGCGACGGCACCCAAGAGCTTGGCTTTGGTATTCATAGTTCCTCCCTGGCGCATGTGCGCCTCCAATCAGGACACGGTTCTCCCAACGTGTCCGTACCAGATTGAAGAGGTCGGCGGTCCCGGTAAAGCCGTGCTCGCGCATCGCAGTTGCGGGAACCCGCAACTGCGATGCAGTTGCTCGCCCACATGACGTCTTGCCGACTTAAGGTAGGTGCCGCACACTGATGGTAACAACGCGAGGAGCTTGTTGTGCCCATGCGGCAGGAGACGGTCACAAACCCGGAGATGCTGGAGCCAAATCCACTCGTCTCCCTGCTCAGAATATCCAGCCATCTGGCCGGCCAGGTCGAAATTCGCGCGGCGCTGCGCTCCGTCAAGACCGAAATCGAGAACCTTCTGCCGATCGATCACCTGGATGTCTGCCTGGTCGACGACAACGTCACCTGGAACACCAGCTACGAGGTCGGCATCCGCACCCGCTGGAGCCTGTCGCGAACGCCGGTCGCGATCTCGCCGGTGCGCAGCATCCTTTTCGGCGAAACCGACTACATGCTCACCGACAACGCGATGGAGGACGAGCGCTACACCTACGAGGGCGCGCTTGCCCAGCCGATCATCAAGCACAAGCTGCGCAGCCGCGTGAACGTCGCCATGAAGGTGCTGGGACGCACCGTCGGCGCGCTGAACTGCTCTTCCCGCACGCCCGGCCTCTATGACGAGAAGACCGTCGAAAGGGTCCGGCAGATCGCCGACGTGCTTGCCCCTTATTTCTATTCCCTGAAGGCCAACGAAAAGGCCAAGCAGGCGGCGATCGTGCGGGCCGAAGCCCAGGCGCGGGAAGAAGGACTGCGCCAGGGCGCCCTCGAACTGACGCGGGTGCTGGAACAGGAACGCCAGCGGATCGGCATGGATCTGCACGACCAGACGCTGGCCGACCTGACCCGCATCATGCGCGATCTGGAAAAGGCCGAAACGCCGGACGACAAGGCCCACGTGATCGGCAGCATCCAGGACTGCATCCAGGATTTGCGCCGGATCATCGATACCGCGGTGCCGACGCTCCTGGACCTCTTCGGCTTCGCCCATGCCCTGCGCATCCACCTGGAACGGGCCGTCGAGGATGCGGATGCCACGATCCTGCAGGTTTGCGACGAAACGGACGGACGGATCGACCGGCTGGACCCGGTGACGCGAATTGCGCTCTACCGGATCGCCCAGGAAGGGATCAACAATGCCGCACGGCATTCGGGCGCAGACAGGATCAGCGTTACGGTCAGATGCCGGAAGGGCCAGTTGAAGATGGTTATAGAGGATAACGGTCTTGGTCTGCCCGGCGGCAAATCGGGACGCCACGGCGGGAAAGCAACGGGCGGCATTGCGCATATGCGCACGCGGGCGCGGCTGATCACCGCCGACTTCAGTGTGTCCGGCAAGGACGGAACACGGATCACGGTGAAGCTGCCGATGTCCGGCGAACCCGATGAGGACGCCTGCCCGACCGAGCCGGCGGAGTGGGAAGCATGAAGGTTCTTCTTGTCGAGGACGACCAGTTTCATGCCGGATACCTGACCGAGGCGTTGCGTCAGGCCTTGCCGGAAGTCGACGAAATTCTCCATGCGGTGAACGGGCTGGAAGGAGAAACACTGGCGCGGCAGCACTCCGTCCAGGCGGTGGTGATGGACCTGCAGATGAAGGAGCGCAACGGCATCGACGCGGCGCGCACGATCTGGCGCGAAAGACCGCAGACCCGGATCCTCTTCTGGTCCAATTACGCCGATGAAGCCTATATGCGCGGCATCGCGAGGATCGTGCCGCACGAGTCGTCCTATGGCTACGTCCTGAAAACTGCAACGCGGGACCGGCTTCATCTTGCCCTTCGGGCCGTTCTCCTGGAATCGCAGATTGTCGTCGACCAGGAAATTCACCGCGTCCAGCAGCGCCACATCCGGACGCATGATGCCCTGACCGACAGCGAATATGCGGTCCTGATGGACATGGCCCTGGGCCTGTCGGACAAGCTCATCGCCAAACGGCAGGGCCTGTCGCTTCGAACGGTCCAGAACCGTCTGCTGTCGCTCTACGACAAACTGGGCGTCGACATTTTCGAATCTGGCACCGCAGACCTTGCGATCAACAAGCGCACCCGCGCCATCACGCGCGCGCTCAATCTCAGGGCCATCAACGCGGAGAGCCTGGAAAGCGCGGAACGCGATCTGCAGAAATGGCTGAGCCGGCTGTAACCGGGCCCGGTGGCGCCCTGATTTCCGCAAAAGCACCAGTGGGTGAGCCGAGCGGCATCTGCTATAATTCATGACTAAGCACATGCGAGACCGGCGCATCCTGCATTCAGGCGAACGCAGGCAAGACGGTCCAGTTCATCAGGATCTATCTGCTGTCGGGCATTCTTGCGATTGCGAGTGAACGCCCGCTGATCTGCAGGGAGGCTGTCACGTCCTATCCAATCCCGGCCCATGAGACGGAACGGCTCGGCGCCCTTCTCGCGCTCAACATCCTCGACACGGCACCTGACCTTGGCTATGACGAAATCGCCGAACTCGCGGCGCAAATCTGCGGTTGCCCGGTCGCTTACATCGGCTTCATGGACGACGATCGCATGTGGTTGAAGTCAAAATACGGTTTGCCGCCCGACTTCAACTCCTGCCCCCGCGAGATTGCTTTCTGCACCACGACCGTATGCGGTACCGAGTTGGTCGTCTCGCCCGACTTGCGCGAGGATCAGCGATTCAATCAGCTTCCGTTCGTGACCGGCGAACCCTATCTGAAATTCTATTGCGGCATGCCTCTCATCAACGACGAGGGATATGCGCTCGGCACGCTTTGCGTCATGGATTTTGAGCCGCATAAACTCGCATTCGAACAGATCGAGGCGGTACGCAGGCTGTCCCACCAGGTGCTGACGCAGCTTGAATTGCGCCGGAAGCTCATCGAGTTCGATACAGCGGTCAGGGAACTGGACGAGGCCCGCACCGAGGTTGTCGCCGAAAAGAGGCGCACCGACGAGCTGCTAGCGAATATTCTGCCCGCGGCGATTGCCGACGAACTCAAGCGAAGCGGCAAGGTGCAGCCGAAATATGCTTCGTCTGCCACCATTCTCTTTGCCGATTTCAAGAATTTCTCGCTCCTTGCCGAGCGCGTGGAACCTGCCGCACTCGTCGGCACGCTTGACCAGTACTTCACTGCCTTTGATGAAATCATTGCGCGCCATGGCCTTGAGAAGATCAAGACCATCGGCGATGCCTACATGGCTGTTGCGGGCGTCCCCGCAACCAGCCGGCATCATCCGTTCGATGCCTGCCTCGCGGCACTCGACATCGAGGCGACGATGGCCCGGATTGGGGCGCAGCGGCAGAAGCTGCATCTGCCGTCGCTCGAACTGCGCATCGGGCTTCACACCGGGCCTGTCATCTCGGGCGTTGTCGGCCGCCGGAGATTCACCTTCGACATCTGGGGCGACGCCGTAAACACTGCAGCCCTTATGGAGGAGAACGGTGCACCGGGCCGCATCAACGCCTCGGAAACCGTGGCCAGCTACGTCAGAACCCTCTTTGAACTCGAGCCGCGGGACGCAATCAGGACGAAGCACGGCCGCCAGCTCGAGATGTTCTTCCTCAACCGGATCAGACCGGAGCTGTCGCGCGATGCCGAAGGCCGCCTGCCGAACGAAAAATTCGCAACGGAATGCGCGCGCCTGCTGACCGGCTTCTCGGCAGCCTGAAGCGTCCTGCGTTTCAGATGAACACAGATGCCCCTGACGCTCTGGTCTCAATCAGATTTCAAGATGCCGGTGCGCTCTTGAGCGATGCAATGCGCCCGCGCTGCTGCTCGGCCCCTTCCAAGATCCGATCGACAACGACGTCGATGGCCCAATGCCGCTCGGGCAGGTCGTAGGCCACAGTGCGGGAGTGATCGCTGGCAAAGGTACCGATCCGCTTGTGGAAGCGCTTGGCGAGTTTCGGATAGCCGAAGGCTTCGCTGAGCGCGGAGAGGACGAGAAACGTCTGAAGCTCCTCCGCCATCTCCGGGTGGTCGGCGCCATGGTCGTAGAGCCAGCGGTAGAGATCCGGATGGAAATTGTTCATCACGCCTGAAAACCCCAGGCCGCCAGCCTGCATCACCGGCCAGGCGATGGCCGCGTTGGCATTGATGATGGCAAGCGGCGTTCCCCGCGTCATGTCGATCCGCCGCTTAACGGTGTCCAGGTCGCAGGCCACGTCCTTGAGGAACGCGAACCGGCCGCTGTCGGCGCACCATTTGACCTCCGCGTCGCTCAGGAGCCGGCGGTAGGGCGCGGGACACTCGTAGAGGCCGAGGGGCATATCGCCCGGCAGCGCCGAAATCATGTCCTGCATCCGCGCCAGCAGTGTCCCCTCCGGATCACCCGCGCCTGCGAACCGGTTGGTGACGAACACGACCGCGTCCACACCGGTGTCGGCAATCGCCCGCAGTTCCGCCTTCTGGTCTTCCACGCTCTCCGAGACGTGGCCGGAGGCGACGACCGGCACGCGGCCGTTCACATGATCGACCGCAAAGCGCGACAGGTCGCGACGCTCCTCCAGGCTGAGGAACTGCATCTCGGAGGACTGGCAGACGGCGAACAGGCCGCTCGAGCCGTGTTCGATATACCAGTCGAGAAGCCGGGCATAACCGTCCCAGTCGATGTGGTTTTCCGCATCGAACGGGGTGAGAACGACCGGATAGATGCCTGAGAGTGTGTGCTGCATGTTTATTCCGTTGAAAGAAGATCCTAGCCCGCATAGCCCATCAGGCGGGGCAGCCATAAGGTGATGTCGGGGAACAGGATCAGGAGCAGAAGGGCGAAGACCAGCACCGCGAGAAACAACCAGATCTCGCGGATGATTTCGCCGAGGGGGATGCGCGTCACCGCGTTGATGACAAAGAGCAGGATGCCGTAGGGCGGCGTGATCAGCCCGATCATGCAATTGACGATCGCCACCACGCCGAAATGCACGAGATCGATGCCGAGTTCCCGGCAGGCCGGCACGAAGAGCGGAATGATCACCAGGATGATGGTGGACGCATCGAGAAGGCAGCCCAGAAGCAGGATCAGCACGTTGACGCCCAGCAGGAAGACAATCGGGCTCACGTCCAGGCCGACAAGGGCACCCGCGACGCGGCCGGGAATGTTCTCCGAGGCGACGATGTAATTCAGGATCAGGGCCCCGCCGATCACCAGGCCGACGGCCGCCGAAGAGCGCCCGCTGGAGACGAGGATCTCGTAGAAGGTCTTGAGGCTGAGGGAGCGGTAGAACAGCGCCGCCAGCAGCAGCGCGTAGAGGGCCGCGACCGCGGCGGCTTCCGTCGGCGTCGTCACGCCGCCATAGATGCCGTAAAGCAGGATCGCCGGCATGAGCAGCGCGGGAAAGGCGCGGAAGGTCACCAGCGGAAATTCGCTCAGCGGAACCGGTTCCTCCTTGGAGAAACCGCGCCGGTGCGAGATCCACAGGTTCATCGTCATGAGCACGAGGCCCATCAGCAGGCCCGGCAGGATGCCCGCCAGGAACAGGTACCCGATCGAGGTGTTCGACACGAGCGCGTATAGCACCATCGGGATAGAGGGCGGTATGATCGGGCCGATGGTCGCCGATGCGGCGGTGATCGCGGCGGCATAGCCGCGCGTGTAGTGGCCCGACTTGGTCATCATTTCGATGATGATCTTGCCGATTCCCGCTGCATCGGCCACCGCCGAGCCGGACATGCCGGAAAACACCAGCGACGCGACGACATTCACGTGGCCCAGCCCGCCGCGGAAGCGGCCGACCAGCGCGATGCAGAACCGCAGCAGCCGGTCCGACACGGTGCCGGCGTTCATGATGTTCGCGGCCACGATGAACAGCGGCACGGCAAGGAGGATGTAGCTCTGGTAGAGACCGTCCATCAGCACCTTGCCGGCCACGCCGATGTTCTGGCCCGCGGCAAGCAGATAGACGAACGAACTGATGAGGATGGCATGGGCGATGGGCGCGCCCATGCCCGCGATCACGAAGAGCGTCGCGAGGCAGAGAAAGAATTCAAACGTCATTCCGGCCCCCGCTCGCCGGAGCCCGTCGTCAGTCCGGCGCCATCGCCCCGCAGGGCCCGCACCGCCGACCAGAGGGCGCGCAGTCCAACAGCGACCAGAAAGACGATGTAGATGACGTAGACATCGCGCATCCGGATCCAGTCGCCGAAAACATCGCCCAGGGTTGCGGTCTGTTTGATGCGCAGGATCTTGAAACGGCTCCAGGTGGGCTCGACCGACGCCAGAAGACCGATGCCGATGACGAGGCCCGTTATCACCAGGAAGGCACGCGCCACGGGGAAAGGCACGCTTTGCGCCAGAAGATCGAAGGTCACATGCTCGTGCCGGCGAACCACGAATGCATTGCCCCAGAAGATCAGCCAGACCCAGAGCGCAAGGCAGAATTCGAGCGTCCAGCCATAATAGCCCGGGTCCAGAAACGGCAGGGCTCCGGTCAGAGCGTCAAGCCGCGCGCCGTAGCGGATGGCGACCTGAACGATAAAGGTCGCAAACATCAGGAACATGAACAGGGCTACCACCGCTTCGCACAGCCGGTACAGCAGGCGGATGATGTCGGACATGCTGCTTCCCTTTGGACTGGCAGGCATCGCGGAGGGCGGCATGCCGCCCTCCGCTTTGGAAAACGGCCGGTGTTACTGACCAAGCTCGTTGATGCGTTCCAGCACGCCCTCGGGCCAGGAGGCCGCAAGATCGGAAGCCAGATATTCGGCCTGCACGTGCTCGCGGAAGGCGGCAAGATCGGGCTCATAAAGCTCAAGACCCTGCTCTTTCAGGAAGGTACCGAGTTCCTCCTCCTTCGTGAGCTGAGCCTGGCGGGCGGACTCGGCCGCGTTGACGGCAGCCTCCTCAACGGTCGCCTGCTGTTCCGGGCTCAGCCCGTCCCAGACGGCTTTCGAGAACGCGATGTAGTTCAGGTCCACGAGGTGCTGGGTGAGTGCGATCTGTTTGGTGACTTCGTAGAATTTCGCATCCACCACCGTGGGAAGCGGGTTGTCCTGTCCGTCGACGGAGCCGGTCTGAAGCGCGGTATAGACCTCCGTGAAGGCCATCGGCGTCGGGTTCGCGCCGAGTGCGCGGCCCAGGAACTGCCAGGCGTCGCTGCCCGGCATGCGAAGGTTCACACCATTGAGGTCAGCCGGCGTCTTGACGTCAAGCTCGGAGCGCGGGAAGCGCAGGTTCACGTGCCGCTTGCCCAGGTACATGACTGCCAGAAGCTTCACGCCCAGCTCGTCCTCGACCTTCTTCTTGAACGGATCCATGACCGCGTCGTTGAAGACCGCGACCTGATGCTCCGCGCTCTGATGCACGTAGCCGGCCGTGAAGATCGAGAATTCGGGGAAGAAGGTGGCAAGCTCCTGCGCGGACGCGATCGACATTTCCAGATCGCCGGTCGCGATCGATTCCAGTTCCGAGCCCTGCGCGATCAGCGACGCGTTGTAATGGGGCTGGTAGGTCGCAAACTCCGCGACGGCCGGCCCGAAGACTTCGGCCAGGGCAATGCTGCGCTGGTCGGTGTCGGAGGCCGGGGTGGACATGCGCAGGGTCACCTTGTCCTGCGCGTATGCGGCGGGAATGATCGAGGTCAAGCAGGTGAGCGCAAGGGCGCAGACGGAAAACTTGCGGCGGGTCAGTGTCATTGTGGTTTCCTCCCAGACTACTGCAAGGAGACCAACCCGCATTCGGGCCGAAACACCTGAATGCGGAAATGCTGGTCTCTTTCATAATGCCGGAGCATCTCGCGCACGTTCTTTCGAAACGCAGGATGCTCCAGTGCATTGCTTTCGGCCACATGCCGCCTCCGACATCTGACGAAGGCGAGGTTCAGCCTAGACATCGAACTAACATGTCAGTAAGATGTTAGCAATGATTTTTCGTGGAGAGGCCATGGCCGAGCAGAGTTCACAGCGCGCGACGAACCCGGAAGCGGGACGTCTTCGGGACGAGACCGGATCCGGCAAGGGGAGCTTGCGCAAATTCGCTTATGACCAGATCGAGGACCTGCTCAACACGAGCCGCCTGAAGCCTGGCCAGCTCATTTCACAACGCGAGCTCGTGGAACTCACGGGCGCGACGCTAAGCTCGATTCGCGAGGCAATTCCGCGTTTTGAAGCGGAAGGCCTGCTGGTCACGGTTCCCAAGAAGGGCCTGAAGGTGCCCAGCCTCGATGTCACCTTCGTGCGCGACGCCTACCAGGTGCGCCGGATGATCGAATGCTCGGCCGTGTCCGACATGGTCCGCAGACTAGATGACGAGACGATTGCAGGCTTCATCGACAAGCAGAAATCGCTCCTGAAAGAGCTCAAGACCCACAAGGGAAGCGCACCGCAGCCGTTGCTCGACCGGATCCAGCGCGACGACTGGACCATGCACGCCACCTTCGTGCACACCATGCGGAACGTGCTGATCGACAACATCTACCGGGTCACGGCGATCAAGATCCGAATGGTGGCGCAGTCACGGCTGAAGGTGACCGCGGAAAACGCGGAACGCATTTTTGGCGAGCACCTGACCATTCTGGAACCCCTGGCAGCCCGCGACCGTGAGGAAACCGAGCGCGCCCTCAAGCGCCATATCGACAATTCGCTCACAGTGGCGCTCGGCGGAAACATCGAAATCACAAGCTGACGAAAAGCCTGCAGGTGCCAAGCAGGGCCGCATCCCGAAATGTGTTCCATGCATCAGGCCCGGATATTACTTTTACAATTTAAGCGTGATTATTCACGCGCCCGATATCCAGCAAACATTATTCGTCTCATATTTCCCATTCAAAACAGTGAGTTATCCTGAAATCGCGAGAAACAGGCAAAAGATGCTTCCAATGCCCTTTGTGGTATGTTACACTTTGTGTGTAAAAAATGGTCGCAGCTAATAAGCACGTCTCCCCTCGACCATACCTTTCCCGCGAGGGCAGGATTCGGCAACGGAATAAAAACAAATCCGCCGAACCTGCTCCGCGGGACTTTCTTTTCCAGACCCGTTTGTTCAGAGCCTGCCCCACGCCGGCAACCGGCGGCTCCCGGCACGACTTCACTTCACCAGACTATCCCGGCCCGAAGGTTCGCAATTGCGAAGGGACGCATTCCGGCAGCAGTGACCATGCAGCATGAAGCGGTTCAACTGACCGACAGCCAGAGCGCCCCCGGCACTCGCAGGGCCTGCCGCCGCGGATGTCCGCCGCAGAAAGCCGCAGACCTACAAGAAATGGCCGTCAGGGCCATCGCCAGCTTTCTATCGCAACCCCTATTGTAGACTAGTATGGTAGTGTGCTACGTTAGGTAAGCTTCAGGAGAAGGAACTCTCGATGGTGGTTCCGAAGATGCCGTCAGGCGCGCTGGAAAAACGCGAACTCGAGACGCACCCGTTGGACATGGGAACCGCGGTGGGCCCGCAACTCTACCGCATCCTGCGCCGTCGCATCATCCGCAACGACCTGGTGCCGGGCGTGCGGATGTCCGAGTCCGAAATTGCCGGCAACTATGGCGTCAGCCGCCAGCCGGTTCGCGAAGCATTTATCAAACTCTCGGAAGAAGGCCTTCTTGAGATACGCCCCCAGCGCGGCACTTTCGTGCGCAGGATCGTCATCTCGGAAGTCACCGGCGCACGTTTCGTGCGCGAAGCCATCGAAGCCGACGTCATCAAGCTCCTGGCAAGTGAAACCGTGCTCGGGCTGGTGGAGGAATTGCGGGCCCAGTTGCGCAGGCAAATGAGCGTTGCAGAGCGCAAGGAGCCCTACTCCCGCTTTGTGGAGCTGGACGACACCTTTCACAGGACGCTCGCCACTGCTGCCCGCCAGAACTACGCCTGGGAGATCGTTGAAAACGTCAAGGCACAGATGGACCGGGTGCGCCATCTCTCAGCTCTTCGCTTCCCGATGGAAAAGCTCATCTCGCAGCACGAAGCCATCGTGGATGCGATCGAGGCGCAGGATGTTCGGGCGGCGGAAGCTGCCATTCGCGGGCACCTGCGCGAGATTCTGAACGACCTGCCGGTGGTCGCGCAGAGCAGGCCCGAATTCTTCGGTGAATGACGGGTCCGCAAAGACCGGCCGTAAAGACGAATTCAGCAAGAGGAGGAAAACATGCTGACAGGTTCCAAAATAGGAAAGGGCTTTCTTGTTGCCCTCGCAAGCGGACTGCTGGCCGGATCGGCCTATGCCGCCGACGTGACGTTGAAGCTCGGCCATCCGGCCAATGAACAGAATTCCTGGCATCAGGCTTCCGTGAAATTCGGCGAGGAACTGGCGCGCCTGACGGATGGCCGCATCGAGGTGCAGGTGTTTGCCAACGAGTCGCTGGGTAAGGAAATCGACCTGATCAACGGCATGCAACTCGGTACGGCGGACATGACGATCACCGGCGAGAGCCTGCAGAACTGGGCGCCCAAGGCCGCGCTGCTGGCTGTGCCCTACGCCTATAGCTCCACCGAGCACATGGACGAGGTCGCTTCGGGCGAAATCGGCGATCAGATCGAACAGCAGATCATCGAGAAAGCCCAGATCCGCCCCATAGCGTATTTTGCGCGCGGTCCACGCAATCTGACCTCCAACCGCCCGATCGAGTCGCCAGACGACCTGGAAGGCCTGAAGATGCGCGTGCCGAACGTGCCACTCTTTGTCGACGTCTGGAAAGCGCTCGGCGCCAATCCGGGTCCGATGGCCTTCTCGGAAGTCTTCACCTCACTGCAGAACGGCACCATCGAGGCGCAGGAGAACCCGCTGGCCCTGATCCGCTCGGCGAATTTCCATGAAGTCCAGAAATACGTGAACCTGACCGAACACGTACGTTCCTGGATCTACCTGACGATTGCCGAATCCACCTGGAACAAGCTCTCCAAGGAGGACCAGGACGCCGTCATGGAAGCAGCCAGGATCGCCCAGGCCCATGAGCGTGAGCTGTTCAACGCCTCGCTTCAGGAGGACCGCGAGTTCCTCGAAAGCAAAGGCATGACCTTTGTCGAGGTCGACGGTCCGGCATTCCAGGCGGCGGCCAAGGATGCGGTGCTGCAGAACGTCAATGACGAGATCAAGCCGATCGTTGAGGACCTGTTCTCGAACTGACAGTCCGCCACAGCGAGGCCGGGCCGCCTCATCCGGCCCGGCCTCGCGATGGTTTCAGCAACTCCGGAGCTCCCGCGGTCTCAAGCCGCAGACGACAGGCTTCGGCACCTTTGAAAGCGATCGACAATTCAGCACCCGGGCGGATCAACCCGGATGCAGGTTGATCCAGCCAGCAGTTGAGATCATGGACCGCCTCATTTCGTTGATCATCACGTTCAGCCGGTTTGCCACCGGAACGGCCTTCGCCGTGCTCATGGCCGCCGTGCTGCTCCAGATCGCCGGCAGGCTCACCGGCGACTCCCCGGTCTGGACCGAGGAATTGACCCGCTTCGCATTGCTGTTCCTGGCCGCGTTCGGCGCGGGACTGTCCTATCGCAGCGGCGATCTCGTGAATGTCGATCTGGTATCGGAGTCGCTGCCGGGTAAATGGCCGCGGCGCCTGCGCCTGTTGTCGGCGGTCACCACCGCGCTGCTCTGCCTGGTCCTGATCCCGCCCGCCTGGAAATACACCTCGATCGGCGCCATGCAGACCTCGCCGGCCCTTACCTGGCGCATGGATTTCATCCACGCCAGCGTCCTGGTCCTGCTCGCTTCCCTCGCCGTCTTCTCGATCGTGCGCACGATCGAGATGCTCCTCGGGCGTTCCGAAGGCCTGCCACCAAATCCAGCGGATGACGTCGCATGAACCTTGCCATTCTCATTGCCGTCTTTGTCGGGGGGCTGATCGTCGGCATCCCCGTGGCCGTAACATTGGGCCTGGCGTCCGCCGCCTACCTGCTGGCTGCGGGCATTCCCCTCGTGGTCATGCCGCAAAAAATGTATGCGGGCATCGATGTCTTCGTGCTGCTGTGCATCCCCGGCTTCATTCTGGCCGGCAACCTGATGAATTCCGGCGGCATCACCGAGCGCATCATCCGCTTCGCCAACGCGCTTGTCGGCTGGGCGCGGGGCGGTTTGGGGCTGACAAATGTCGCCGGATCCATGCTGTTCGGCGGGATTTCCGGCACCGCGGTCGCCGATGCCGCCTCGATCGGCGGGATGATGATCCCGGGCATGAAGAGAGCCGGTTATCCGGCCGACTTCTCGGCCGCGGTCACCGCCGCCTCGTCAACGGTCGGACCGATCATTCCCCCGTCCGTTCCAATGATCATCGTCGGGGCGCTTTCCGGCATTTCCGTCGGCCGGATGTTCCTTGCCGGAGCGGTTCCGGGCATCATGCTGGGCCTTGCGATGATGGTCACCGTCTACATCATCGCAGTGCGCAAGGGCTTCCCGCGCCAGCCCTGGCAGGGATGGGGCGAGCTCGGCGGATCCTTTCTGGGAGCGATCTGGGCCATTGCGATGACCGCGCTGATCATCGGCGGCCTGATGAGCGGACTATCCACGCCGACGGAAACGGCGGTGGTCGCCAGCGTCTATGCCTTCGCCGTCGGCTGCTTCGTCTACAAGGAGTTGCCGCTGCGCGCGGTCCCGCGCATCGTCGTCGACAGCGCGATCTCTTCCGCCGCGATCCTGGCGCTCGTGGGCTTTGCCAACGTGTTCGGCTGGATCCTGGTGTCCGAAGGCATTCCCCAGGCGATCGCCTCGGGCGTCCTGTCGATAACGGACAACAAGTACCTGGTCATCCTGCTGATCAACGTGCTGTTGCTTTTCGTCGGCATGTTCATGGAAACCATCGCGGCGCTGATCATCCTGTTCGTGCCGCTGCTGACGCTCGCCACGGGCGTCGGCATCGATCCGCTGCATTTCGCGACATTCGCGGTGCTCAACCTGATGATCGGACTGACCACGCCACCGGTCGGGGTGTGCCTGTTCATCTGCGCCAATATCGCCAAACTGCCGCTCGGACCGGTGGTCCGGGCGCTCTTGCCCTTCCTGCTGACCAACATTATCGTTCTTCTCCTGGTCTCCTACGTGCCGGCGTTCTCCACCTGGCTGCCAGCCCTTCTCATGGATTAAGAAAATGACGAACGAGACACGCGTCTGCCGTCTTCACGACAAGCACGACATCCGCATAGAGATCGCCCCGCTCGATGCGCCGGGCGAGGAGGAGGTGCTCGTCGCGATCGGGGCCGGCGGCATTTGCGGCTCGGACCTGCATTATTATCACGACGGCGGCTTCGGCCCGATCCGGGTCAGGGAGCCGATTATCCTCGGCCACGAAGTGGCGGGAACCGTGGAAGCGGTCGGTCCCGGCGTGAACACTCTCAAGGCCGGGGACCGCGTCGCCGTCAATCCCAGCCGCCCGTGCGGCACTTGCACCTATTGCAGGGAGGGCGCGTTCAACCACTGCCTTCAGATGCGGTTCTACGGGTCTGCGCTTCGCTTCCCCCACGAACAGGGTGCCTTCCGGGAACGGATCGTGGCGAAGGCGTTTCAGTGTGAACGGGTCGGCGCGCATACGTCGCTGGCCGAAGCGGCCTGCGCGGAACCGCTTGCCGTCTGTCTTCATGCCGCGAACCGGGCGGGGAACCTCGGCGGGAAACGGGTTCTGGTGACCGGTGCCGGCCCCATCGGCGCCTTGTGCACGGCGGTAGCCCGCCAGCGCGGTGCCGCGGAAATCGTCGTGAGCGACCTTGAGGACCGGGTGCTCTCGGTTGCTGCCGACATGGGCGCCACGACACGGATCAACGTCAGGACCCGGCCCGACGCCCTGGATGTCTATGCCGAAAATAAGGGCTATTTCGATGTGGTGTTCGAGTGTTCCGGCGCACCCGTTGCGCTGCGGAGTGCCATCAACACGGCGCGCCCGCTGGCAACCATCGTGCAGGTGGGCATTGCGGCGGACGTCCCCGTCCCGCTCAGCCTGCTGGTCGGCAAGGAAATCAACCTGATCGGCACCCACCGCTTCCATGCGGAATTTGCCGAAGCAGCACGCCTGATCGACAGCGGCGCGATCGACGTGAAACCCATCATCACTGGCAGCTATCCGCTGGACCGGGCTGTCGAGGCCTTCGAGGCGGCCGGTGACCGCAGCCGCTCCGTCAAGGTTCAATTGTCCTTTGGCTGAGCGCCGGGGATCCACATCCGAGGTCCCGCGCGGGAGCGATTCCCAACCGGCCTGAAGTCAGGCACGATCCTCCGCAACCTGGCGGAGTTCCGGCTCACTGGCGCCAGGTCCGCCCGAAAGCTCGCGGTGGACGGCGAGGAAGTGCATCAGGTCGCGCATCGTAAGCATACCCTTCAGGTCGCCGCGCTCGACCACCATGAGGCGGCTGACGTTGTTTTCCTTCATCAGCGTAAGCGCGTCCCAGACGAGAGCGCCGGGTTCCACGACGTGGCTGCCGTTCCCGCTGGAAAGGATTTCGGCAACGCTGGTCGTTCCCCAATTCTCGCGCGGCACCTGTCCGACATCCTTCAGGCGGACGGAGCCGAGCACCTGCTCGCCGCGAACCACGGGAAAGGCCTTGTGGAAGTGGCGGTAGAAGTAGTCGTCCACGAGCTCGGCCACGGTGATGTCGGCCGGAACCGCGATCACTTGCGAATTCATGATGTCGCGTACGCGAATATCCTTGAGGGTCTGCTTGAGTTCGACCTGCATCGCCGTGCTGCCGGCGGCCGTGAGGATGAAGAAGCCGATCAGTCCGATCCACAGACCGCCCACGAAGTCGCCCGACACGATGTTGATGACCCCGAGGGCCATCAGCGCCACGCCGAGACCGCGGCCGAGAGCCGCGCTGACCTGCGTCGCGCGGCGCAGGCTCCCGGTCCAGCCCCAGACCGCGGCTCTAAGCACCCGCCCGCCATCGAGAGGAAAGGCCGGCAGCAGATTGAACGTGGCGAGCACGGCGTTGATCAGCGTGAGATAGGAAAACAGCGCGGCGAGCGGCGTAATTCCGTCCCCGGCCGACGTGACTGCGAGCAGGAGGTAGAACCCGGCGGCAAGGATGTAGCTTGAAATGGGTCCGGCAATGGCCACGAGAAACTCGGCCCGGGCGCTCGGCGGCTCGTCGCGAAGATGCGCGACACCACCGAAGAGAAACAGCGTGATTCCGGAAATCGGCATGTCGAAGCGCCGTGCGACGAGGGCATGTGCGAATTCATGGAAGATGATGGATGCGAAAAGCCCGATCGCCCCGGCAATGGCAAGCCAGATGGCCGTGTCGGTGGCCAGCCCTTCGATCACGGCGGGAAAGTAGCCCCGTGCCAGACTCCACACGATCAGCACGGCAAGCAGGAACCAGCTCGGATCGACACTGACCCTGAACCCGAAGAGCGTGAAGAGATGAAACCCCCTGCCGAACATATCAGTTCCTTCCTTTAAGCATCGCCTTGTGCGGATAATCCTTCCACCGTCGCGTGGTTCCGCCTGGAAGCCGTCTGATCCTGATGCATCCGCAGACGGCGCTTACAGTCCTCCGGTGCGCGTCAGGGAACCAGGACTGCGGCCCCTTGAAAGCGTCCCTCCCGCAGGTCGTCCAGCGCCTCGTTGGCTCTTTCCAGTAAATAGGGCGTAGTCACCGTCTTCACACGGGCGCGCGGTGCGATCTTCAGGAACTCGGCCGCATCGGCGCGCGTCAGGTTGGCTACCGAGACGACCTGTCGCTCCTCCCACAGAATGCGGTAGGGAAAGGAGGGAATGTCGCTCATGTGGATGCCGCCGCAGACGACGCGGCCGCCTTTCTTCACCGCCTTCAGCGCCAGGGGAACCAGGTCACCCACAGGCGCGAACAGGATTGCGGCGTCGAGTTCGTCGGGCGGGCTGTCCTCGGATGCTCCTGCCCAAACGGCGCCGAGCGAGCGGGCATGGCTCTGGGCCGCCTCATCGCCCTTGCGGGTAAAGGCATAAACCGCACGTCCCTGCCAGGTCAGTATCTGGATCAGAATATGCGCGGCCGCGCCGAAGCCGTAAAGCCCGATCCGCCCGCCGTCGCCCGCCATCTTCAACGAGCGCCAGCCGATAAGACCCGCGCACATCAGCGGCGCGGCGGCCACCGGATCGTCAAAACCGTCCAAGGGAAATGCGAATTCCGCATCCGCTATCACATGGGTCGCAAAGCCGCCATCGCGCGTATAGCCGGTAAACAAGGGTTTATCGCAAAGATTTTCACGTCCGCCGGCGCAGTATTCGCAATGACCGCAAGTGTGGCCCAGCCACGGGATGCCGACGCGCTGATCCAAGTCGAGTGTCGATACGCCTTCGCCCCGCGCCACAACGCGGCCGACGATTTCGTGGCCGGGAATGACCGGCAGCCTGGTGTCGGGCAGGTCGCCATCGACCACATGCAGGTCCGTCCGGCAAACGGCACAGGCTTCGACCCGGACGCAGATTTGACCGGCGCCTGGAACCGGATCCGGGCGCTCTTGGAGAACCAAACGCGTTCGCGGCGCGTTGAGTACCATGGCCTTCATGACAAAACGTCACCTTATTCCGCTGCCGCTCCCATCGATCCGTGGAAAGCGGGCTCGGGATCCCAAAGGCGAGAACTTGCACCAATAGAAGGCCGGTGCATTGACCACAGTCAACGACAGTCAGGTCATTTGCGGCTAGCCGGTATTTCTCGAACTCTTTGCCGCGTGCGCCTGAGGAGTTTCGTTTCGGCCCGGCACCGGCGGTTTTACCGTCTGCCCCACCGAAACGGAACGCACACCGGAGAGTTTGAAAATGCGGGCCAGGCCCGTTGGGAGGAGGAGAAAGATGATAAAAGGGGCTGCGAAGGTTCATGAACCGGCCGTCTCGGATGAGCAAGCTGAAACCCTCTGGTGGCCGGATTTCCGCGTGGTTGCGCTCGACAATGCCAGATGGCAGGTCAAGCTCTTATCGGCCAAGGCGTGCGATTGGGTCCGCAGGAGAACCGAACCGCCTTTGGCTTCCGATGCCGGAAAGCTGATGATCACGGAGCTTGCCAGCCTCAACCTTCTGATTTGCAGCGCGCGTGAGAGTGGCCTGAAGATCGAATATGTCGGTCCGCATCAGGTGGTCAGGTTCTGAGCGGCGCGAATAAGGGCCGATACCATCGCTGGCAGTTCCCCGCGGCAACGGAAATCCGGCACGTGCCGGAACCTTCTTCCAAAATCGCCGTTCGCCGCTTGAGGTCCGGCAGACGAAAGGAAACATCATGGCCCAGGCGCTTTCCGCATTCGCATTGAACTGCTCGCTCAAATCCGCTTCCGACAACGAGCGCTCGTCAACCGACAAGATGCTGGACGACCTGCTTTCGGCGCTTGCCAGGTTCGGCGTCAAATCGGAGGTCGTGCGTGCGGTTGATGAAAACCTGAAGCCGGGTGTGCTCTCGGATATGGGCGACGGCGATGACTGGCCGCGGCTGCGCGGCAAGATCGTCGACGCGGACATCTTCGTGCTCGGCACACCCATCTGGCTCGGACATCCGTCCAGCGTCGCCCAGCGGGTGCTCGAACGGCTCGATGCCTTTCTCGGCGAAACGGACGACCGTGGCCGCATGCCCGCCACCGGCAAGGTGGCTCTCGTGGCGGTCGTCGGCAACGAGGACGGCGCACATCACTGCCATGCCGCCTGCTTCCAGGCTCTCAACGACGTCGGCTTCACCATTCCGGCCGGCGGCGGCTGTTACTGGGTGGGCGAGGCCATGCAGGCCACAGACTACAAGGATCTCGACAAGATCCCCGACCCGGTCCGCTCGACAATCGAGACGGCGGCCTCCAACGCGGTTCACCTGGCCGATCTTCTCAAGAAAGACCGCTACCCCGGCATTCAATCCTGAAAGTGGCAGTTGCATGTCCGGGGTAGCAGCCTCAAGTGCTGGTCGCCTTCTTGAGTGCGTCAAAATCCCTACAGTCGGACAGGAACAGAGCCAGGGGCTGCAGGGCCGGGATCTTTGCGCAAAAAATCATCATCACCAGCGACATGGGTACCGCCACAAGGGCGCCGGCCATGCCCCACACCCAGGTCCAGAACATTAGCGCGATCAGCACGACGAGCGGAGACAGCGACAACTCCCGCCCCTGAAACTTGGGATCGATGTAGTTGCCCATGATCTGCTCGATCACCAGGAGTCCGATCCCGTAGATCGACGCCCACCAGGGAGGCAGTTGCAGGAAGGCGAAGGCTGCGGGCAATAGCCCTGCTACCAGAGAGCCGACGGTGGGCACATAGTTCAGAAGGACCGCGAGCAGTCCCCATACGAGCACGAAGTCGAGATCCCACATCCAGCTCCACAGGGCATAAAGCGCACCCGTGGCCACGCCGATCACCGTGCGGACGACAAGATACCAGCGCACGCGCCCCGCGATGGAGAAAATCGCGTCGCGATATTCCTTGCCGTTGGCGTACCCGGATGCGGACTGCAGCTTGGCCGAGAGCGCCGGCGTTTCGACCAGCATCAACACCACGAGAAAGAGGATCAGCGAGAGAATTCCTGCGAGCGTGGTGGCCGACTGGAGAGTGAGCGTGACGAGGCTGAGCACCGGGTCGATGAGCCGGGCAGACAGCGCCTCTTCCCCGCCGTCCTTCATCAGGTTCGAAAAATCGATCCAATTCGACAACCTGGTCGCGTAGGCGGCAATGGCATCTTCATAGTCGGGCAGCTTGATGGTGATCTGACGCGCGGCCAGGAGCAAGCCACCGATAAAGATGGAAAACACGATCAGGATCACGATCACTGCGGCGAGATGGCCGAGCCAGCGTAACCCGTGGGGCAGGCGCTGGCGAAACAGCGCATCAACGGGCCACACCGCCATGGTGATGAAAAATGCGAGAGCGAGGGTGGAGGATACGAGGCTGGTGGCGTGAAGGGCAGCGACGGTGAGCAGGGCCGCCACGAGCCCGACGACCCAGGTCACAACTTGAAGATTCATCGTTCCCTTGCTTCCCTCTCATCATGATGTGCCGGTACGCACTTTGTCTTCTTCCTTAAACAGCGTCGGGAGCCGTCTGGTTCCGAAAGCTCCTCCGCGCAGCTTGAGATGAGGGCTGTTGTCAGCCGCCGCGCGGCTTCTCCAGCACCACGTTTTTCGCCTCCTTGTCCTCTCGCAGGCCCTTGTAGACCCCATGACGGACGCTGCCGCCGGCCGTAAATTCGGTGAATTCGATCTCGGCGACCAGATCGGGCGTCACATAGCGCACCGAACGCGCGATATTGGCCGGCACCTCGGCAAAGGGCGAGGTCTTGCGGGCGCGCCTTTCTAACAACTTCGCCAACTTGTCCATCGTATCTTCATCGAAGCCCGTGCCGACGCGTCCGCGGTAGATCAATTCGTCGCCTTCATACGCCCCGAGCAGGAGCGAGGCGAAGGGCCGGGCCGGCTTGTCGGAAAGGCTGTAGCCGCCGATGACGAGTTCCTGCCGCTTCGAACATTTCACCTTCAACCAGCTTTTTCCGCGCCCGGAGCGGTAGCGGTCGTCACGCTTGGCGATGATGCCCTCGTGGCCGGCGGAGCAGAGTTCCTGCAGTACCTTGTCCGCGTCCCCCTCGACGTGCTCTGAATACAGAAGAGGACCATTCTTGCTTTTCAGCAGCTTTTTCAGGCGGCGCTTGCGCTCCGTCAGCGGCTCGCCGGCCAGGTCCTTGCCGTCCTCTTCGAGAAGGTCGAAGACGAAGCACGACATGTCGCCTCCGGAGGAAAGCGATTTTTGAAGTGACGAGAAATCGGTTCTGCCATTGGAATTGAAGGCGACGATCTCTCCGTCCATGAGCGTACCGCTGGTGGGCAACTCTGCTGCCGCGGCGGCGATTTGAGCGAACCGATCCGTCCAGTCCTTCCCGCCGCGCGTGTAGACCCGGGCGGTGCCGTCGCCGATGGCGATCAGTGCGCGGTAGCCGTCATATTTCATCTCGGACAGCCACTGCCCGCCCTCCGGCGCCGTGTCAACCAGCGTGGCAAGCTGCGGCTCGCGCCACTTGGGCAGCTTGCGCGCAGCCTTCGAGGACCGGCCGCCTTCCGCGCGGTTCTCCTTCGCCTTGGTCGATGCCTTTTTGGAGCCGCTGGCCATCGGTCTTTATGCGCTCTTCTTTCGGCTGCCCGACTTGCTGCTTGCCGACGACTTCGACCTGGATTTGCCGCCAGACGACTTGACGCTCTTTTGCAGCGCCGCCATCAGGTCCACGACGTTTCCGGCTCCCTCGGCTTCCTTGTCGGTCTTCACGCGGGTGGTGCCTTTCTTGCGCTTGCCGATCTTTTCCTCGACCAGGGCATGGATTGCCTCCGAATAGCGGTCCTTGAAGGCCGCGGCGTCGAAGGGTGCCGTTTTGCGTTCGATGAGCTCCTTGGCGACCGAAAGCAGATCCTTCTCAGCTTTCTTGTCGGAAATGGATGCAAAGAAGGGGTCCGTCTTGCGGATCTCGTTTTCATAATGGAGCGTCTCCAGAAGCAGGCCCGTGCCGCAGGGCCGAACGGCCGCCAGGTGCTCCTGTCCGCGCATGGCGAGTTGGCCGATGCCGGCCTTGCCGGTTTCCTTGAGCGCATCGCGCACCACGCGGAAGGCGTCTTCCGCCAGTTCGTCGCGCGGGCTGAGGAAATAGGGCTTGTCGAAATAGATGGGCGGGATTTCGGTCACGTCGACAAACTGAACGAGCTCAAACGTCTTTTTCGATTCCAGCTTGATTTCCTCGATCTCGTCGGGATTGATCAGCACATATTCGTCTTTGTCGAGCTCGTATCCCTTCCAGATATCCTCGCTTTCCACCGGCCCGACGCCGGGCACCACCTTCTGATAGCGCACGCGCTTGCCGGTGGGTTTGTGAATCTGGCGGAACGAAATCTGGGCGCTCCGCTCGGTGGCCGAATACATTTCGACGGGGATAGCCACCAGCGAAAGCCGCAGCTGACCTTTCCATACGGGACGCGTGGCCATATCTGCCTCACCCGTTCATGGTCTTGCCCGCCAGCCATGTGGCGATGGCGTGCGCGGCGGCGGCCGTCTCATCTCTGACATTCATGGAAAACCTCCGTTTTCAAGCGAACGGAGAAAAGCGGTAATTCGTTCCATGACGGGTGGAGCCGGGCGGCTCCATCAGCGCGCCGTGCCCCCTGGCTTTCCCGCCTTCAGACCCGCCGGCCGGTGGCGGTGAGGGAAGCGGGCCGACGAGGCTGGTAAAACTCACGATGGGCGAAGCAGCGATGCGGTATCCGGCGGTAATCGCCCGGGGAAAATTTATCTCTCGACGCCCTTTTAATGTGGGAACTCAATCGCCGGCGCCGCATTGAAGCGTTGTGCAACAGAGAAAAATCAACCTCAACACAAAATTGTCCGGGAGGACTGCATGGCACCTCTTCCCCGTGTGGACGACAGACATGCTCGCCACCAGCAAACCATCTACCGGCCCAACGACGAAATCGTCGAGTTGATCCCGGCGTTGCGCGCTTTTGCGCGCACCTTCTACTACGACACCAACGACGCCGACGACCTCGTCCAGGAGACACTGACCAAAGCGATTGCGAGAATCCACCAGTTTACGCCCGGCACAAACATGAAGTCGTGGCTCTTCACCATCATGCGCAACACCTTCTACACCAAGATCAGGGTGCAGAAGCGGGAAACGCCGGCAAGCGCCGACTGCGCTTCACTGAGAGTGGCGGTGGATTCCACGCAGGAATGGTCGATGAAGGGCAAGGAACTGTCTCGCGCCCTGCACCGGCTGTCCCCCCTGCAGCGTGAGGTTCTTGTTCTTATCGGCGTGATGGGCGTGAGCTATGAAGATGCCGCCGTAATCCTCGGATGCGCCATAGGCACCGTGAAAAGCCGCCTCAACCGGGCCCGCTGGAAACTGCTCGAGGAACTTGGCGAGGACAGCCCCGCTTCGAGCGTGGAACATGACGACGCCTTTACCGTCGGCTCGCTGCAAAAAGGCTGAAACGCGCCTGAAAGCCGGAAACAATTTTTTCGCCTGTGCCGCGAACAAAATCGGCACATCAATCGTTGGAACAGCAAACGAACCAATTCAGGGAGCAGCCGATGGCACGCCCAAGACAGCGTCAGGAATATCCGGAATGGTGGGAACGGGTCTCTTCGGGATACGGCGATGATCGCCGGCGCGACTGGCCGACCGAAGATCGCTGGTGGGACCGCGATCCCTATGGCGGCCCGAAACGCGAATACGGACCCGATTACCGCGATCCGTGGGGCCGCCACTACATGCAATCCATGCCCTACTGGCTCTACGCATGGCCGCTGCCCTCCGCATTCGCCGGAGATCGCTATTTTGAAGAGAGCGAATACCGGGACCGGGGGTATCGGGATCCAGACTACCGGGACCAGGACTTCCGTGACCGCGAAGGACGCGGTTTGGTAGACCGAGCGGCCGACGAGGTTTCCTCCTGGTTCGGCGACGATGACGCCGAACGCCGCCGCTGGCGGGACAGGCATCGCGGCAAGGGGCCGAAGGGCTATGCCCGTTCGGACAATCGTATCCTCGAGGACGTGAACGACCGCCTCATGGAAGACGGCGGTGTCGACGCAAGTGAAATTGAAGTGTCCGTCAAGGATGGCGAAGTCACGCTGAGCGGCTCGGTCACCGACCGCTTCGAGAAGCGGCGCGCAGAGGACTGTGCCGACATGGTGAGCGGCGTCCGCCACACCCAGAACAATTTGCAGATCGAGGAACCGGCGCGCGGGCAGCGGGCGTAGCACCGCCCCGTCGCGCGGCCACAGTCGAGAGTGAGGAAAACATCATGCCAGCCAAATCAAAGTCCCAGCAGATGGCAGCCGGCGCAGCGCTTGCCGCAAAACGCGGCGAGAAAAAGAAAAGCGAACTGCAAGGCGCATCGAAGAGCATGGAAGAGTCGATGTCGAAGAAGGAACTCGAGGAACTTGCCTCGACCAAACGCAAGGGCAAGCCGAAACACGACTCGAAGGACTAGCCCGCCCGGGCAGCGCACATCAGGAATTCCCGCCAACGGACACCCCTCTCCTCCCCATCCTCCCCCTGTCCGTTCGCGAGGACGCGGTGCAAAGCCGCAAGGAACCGGCCCCCAAGGCCGGTTCCTTTTTTGGCAGGGTATTGACCTCAATGACGGCTAACCTTCCGGCCGGATTGTTGCCCTCAACCACCGCAGAACCAGCGACTCCTCCTTGTCCAGCCCGCTCAAGGGCTTGCGGTAGCGGCGGCGAAGTTCGTTGATTTCGTCGCCCAGGGTCCCCGCTTCCCAGGCGTCCAGGACTGCCGGGTGTATGTAGCCCTTTCGGCAGACCGTCCGCGTGTTCCGCAACTCCTGCGCAACACGGTCGATTATCCGATTGGCCGCGATGGTCCGCCTGCGCTTTGCCGACGGGCACTCGGCGTCGGCCAGCAGAACGGTCGCCAGCGATGTCGCTGCCCAGGTGCGGAAGTGTTTGGAGGTGAACTCCTCTCCGGCGGCCTCGCGAATGTAATCGTTCACGTCATGGGAGTGGATGGGAACACGGGTCTTGCCGTCGACATACTGAAACAGGTGCTGCCCCGGCAGATCCTCGATCGTGGCGATGATCCGGGCGATGCGGCGGTCCACGAGTTTCAGCTTCCACTCACGGCCGGACTTGCCCCGGAAGGCAAAGCGGACAGACGAACTGCTCGTGGCCACGTGTTGCGAACGGAGCGTGGTCAGCCCGAAACTCCGGTTCTCCCGCCGGTAGCTGTCGTTGCCGACGCGGATCAGGGTCTTGTCGAGGAGCCGCACGACCACCGCCAACACCTTCTCCCGCGGGAGGCCCGGGCGGGAGAGATCCGTGTCGACGCGCGCACGCAGCGCCGGCAGGCGCTCGGCAAAGTCGACCAGGCTGGCGAACTTGACCGCGTCGCGAAAGGCAGTCCAATCCGGATGATAGCGGTACTGTTTCCGTCCGCGCTGGTCACGTCCGGTTGCCTGGATATGCCCGTTGGCGAGCGGACAGATCCAGACATCCGTCCAGGCCGGCGGTATCGCCAGGGAACGGATGCGTTTGAGTACTTCAGGATCCTTCACCCGCGAGCCGTCGGGCCGCTTGTAGGTGAAGCCCCTGCCCGCCCTGCGCCGGACGATCCCGGCATCGGTATCGCACACATGCACAAGCTGCGGATCATCCTGAAGATCTGTCAGGAACGGAACGGTATTCGCGGCTGGACTTATATCCATGGCTTCCGACATCGTTGGAAAAAGGAACGCGGTGATGCCGTTAAAAGCCGAGGGCGGAGATTTGGTTCCCGGCCCCGGATGCCGGCGGCCAGTCAAAAAATCCGGCGTCGCAGGCTTCATCAGAGGGAACTTAAGGGCGCCTCCGTGGTTCAACGTCCATGAGTGGAGCGCTCTCAATACAAATGACCACGCATATTCTTGCGATGAACGTCGTCGCGCCTCTTGCGGTGTGGCTGTGGCCCGTGGTGCGCAGACGGACCGCGGCACTCTCCTACGGCGTTGTCGCGGCAGCCGGTCTGCAGCTTGCGCTCATGTGGGGCTGGCACATGCCGGAGGCCATGCGGTCAGCCGCCTCCCATCCGGCGCTCGCCGCTGCCATGCATGCCTCCTTGTTTCTTTCGGCATTGCTGTTCTGGGGAGCGGTGTTCCAGGAGATGGACCGGGCTCCGTGGCGGTCACTCGCGGCACTGCTCCTCACGGGCAAGTTCTTCTGTCTTCTGGGAATTCTGCTCGTCTTCGCCCCCCGGCCCCTCTATGCGTCCGCCCAAGCGCCCCTGGGATCTATTGCCGGCGTTCTCGCGGACCAGCAGATGGCCGGGCTCCTGATGATCATCGCCTGTCCCGTAACCTATGTGCTCGGCAGCATCCTCATAGTCCGCCGCTGGATGGTGGTGGACGAGATTGCCGGCGGATGGCGCCCGGTATCCGTTCACGGTGATCATGACTGATCCGGCAACCCATATCGGGCTGCCGGCCAGGCAGGTCGCGCGGTGCAGTGCGCCCGGCCGAACGACCCGAACAGGCGGTCAGACCGGGACAAGCCGCCGTGAACCGGCATCAGAACGACCGGAGCGGTAACGGTGAATCTTCCGCGTCGACTGACCCCGCAGAATGGTTTCCTCTGGCTGGCCGTCGCCGGCCTTCTCGGGGCCTTCCTGATCGGCATTGTTGCTCTCGTCTTTGCCATGTCCGGGCTCTACAACGTCTCGGCCGCGGTCAAGCATTTTCAAATCACGGAGAAGCTGATCCAGATCACACTTCACCGCTCGATCTCGTTCCACAGCGACGACGAGGTACCGGTCGACCTGAAGGACCAGAACCTCGCCCGGCTGGGCGCCCGGCATTTCGATCTCGGCTGTGCGCCATGTCACGGCGCCCCCGGCACGCCTGCGAGCGTCGTGATGCAATCGATGTATCCAACCCCTCCCGACCTGACGCGCGCGGTGGACAAATTCACGCCTGGGGAACTGGCCTGGATCATCGAGAACGGACTGAAATACACCGGCATGCCCTCCTGGCCCGGGCACGGCAGGAAAGACGAAGTCTGGCCGCTGGTCGCCTTCCTGCATCAATTGCCGGATATGGGACTGCGGGAATATTCCCAATATGCCGGCGCCGTCAAAGAAGTCCCTTCGAGCGAACTTTCCTCGTGCAATTCGTGCCACGGCGGGAAAAACCGGCCGCCGGTGGCGCCCATGGTGCCTTCTCTGTCGGGCCAGAGTGCCACCTATCTCCAGCGTGCGTTGACGGAGTACCGGTCCGGCACACGCCAGAGCGGGATGATGGAACCGATAGCGGCGAAACTGGATGATGCGGCGATCCAAAAGCTCGCTAATACCTTTGCCGGGGAGTCCCGTGCGCCACAGGACGCTCCTGCGGTGGATGGCAACATCGCTCTGGGACAACGGATCGCAACATCCGGCGACCCGCAGAACGCAATACCGGCCTGCCTGTCTTGCCACGGGACAAATGCCTCCGACAAGTTCCCCAGGCTGAACGGCCTGTCGCGCACCTATATCACCCGCCAGTTGTCCCTGTTCAAGGCGGGCGTGCGCGACCAGACGGCCTATGGCGCAGTGATGGCGACCGTTGCACGCCGGCTGAACCGTGAGCAGATGGACGCTGCCGCCGCCTACTTTGCCTCCACCGCTACCACCCCGGCAGCGGGAGGCGGCCAATGACCGGTCTCGCACGGAAGGCACTCACGCTCGGTTCAGCGTCGCTCGCCAGCGGCTGTGGCGGTATCCAGTCGGCCCTCCAGCCGACCGGCCGGGAAGCGGCCGACGTGGAGCTCCTGTTTATGGTCGTCACCTGGTTGAGTGTCGCCATTACGCTGCTCGTGCTGGCGGCGATCGCCGTCGCGCTGTGGGGGTCCGACGGCTGGCGCAGCCGGCTCGGGCGCGAATGGCCGATCATCGGCGGCGGCATCGTCCTGCCGGTGCTGGTCCTCTCGGGCCTGCTCGCCTACGGCCTCATCATCATGAACATCGGTGCTTCGCGCGCCTCGCGCGCCGAGGGGCCGGGCATAACCGTGATCGGCAAACAATGGTGGTGGAAGGTCGTCTATACCACTGAAGACGGGCAGCGTGTCGTCAGCGCCAACGAACTCAGGATACCGATCGACAGGCCGGTCGCGCTCAGGCTCGAGACCGAGGACGTGATCCACAGCTTCTGGGTGCCGCAGCTGGCCGGCAAGCTAGACATGATCCCGGGCCGCACAAACACGCTGACGATCGAGGCGGACGAGCCCGGCATCAGCCGCGGCCAATGCGCGGAATATTGCGGCGGCGCCCATGCACTGATGTCGTTCTACGTGGTGGCGATGCCGCCGGACGCCTACGAGGACTGGCTGGCGGCGGAGGCCGCGCCGGCCCAAGAGCCCGGCGGTGCCGAGGCCCGCGAGGGCAAGACACTGTTCATGGAAAACGGCTGCGGTGGTTGCCACGCGATCCGCGGAACGCAAGCGAAAGGCACGATCGGCCCGGACCTGACGCATGTCGGCGGTCGCCACTCGCTTGGCGCAGCCACGCTGGCCAATGACGCGGAAGCCTTCGCGAACTGGATCCGGAACAACCAGCGCATCAAGCCGGACAACCTCATGCCCGGTTACCGGAACCTGGAGCGCGACGAGCTTTCGGCAATCGCAATCTATCTGGAGGGGCTGGACTGACATGAGCCGGACGGAAGACACGCTTCCCAATCCCGAGCCCCGCTCCGAAGCGGAGGTGGAAGAGCTTCGCCGTATCTGGGCAACGCCCGGCGGCTTCAAGCTCGTCACCGCCGTGAACAACACGGTGATCGGCCTCCTTTACATCGGCACCGCCTTCCTGATGTTCCTTCTGGCCGGCGGGCTGGCGCTGCTGATGCGCACGCAGCTCGCGGTGCCGGAGAACGATTTCATCGGCCAGGACCTCTACAACCAGATGTTCACGGTGCACGGCACGACGATGATGTTCCTGTTCGCCGTGCCGGCCGTGGAGGCCCTGGGCGTGATGCTCCTGCCACAGATGCTTGCCGCCCGCGACCTTCCCTTCCCCCGCCTCAGCGCATTCGCCATCTGGGCCTATGTTGTGGGCGGGCTGGTGTTCTTTTCCACCATCTTCTACGACCTCGCGCCCAAGGGCGGCTGGTTCATGTACACGCCGCTGACGCTCAAGGAGTTCTCTCCCGGCGACAATGCCGATTTCTGGCTGCTCGGAATCGGTTTCATCGAAATCTCCGCCATTGCCGGGGCGATCGAGATCGTGGTCGGCACGCTGCGCACGCGCCCGCCCGGCATGTCGCTGACCAAGATGCCGATCTTCGCCTGGTCGATGCTGATCTTCGCGGCGATGATCATGTTCGCCTTTCCGGCGGTCATTCTCGGCACCATGCTGCTCGAGATCGAGCGCTCCTTCGGCTGGCCGTTCTTCACCGCCGCAAAGGGCGGCGACCCGCTTCTGTGGCAGCATCTCTTCTGGTTCTTCGGCCATCCCGAGGTCTACATCATTTTCCTTCCCGCCGCCGGCCTTGTGTCGATGATCGTCCCGGCGATGGCACAGCGCCCGCTGATCGGCTACAGGCTGATCGTCGTGGCGCTGGTCGGCACCGGCTTCTTTTCCTTCGGCCTGTGGGTGCACCACATGTTCACCACAGGCATCCCGTCGCTGAGCCTGGCCTTCTTCTCGGCGGCCAGCATGGCGGTCGCGGTTCCCTCCGGCATCCAGGTGTTTTCCTGGATCGCCACCATGGCGGCCAGCAAGGGACGTTTCCGCATCACGACACCATCACTCTTCGTGCTCGGTTTTCTGGCGATTTTCACTATCGGCGGGCTGACCGGCGTGATGGTGGCCATCGTTCCGCTCGATTTTCAGGTGCACGATTCCTACTTCGTCGTCGCCCATTTTCACTACGTGCTGATCGGCGGCATGGTCTTTCCGCTCTTTGCCACCTTCTACTACTGGATGCCGATGGCGACCGGCAGGCTGCTGTCCGAGAGAGCCGGGCGATGGGTGTTCTGGCTGATGTTCGCCGGCTTCAACATCTCCTTTTTCCCCATGCACCTTACCGGGCTGAAAGGCATGCCGCGCCGCGTGTGGACCTATCCGGAGGGGGTCGGCTGGGACTGGCTCAACATGGTCTCCACGATCGGCGCCTATGTGCTTGCGGCCGGTGTCGCGGTCTTCGTCGTCGATGTCGCGCGAAGCCTGCGCCGCCCGGCCGATGCGCCGGACAATCCGTGGAACGCGGGAACGCTCGAATGGCTTCCGAACGACGTCTATTCGACGCGCAGCATTCCCCTTATCACCAGCCGCGAGCCGCTGTGGGACCAGCCGGACCTGCCGCGCCAGGTGCGTTCAGGCCAGCACTTCCTGCCCAATGCGCCGACAGGCGGGCGGGAAACGATCGTCACCTCGGCGATCGAGGCGAGACCGCAATACATCATCCAGATGCCCGGTCCCGGATGGGAACACCTCGTCGCCGCCGTGTTCACCGCGGCGTTCTTCCTGCTTCTGACCGTCAAGATCGTCGTGCCCGCCATTGTCTGCGGCGTGATCGCCGTTGCCGCATGCCTGGTGTGGGTCTGGGGGCTCGACCCCGGGCCATCCAAGGGGTCGGTGGAGATCGGCGGGGGACTGACCGTGCCAACCTATGCCAGCGGCCCCTCTTCACATTCCTGGTGGGCGATGGTGGTGCTGGTCTTCGTGGCAGGCTCTCTCTATGTCGCCTTCATCTTTTCCTATCTCTACCTGTGGGTCGTCTCCCCGGACATCTGGGCGCCGCAGGGCTCACCATCCCTGCCGCCGCTCTTCTGGCCGGTGGCCGGAGCCGTTCTTGCGTGTGGCGGCGCAGCGGCCATGAAAGCCGCAGGAAGACTGCTGCCGGAGCCCGGCACGGGCGGTGCAACGGCACCCCTGCTCAATTGCGTTGGCGCCCTTGCGCTGGCGGGAGCCGTGGTTCTTGAGGTTTACGGCCATTGGCAGACCGGGTTGCGCCCGACCGAAAACGCCTATGGCGCCCTCGTCTACATGCAGAGTGCTCTCAACGGACAAGTCGCCTTCGTGATCCTGATCATGAGCGGCTTTGCGATCGCGCGCATGCTGACCGGCAGGCTGGACCGGGTCCGCCGGGTCAGCTTCGACAATTGCGCGGTGCTCTACTACTACGCCGCAGCCCAGCTTCTGTTCGGGCTGCTTCTGATCCACGGGTTTCCAAGGGGCGCGGCATAGATGGCAAAGGACGGCAACTTCTTTCGATCCGGGCGCGAACCTTCCACCGCCGGAACACTGGTTTTCCTGATGTTCGGACCCTTGGTGTGGGCCGGCCACCTTACCATCGTTTATGGCGGGCACACGCTCCTGTGCCTGCGCGGCGAGCTGGCCGGCGTGGCCGACGTCTATGTTCTGACAATCACGGCCGCAGCCGTGTTGATCCTTGGCGCGTTCGTGTTCCGGATTGCGAGTTGGGAGCGGGTGATGGGGCTCCTGACCGGCGAAGATGCGAACAGGACCACCCGCCGTACTGCCCGCCTGCTCGCCATCCTGTCGCTGATCGCAGTTCTGTGGAGCGGCGCAACGGTGGGATTGGTGGCCGCCTGCGTGCAAGGCCGGTGAGACAGGTTGTCCAGCAAAAGACGGTCCGAAGGCACCGGCGAGGAACCTATGCGCGCGCCAGCGGTTGTTTTCCTAAACACCCCAATTCGGGCTGAACAACCAGCGAGGCCAAGATGATTATATCCGACATTCTCTGGTTTGCGGCTGTTGCGCTGGGGCCGCTGGCACTCGCAGCCGCCATAATCTACGCGATCTTCAGGCGCAGACGGCTCACGAGGAGCGAGCGCGAGCGCCAGAAGCGCGGTGTTCGGCACCTTTACAAGGACGAGCCGTAGTCCCATGTCGGAGGCAAGCTCCCTGAAGGAACTGGCGGAAGCGGAAGCCGAATGCCGCCGCTGCCCACTGTGGCGCGACGCCACGCAGGCTGTGCCAGGAGCCGGCCGACGGAATGCGCGGCTGATGCTGATCGGCGAACAGCCGGGCGACAAGGAAGATCTTGCCGGCGAACCGTTCGTCGGCCCGGCAGGGGCTATCCTCAACAAGGCGATGGCCGACGCGGGCCTATCGCGCGAGGAAATCTTCCTCACCAATAGCGTGAAGCATTTCAAGCATGAGCAGCGCGGCAAGCGCCGTCTGCACAAGAGGCCGAATGCCGGCGAGATCGACCAGTGTCGCTGGTGGCTGGGCCTGGAGCTGCGGCTGGTCCGGCCGAAACTGGCGGTGGCGCTCGGTGCGACGGCTTTTCGCGGCGTTGCGGGACGACCGGGCAGGATTTCCGACTTGCGCGGCCGCGTCCTGGACGACGTCTGCGAGGTTCCCGTGTTTGTCACGGTGCATCCCTCATTCCTGCTGCGCATTCGCGACAACCGCGAAAGCGCGTACCGGCAGTTCGTCCGCGATCTGGAGGCGTGTGGACGACTGGCCGCGCAGATGTAGCGTCTCTGCGCGCTGTCCATGAAAAACCGCCGTGTCCGGCGAAGTGTCGAAACGTGGCGTGGCTCGCCTCATCTCTTCGCACACTCGCCGCTCGGAATGAGGCTCGCTCGCGCCAGCTTCAGACAGCCTCGCGCTGGAGATAGGTTGTCGTGACTTCAGTGAGGTTTTCGATAAGCCACGCCGCCATGGTTTCTTCTTCGCGCTGTATGTCCTCGCACACTTTGGCGGTTTTTGCGTCACCGGCCACCCGGGCGGCAGCTGCAAGGATCTTGTAGGCTGCGATCTCCATATGCTCGAACGTGTAGCTTGCCAGTGCGCTCTTGACGACCTCATCGGAGACGAACATGCCGCTGAAGGTCTGCAGACCGGCGGTAAACTTGCCGGCAGCGTCCTTCATACCCGACGTGCTGGTACCGCGGGCCTTTAGGCAATCCTCAAGGCGTTCGCGCTGCGACTGGGTTTCCGAGATGTGCTGCTGAATGCGCGCCTTCAGTTCGGGAAAGTTCTCGATCCGGTCCGCCTGTGCTTTCAGCACCTGTTCCGCCTGTTCTTCCATCGCGTGGGCATCGCGCAGCCACTGGTTCAAGGTCTCGTTGATATCGGCCATGTCGGTGTTCCTCGCGTTGCAGCTTGATGTCAGTCCAACAGCCGTGGCGCCGATTGGTTCCCCGTTTCCCGTTGGAGCGCGCTGACGGAGGACCTGCCGGTTGAGGGAACCGGAACCGTGCCCGTGCGTTTGATCGACAATCATGTCAAACAAGGACCAGCCACCACCGGTCAGGGACGACGGCCTTCAGCTTGCCGAGGATCGCGCGTTTCAGAACCGGCTCTGGACGATCCAGCGGAGCGCCTGGATCGGGTTCATCGTGTTGCTGCTCATTGCGCTCGCCGGCTTCACCGGCGGGGGTGGTTATTTCAGCAATCAGAAAGTGGAGATCGGTGACGCGACCGTGGTCCTGCCGCGGATCTCGCGCCGTGAGGCAACTGACGAGATGAGGCTGATCGTGTCCGACGCTCCGACCGTCGACGTTCTGCTGAGCTCCGACTTCGCCCGCTACTACACGATCAAGCAGATATATCCGCAGCCGGACCACAGCGAGGCGACCGATACGGGACTGCGGTTGCGCTTTGCTCTTGCCGGCAAGGGCTCAAAGGAAATCGCTATCGACCTGATCGCCTCCCGGATCGGTCTGACCTCGTTTGAGATTTCGATCGGCACGGCGACCCGGACCGTCCGCACCATGGTGCTGCCATAGGAGGAAATCATGGAATCGGTATTGCGCGGCCTTGCGGTTTACGTCGTGCTTCTGGTCGTCACGCGGCTATCGGGCCGCCGGACCATGGCGCAGATCACACCCTTCGATTTCGTGCTTCTCCTGATCGTCGCCGAGACCACTCAACAGGCCCTGCTCGGATTCGATTATTCGATTACCAATGCCGTCATCGTCATCGTGACGCTGTTCGGCTCCGACATCGCGTTCTCATACATCAAGCAATTGTCGCCGCGCAGCGCCTACCTTCTGAACGGTGTGCCTACGGTCCTCATCAGCCGCGGGGAACCCGACTTTGCTGCCTTGCGCCGGGCACGCGTCAGCCTGGACGACGTCCTGGAGAGCGCACGCCAGCAGCACGGGCTCGGCAGGCTGGACGAGGTCGAATTCGCGGTGCTCGAAATCGGCGGCAATCTCAGCATCATTCCCCGAAAACGCTAGGCGAGACATGGACTGGCTTGACGACTTTCACTATCTGATCGGCAGCGATCCCGGCGGAATTTCCTGGTGGCAGATGAGCATCCGCGCCGTGCTCGTCTTTGTGTTCGGGCTCGTCCTGATCAGGCTGTTCGGCCGGCGCGCCTTTGGTCAGCAGACGGCACTGGATATCTTTCTGGCAATTATCGTAGGTTCCAATCTGGGCCGGGCAATCACCGGGAACGCGCCCTTTGGTCCCACCCTCGCGGCGACCATGGTGCTTGCGATCCTGTATTGGATCGTGAGGCATGCCACCGCCCGGTTCTCCCGTTTCTCGAACCTCATCAAGGGTCATCCCATCCCTTTGGTGGAACATGGACGGCTCAAGGCCAAGGCGATGCGCGGAGCCGCCGTGAGCGTCGGCGATATCGACGAATCCGCGCGGGAGTCGGGGTTGCCCGGGCTGGATTCCGTCGAGGAAGCGCGATTGGAGCGCAGCGGCCGGATCAGCACTCGAAGCGGCGGATCTGCTGAGTAGTGGCGCCGAATACCGCATCGCTCGAGGCTGTCCGGGCCTTCAAGCGATGCGGCGCTCAGCTCAGGATCAATGCGCCATCATCTCGCCGGCAATCTGCTCACCGCTCAGCGAGGAGGGATAATAGGTCGGCCAGTTGGTCACTTCCTTCAGCAGGTTGGCGCGTTCGTCGCCCCAATAGAGGTGGTAGTGAGACGCCCCTTCGGGTGCGATGCGGTGGTCGCTGAACTGAATGAACCCAGGAGCCTCATCATCTCCTTCCGTCTTTTCGAAGATGTAGCGCACGCCACGATTGCCCGCTTCATATGTCAGGAGCTCGTACCCGTCGGCAGCGTAGTGCCCCGCGACGGCCCCACCTTCCGCGTAGAAGGTGACGAGGTCGCCGCTGATGGTGATGCGGTCGACATCGGTGCGGTATCCTGTTTCGTAATAGGCACGGTACTCTTGCGCGCTCTTGCCGCCATGCTCCGCCTTGTGCTCCATGACCGGGTCCAGGGTGCCACTCATCAAAAGTGGATAGACAGACTGCCAATCCCCCTCCCAGTCAGAGAGCTCACGCGCCTCGACCTGTTCGTCGTCGAAGTATCCTTTGTAAATCTCGGATTGCTCGTGCGCGCTGTCATGGTCGTGCGAATGCGCCACCGCTTTATCGGCAATTTGGCCTCCTTCTGCCCGCACCTGCGCCGCGAACAGCAGCGTTGACCCTATCATCAACGCGCCAACGGACGTGGTGACCGCCTTGTGCATGATCGCCTTTTGCATGTTTCTGCCTTTTCCTGGTTATTGAACGGGGGGTGTGAATCTGGTCGGTTAGTTATGTTATTACATAACGCAATCGTTGATGTAGCTGAACATTCTCACGCTGACAACAGGAATTCGAACACGCGGAGCGAAAATCCGGCTGCTTATGAGTGCCGGATCGAAAGGCCCATCGTGCGTCCAAAGGAAGTCTTGCGCCGTCAGTCACTTGCACGGATGCAGATTGATCCGGATCCCAAGATCAGACCACCTGCCTGTTGCGCTGGTCGGTCAGCCAGTCGCGCACGTCCCGGGCGGCGGGCGACAGGGGCATGTCCTTCGGCCATGTCACATAGTAGGTCTTGCCGGTGCGCAGCGTGTGTCCGGTCAGTCTTCGCAGGACGCCCTTTGCCACAAGTCCGTCCGTCAGATGCCCCCACCCGAGCGCGATTCCCTGGCCCTCGATGACCGACTGAATCACCAGGACATAGTCATTGATCTGCAATCCCTTCGGTACGCGGCGGTCTGTGAGGCCGGCCGACACGAACCAGTCCGTCCAGGTCACCGAGGCGCGGAAGGGCTCCTCCAGATGGATGAGCGGATGCGACAGCAACTCCTCCATGTCGGCGGTATCCTCGAAACGACCCGAGTAGCTCGCGCCGCAGACCGGATAGATCTCTTCGGGCGCCAGAATCGCGCATTCGTACTGAGGCCAGTTTGCCGGAACACCGGCGCGGATGCCGAGCGGAATGCCCTCGCCGACAAGATCGAGATCTCGGTCCGCCGTCTGGATGCGCAGTTCGATATGCGGCAGGTCTTCATGCAACTGGTGCAGCCGCGGGACCATCCAGTAGGCGGCAAAGGCCGTCGAAGCTGACAGGGTCACATGCGGTCCGGTTGCAGCCGCCCGCAGGTTCTGCGCCGACCTGTAGATGTGGGACAGGCCGAGCGACACATCCGCGTAAAAGCGCTGCCCCGCCTCGGTCAGGCGCACCCGCCTGTGCTCGCGCAGAAAAAGCGCCGTGCCGAGATGCGTCTCCAGCCTGCCGATCGCGTAGGACACCGCCGCCTGTGTCATGCCGAGTTCACGTGCTGCCGCGCTGAAACTCTCCAGCCGCCCGGCGGCCTCATAAACCACGAGGCTGTTGATGGAGGGTAAGAGCCGACGAAGTGTTTCCATAAACCCAGCTTATCAATTTCATCAGTTTTTTCCAGAGTTACACGGTATTCCGGCGACCGTACTCTTTCCCTTCTGTAGAAGGAGCTTATGGAATGACCAACCAGTCAGTGGAGATTTCCCCGGCGGCAGGGCGCAGATCAGGCCGTCAAGCGCGGCAGGAAAGCCGCAGCCGCGGACCGCAGGGGCTCCACCGCCCCTACATCGTCCGCAACATTCCGACCTACGATATCCTGTCCGAAGAAAATCTGGAGCGCATCGAGGCGACGGCGGACCGGATTCTCGAGGAAGTCGGCATCGAGTTTCGCGACGATCCCGTCGCCGTCGAGCACTGGAAGAAGGCCGGAGCGCGCGTCGATGGCGTGCGCGTCAGATTCGCGCCCGGCATGCTGCGGGAAATCCTGAAGAGTGCACCGGCGGAATTCACCCAGCATGCCCGCAATCCCGCGAATTTGGTTCGCATCGGCGGACCGAACGTCGTCTTCGCGCCCGCCTACGGCTCGCCCTTCGTGATGGATCTCGACCAGGGCCGCCGTTACGGCACGATCGAGGATTTCCGCAATTTCGTGAAACTCGCGCAATCTTCACCCTGGCTGCATCATTCCGGCGGCACGATTTGCGAGCCCGTGGACGTTCCGGTCAACAAGCGCCATCTGGACATGGTCTACAGCCACATCCGCTACTCGGATCGCCCGTTCATGGGATCGGTGACGGCGGAAAGCCGGGCCGAGGATTCCATCGAAATGGCCCGGCTCGTCTTTGGCCGTGCATTCGTCGACGAGAACTGCGTCATCCTCGGCAACGTCAACGTCAACTCGCCGCTGGTCTGGGACGGCACCATGACTGCGGTCCTCAGGGCCTATGCCCGTGCCAACCAGGCGGCCGTCGTCGTGCCGTTCATTCTTGGAGGCGCCATGGGTCCGGTGACAAATGCCGGCGCGATCGCGCAGTCACTGGCGGAGACAATGGCCGGCTGCGCGCTGACCCAGCTCGAGCGACCCGGTGCGCCGGTCATCTTCGGCAACTTCCTGTCGTCCATGTCCCTGCGTTCCGGATCGCCGACATTCGGCACGCCGGAGCCGGCCATCGGTTCGATGGTGATCGGTCAACTCGCCCGGCGGCTCAATCTTCCGCTGCGCTGCTCGGGCAACTTCACGACCTCGAAGCTCCCCGATGCCCAGTCGATGAACGAGGCAACGATGTCGATGCTGGCCGCTGTTCATTGCGGTGCGAATTTCATCCTGCATTCGGCCGGCTTCCTGGACGGGCTCCTGTCCATGTCCTACGAGAAATTCGTCATGGACACCGACTTTTGCGGCGCGCTGCACACCTATCTGGACGGGGTAAAGGTGGACGACGACCAACTCGCCCTCGATGCCTTCAGGGAAGTCGGACCCGGCAATCACTTCTTCGGCTGCGCGCACACCATGGCCAACTACCAGTCCGCCTTCTGGGACTCGCAGATCTCCGACAACGATTCATTCGAAAAATGGGAAGCGGCCGGCTGTGAGGACACTGCCGGCCGCGCCAATTACCGTTGGAAGAAGATGCTCGCCGAATACGAAGCGCCGCCCCTGGAGGAAGCGACGGACGAGGCACTTCAGGACTTTGTGAACGGCCGCAAGGGGGCAATGGCGGATGCCTGGTATTGAAGCTCGACGCAGCGGCATACGAGCTTTTCCAGGTCCGGCCCACGCGGTCGATCGCCATGCCTCGCGTTCCGGCTCAGCGCGTCGATCCCGCCGCTCGCCCGGACCGCAGTGATGCCTGCAGGCTGCCGGTGACCGGTGCGGTTTCAACGCCTCCGTCAAGAGCCGACGGTGCACTCTGCGCTTCAGCGATCAGGAGTTCGTGCCGTTCTGCAAAGGCGCAGAATGCGCCATAAACCGATTCTGCGTCAGCGTTCCCCGAGATACAGGCCCTGCAGGCGTTTCGCGCGGCCTCGTAGCTTTTGTCCCGCTGAGCGCAGGGCCAGTCTTCCAGAAGCGCATAGGCCTCGTTCACGCTATTGATCCGCGTGGGGAATCCTATCCCCACGAGTACAGGCACTGGCTGCTTGAAACGATACATGACGATGTCCCTTTCCTTGTGTTCCCTGGCAGCAAAGGACATGGCGCTCATGCCCGACTTCCTGCCGTGGGACAACAACGTCTGCGATGGCGATCAGATCCATTACGCGGCCATCAGGCCGGAAATTTAAGACCAAAATACGTCTGTGGACCTGATCAGCGTGCCAAAGTCGCGCCCGCCAGACCCGCCTGCGGGGACTGCGGGAGCCACGGCGCAGAACGCCGCCGGTGTCGGGGGAGGATCAAACCGGCGCTTGCCGCCGCCTTTGCAAGGCTTCGCCGCGCCTCGCCAGGCGCCCGCCAGCCGTCCAGCGCATCCCGGCAGATCACCCGGGCACGCCGCCAGTTCCTGTCGCGGGCCGCTGCCGGCCAGTCGTTTTCGAGACATTCGAGCGCTTCGAAACTGGATGTAACCATCCGTGCGCCCGTGTCGGGCAAATCCAGAACGACAGGTTCTGAAAATGCAATATCGTCCATTACATTCCTCCTATTGTCCTGTTTTCACTCGAAAACCAGCAAAATCGGTGACGCATCAGCATCTCCACTGAGCGAAATGGTGTCGGGCCGGCTTGTGTTCAAGCCTGCCATGCATGCGATGGCCGGGCCGCTGCCGCGGCGCCGATAGAAGCACCCGACGCGCTGCAGCGCATCTATTTGATGCACCGCTGCCCGGCCTGGTCGAAGAAGTGCAGATCCTTGAAATCCATCGTCAATCCGATGCGTTCACCGGAAACCGGCGTATCGCCGTTCTCGACGGCCAGGACGATTTCGCCACCCTCCAGCGTCACGTGCAGCATGGTCGCAGCGCCCGTATACTCGCTCACGGCGACCTTGCCGGTAACGAGACCCGCATCCGGGGCAACGACCTGCAGGTGCTCGGGACGCATGCCGACCTGCGTCGCCTTACGTGGAACACTGTCGGCAATCTGTCCGGCCACGCGTTCGACCGGCAGGATGTTCATGCGCGGGCTGCCGATGAACTGGGCGACGAACAGGTTGTCAGGGCAGGTGTAAAGCTCGCGCGGGGAGCCGATCTGCTCGATGAGCCCGTCGCGCAGCACCACGATCCTGTCGGCCAGCGTCATCGCCTCGATCTGATCGTGGGTGACATAGACCATCGTGTTGCCGAGCCGCGCATGCAGCGCGGCAATCTCCGATCGCATGTGGACCCGAAGTTCCGCGTCGAGGTTCGACAGCGGCTCGTCGAAAAGAAAAATCTCAGGATCGCCGACGATGGCTCGGCCGATGGCGACACGCTGGCGCTGTCCGCCGGAAAGTTCGCGAGGATAGCGATCGAGCAAACCGTCAAGCTTCAGGGTCGCGGATGCTTCCGCGACGCGCCGCGCCCGCTCCGCGGTCGGCACCTTGCGCACCTTCAGGCCGAAACCCATGTTCTCGCGCACCGTCAGGTGCGGATAGAGCGCATAGCTCTGAAACACCATCGCGACACCGCGTTTCGACGCCTGTACCTCGTTCACCCTTCGGCCCCCGATAAACAGATCGCCGGAACTGATGTATTCCAGACCCGAGATCATGCGCAGCAGGGTGGACTTGCCGCAGCCGGACGGGCCGACGAAAACGACGAATTCGCCATCGCTGATCTCAAGATCGATGCCCTTGATGATCTCGATCGAACCGAAGGACTTGCGGATGTCTGCAAGGGTGAGGCTGGTCATGGTCTGCTCGGTCTCTGGGGCTTGCAGGAGATCATCCCTTCACTCCCGACATTGCGAAACTCTCGATGATTTGCCGCTGCGCGATCAGGTAGACGATCAGGATCGGCACCACCGCCAGCGACGTGGCGGCCAGTTGCAGATGCCAGAGCGGCAGTCCGTAGGCATCCGTGAAGTTGGAAAGCGCCAGCGGCAGGGTGAACTTGTCGAGGCTGGACAGGAAGACCAGCGGCTCAAGGAAAAGATTCCATGAAAACAGGAAGGTGATAATGGCCACGGCGGCCAGCGCCGGCCGCGACATGGGCAGGGCGATCTTCCACCAGATGCCCAGGCGCGACAGGCCGTCCATCTTTCCGGCCTCCTCCAGCTCTTTCGGCAGCGCGACGAAGTACTGGCGCATGAGGAAGGTCGCCATGACACCATGCGGCCCGAAGACCGGAAGGAGGACCAGGGGAGCATGTGTATCCATCAGGCCGAGCCAGCGCATCAGGAAGAAATTCGGAATGATCGTCACCTCCTCCGGTACCATCAGGGCCGAAATCAGAAAAAGCATCAGCAGCCCCGCGCCCGCGAACCGCATCCGTGCCAGTGCGTAGCCGGCGAGCGACGACAGTATCAGTGTCAGGATCGTGACCAGGGAGGCGATATAAAGCGAGTTGAAATACTGCTGCGCGAAGGGCTGATACTCGAACACTTCGACGAAATTCGTCCAGCGCCACACGTGCGGGATCAGCGTCGGCTGCCCGAAGATCTCGGTTGCGCTCTTGAAGCCCGACGAAACCATCCAGAGAAACGGGAACACGAAAGGTACCGCCAGGATGGAAAGCGAAACCAGCCACATTGCCTGCTTGAGCCGGTCGAGTTGGCGTTGGGTCATGTTGCCCCTTTCCGGCGAAGGATCAGCTGGACGATGGTCAGCGCCAGGACGAGCATGAACATGATCATCGCGAGCGCGGACGCATAGCCGATGTTGAAGAATTCGAAGGCCTGCTCGTAGATGTAGAACGCCAGGACGAGCGTGCCGTTTTCCGGGCCGCCGCCGGTCATCAGGTAGATATGGTCGAAGACCTTGAACGAGCCGATGGAAGTGATCACCATGATGATCAGCGTCGTCGGCGCCAGCAACGGCCAGGTCACCATTCGGAACACCTGCCAGCCCGAGGCTCCCTCGAGACGCGCGGCTTCCTCATAGTCGCGCGGAATGGTCTGCAGCGCGGCTATGTAAAGGATCATGTTCAGGCCGACCATCTTGATCACGCGGGTCACAATGACCGCCGCCATCGCCCAGTCGGGTTCGCGCAACCAGTTCGGGCCGTCGATGCCGATTATCGCGAGCATCTGGTTCACGGTTCCGCCTTCGCCCTGCAGAAGAAACTTCCAGACGATCGCCCAGGCAACCGCCGATGTGACGACCGGCGCGAAGAACACGGTGCGAAAAAAGATCACGCCCCGACGCGGACGCGCGAGCGCAAGTGCCAGCATCAGGGCGAGCGCCATATTCATGGGCACCAGACCGATTGCAAAGACAATGGAGTTACGGATGACGTGCCAGAATTCCGGGTTTTCCTGAAGGGCGTGTTCGTAGTTCGCGAGACCGACGAAGATCTGTTCGCCTGACAGGAGGTTCCACTCCGACATCGAATAGAGGATGACGGCGATCAACGGCCCGAGAAAGAAAATCAGGAACCCGGCGAGTGTCGGACTGACGAAGAGCCATGCCTCGATCGCCTCGCGCCGTTTCAGTGTCAGCCAGGGCACACGGAAACCGCGGGCCCTGGTTTGATCGGTGGATCCGGTCACGCCTGCCGCCCTCAGAGTTGAGGCTCGATCGCCGCACAGACCGCCTTGAGGGAAGCCTCAACGTCGGCGTCCGCGCGCCAAAGCGCGTCGAATTTCGGCTTCTGGGCCGCCATGATCTGCGGGGCCTTCTCATGGCTGGGCAGGACGCTGCCCTGCTTGATCGCCGCCGCAACATGCTTCATCTGCTCTTCGGGTATGAGGGCATTCGCCTCGATGAAGGTATCGCTTTCAAGCACCGAGGCGCGCGCCGGCGGGAAGAACTGCGCCATGACGGCAACGTTCTCCTTGTTGGTCATCCATGCGATGAACTCCTTGGCGAGATCCACGTGCGGCGACTTCGCGAACACGACGAGACCTGCCTGACCGATCACCGGCGCTTCGCCTGCCGGACCGGACGGAAGAGGCGCGATGCCCCATTCAAAGCCGGCTTCCGGCATCTTCGATGCGCGCGAGATCTGATTGATCGTCATCGCAGAAGATCCGGAGAAAAAGTCGCCCTGCTCGCCCGGCGGAACGATCGACTTGTCCTTGAAGACCATGTCGTGGAGCATCTGGACAGCACTGACCGCTTCAGGATCATCGAAGCCGCATTCGCCGTTTGCCCATGCGTCTCCACCGTAGGCACGGATCGGCGGCATCACCGCGTGCATGATCCGCGTGTCATAGCCCTGGCCGTCCTTGAATTCGAAACCCCAGATACGCTCATCCGGCTTGGTGAGAGCCTTGGAGGCTTCCCGGAACGTCTCGAGTGTCCATTCGCCCTTTTCGGCGAGCGTCAGCGGGTCCTCGAGACCGGCTGCATCGAACATGTCCTTGTTGTAGTAGATCATGAAGGGCGAGGTGGAGAACGGAACGCCGTAAATCTCGCCGTCCCTCTTCCACAGGGCCATGGCCGGCTCGGAAAAGTCGGCAAGGTCGTAGCCTTCGGCGTTCTCCAGCGTGTCGGACAGCGGCGCAACCACATTGGCAGCCACGAAAGCGGGCATGGTGTCCTCGAACATCCATCCCAGATCCGGCGGATTGCCGCCGGCGAGCTGGAACGTCAGCTTCTGAACGTAGTCACCCGCCGGAATCGTCTCGAAGGTAACCGACACGTCCTCGTGCGTGGCCTCGAAGCCGTCAGCGATGTCGTTCAGCATCTTCAGGTGGGCTTCGTTGCCCGTCCACACGGTAAAGCGCAAGTCCTGCGCCAGGGCGCCGGAAGACGCGATTGACAGTGCCAGCGTGGACACCGCGACTTTCAATTTCAGGTATCTCATCAGTTTCCTCCCTTCGTATTTGGCCCGGACTCACAGGCGTGAAGCCGGCCCGCGTCAGCGGTTCATCGGCGTTCGGCATCTTCAGGCCGCAGACCCCACATCAACCGCCACAAGCAGTTCGCCCCCAATCCGTATTCCCCCGGCTGACGTCATGACGTCTCCCCCGGGAGAGCTCCCGGCGCGTCGCCGATGGTCCAGCCTCCGTCGACCGGGATGTTCGCCCCGGTCACATAGGCACCGGCCTCGCTGCACAGCATCAGTACCGGCCCGACACAGTCGTCCGGCCGGCCCTGCCGCCCCGCCGGGATCTTGGCCACAACGGCTTTCAGGAATTCCGGATCGGAATACCTGGCCGCGTTTGCCTCCGTTTCGATCGCCCCCGGCGAGAGGACGTTCATCGTCACGCCCTTGCGGGCGACCTCGCGCGCAAGGGCCCGGATCGCGGTGAGCTGGGCGGCTTTCAGCGACGCATAAACCAGCGCTTCGGCGCGCGGCCGGGAGGCCATCACACTGCCGGTCGCAACGACGCGGCCCCAGCCGCGCTCTGCCATCGCCGGCACCAGTTTCTGCGTCAGCATGATCAGGGCCTTGAAATTGACGGCGAAATGCGTGTCCAGAAGGTCGGGCGTGACATCGGTCCACGCAGTGCGCTTCTCAATGGCCGCGTTGGCGATGAGGATATCGACCGCACCGCGCCGCAGCGCGTCCTCCGCAAGGGCCTCGACGGCGGCGCCATCGTTAAAATCGGCCTCCAGGACCGAGGCCTCCCGGCCCTGGCTCCTGATTTCGTCGCGGACACGGCCGGCGCCGTCTTCATCGCCCTTGTGATGCAGAACGAGGTCGGCACCGTGACTGGCGAGGCCAAGCGCGATCGCCCGGCCCATACCGGTATTGGCGCCGGTGACGAGCGCTCTGCGACCAGACAGGGAGAAAAGATCGCTCACGTGTCGCTGCCCCTTGCCTCAAGTTTGCCGGCGACCTCAAGCGATGCAATGTCGGCGGCTTCGAAATGGATCACGATCTTTTCTTCCGCCAGATCCGCGTCGCCCGCTGCGATGGCCTCGTACAGCGCCCTGTGGCGGCCGATCGTGGCATCCCAGTCCTCGCGGCTGCGGTTCGCCCGCCGCGAAAACAGTTCGGAAACCTCACGCTGGACGGAACGCATGCCTTCCATCTGAAGCTGGATCATGGAATTGCCCGTCGTAGTCGCCATTCCCATGTGGAAGAGGATGTCCGCCTCCGTGAAGGCAGCCGGATTGCCGAGCCCCTCGCGCATGTCGGCGAGCGCACGCTCCATGGTCGCAAGGCCCGCCTGTTGCCGGCGCTGCGCGGCAAGCCTTGCAATTCCCGTTTCGATGACACGGCGCATCTCGTTCGCTTCCTGCAGCCTCTTCAGACTGTAGCGGACCGCATATCCGTAGATCTTCTCGAGCGGCTCCCCGTTCATTTTCCTGGCACGGGCCACCTTGCCCTGCTGGGTCGAAACCAGGCCGGCGGCGGTCAGCTGGCGCAACGCTTCACGAGCAATCGGCTTGCTTACGCCGAATTCGCGCGCGATTTCCCCTTCCGCAGGCAACGGCTCGCCCGGCGCGATCCGCCCATCGAAGAGCGCGGCCGCTATCGAATCCGAAACAAAATCGGCGAGCCGCGACGACGTGGCGGGCTTGGCGGAAAACAGCGGCTTCTTCTCGGTCAGATCGATCATCGTGGCTCCTTTTAAAAACAGACCTATCACATTGCTCGCAAACTTAGCAACTAAGTTTTCTAGTTGCCAAGTTGTCTTGTTGTTGTCTAAAAGAGGGAAAGCCTCAGCCAAACGGGAGACGAACCTTGTCCAACGACACTGTCGCCGGCGCGGACGTCAGGATCACTGATGTCATCGCTCATCCGCTGACACAGACCCTGCCCCGGCCCACGGTCACTTCGTGGGGCAAATACTCGGAAGTCTCGATCGTCCTGGTCGAAATCCGAACCGATGCCGGGCTGGTCGGCGTCGGGGAAACGCTGGCCCGCTTCTCCCCGAAGGCCTATGCGGAGCTCATCGAGACCTCGCTCAAGCCGCGCCTGGTCGGACAGAACCCCACGGATATCACTCGGCACTGGCGCTCCATGCGCCGCGCGCTCTCTGGCCGCGCCGGCGGCATGCTGATCGAGGCCATCGCCGGGGTGGACATCGCGCTATGGGACATTCTGGGAAAAATCGCCGGTCTGCCGATCTATCAGCTCCTGGGCGGCGTCGGCCGCACCGAGGTGCCCGTCTATGCGGCGTCGGTCAACTGGGGCAGCGACGAGTTCATGGACAGCGAGTTCGATCGCTACCTCGCCAAGGGCTTTCCGCGGGTCAAGGTGAAGGTCGCCAACCCTGTGCGCGACGCATGCCGGCGCATTGAACGCCTCCGCAAGCGTGCCGGCGACGATATCGAACTGTGTGTCGACGCGAACTGGGCCTACTCGCTGGAAGAGGCGGTCGAAGTCGGCCGCGCATTGACGGCGAACGGCTATTTCTGGTTCGAGGAACCGCTGCGTCCCGAGGACGAGCAGGGCTATGAAGAGCTGCACCGCCGGTGCGAAACACCGCTCGCCGCGGGCGAGAGCAACTACAGCCTCGACCAGGCGATGCGCCTCGTCTCCAACCGCACGCTTTCGTACCTGCAGCCCGACGTTGCGCGTTCTGGCGGCATCACCGAAACGCGCCGCATGGCGGAATTCGCCGCCGCCCATGACGTTGCCTACGCCCCGCATATCGGCATGTCGGGCATCGTCTGCGAAACGGCCAGCGTTCATCTGGCGGCGGCAATGCCGAACCTGCGCGCCATGGAGTGCGAGACCGACGAAAGTCCGTTCAAGACGGCAATCACCGGCGCGCTTCCGGGCGCCGACCGGCAGACCAACGGCATGTTGCCCGTCCCCACTGGCCCGGGCCTCGGCATCGAAGTCGATTGGGACGCGGTAGCCAGCCTGCGCGCCGGGTAGGCGCTGCTCAGAGGAGACGACATTGACCGACACTTCCAACATGAGCGGCCTTGCCGAAGCGATGCGATTGGCGACGCTGCGGGCGGATCCGGACCTTAGCCGCTTCGACCCGCTTGCACGCATCATCAGCCATAACCGTTTTTCCACCGGCCATGGCGGCTGGTCCCAACTCGTGGGAAACTACGAGGACGATCTCGACTCGATGCTGCCCGGCTACGCCCAGCACACAAGCCCGATGCTCTCCACCCTCGCCCATTGGGAGGCCGGCTCGCATGGCGGCTATGACAGTTCCTATGCGCTCAAGATCGCGACACGGCCCAGGAAAGGCGCGCAGAATGTTGCCATCAAGCGCCTGACCTTCCGCAAACGCTGTCCGATCCGCTTCGAGACCTATTTCACCTTCAAGCCCGAAGCCACGGACCTCAAACTCGGCGAGACCGATGTGCGCTCGGTCGGGCTGCTGTTCGACCTGCAGGGCGGCGACAGCGACGCGCATGCGCAGCGCGTCATGCCGCACTTGCGCTTTTTGAACGCCCTTGATGGCGAGCACGTCCAGAAATGGCAGTTCAAGCGCCAGAGTACCGAGTTCAGGCCACTGGGAACGAGCGACAAGACGCTCAGCCACTATCATCTTTCGCCGGACGGCTGGGAAGACCTGCCCGGAGGCAACCAGCGGCTCTGCTACAACGAGATCCCGACAAAGGTGAACTGGACCTATCTGCGCTTCGATTTCGACCTTGCGTCCATGCAGGCGCTGGCATTCCAGTGCAACGACAGGATCTTTGACATGTCCGACTTCGACTCGATCCGGATGCCAGCGATGAAGAACCTGTGGTGCATGCTGAACTTCGCTCTGTTTGCGGAGACCGATACGGACAAGCGGGCGTTTCTCTATGTCGATTCCGTCTGCATTTCAGGAGACTTCTGATGCTTCCGGAGAACATCTCCGCCATCGTCGCACGCAACGAGCGCTGGACGGGTCATGCCGCGAGCGAACCATACGAGGCCGGCTGGGCCCGCGAAGCGGTCATTTTCGTGCGGGCCGTCAAGGACCCCGTGGGCGAGCAACCGAAACTCCGTGTCGAAATCTCGCCGGACGGCATGCACTGGATCGCGGAAGGCACCGAGGTCCAGATGCCCTCGGCAAAAGACGGCCTGGCAGCCGCACGCCTCACGCAGTTCGGTGGTTGGCTGAGGGTCTCGGCAGATTTCGCCGACGGATCGGAGGCGACCGTTCTCGTCACGATTCACCTCAAGGCGTGACCGGGGCTCGGAGAGCCCATTCGGCCCGTTATCGTGCTGCCATGGCATTTTCCAGGACGTGAAGTACCCGCTTGTCGGCCATCTGCGCAACGTTGAAGCGCATGAAGGACGCCGCGGATTGCGAAGGGCTGAAAACGTTGCCCGGCGCTAGGATGACATTCTCCTGCGCGCAATGTTTCGCGACCTCCCCGGTATCGATCCCCTCGGGAAACCGGCACCAGAGATAAAAACCGCCGCGTGGCTGCGTCCAGGGCGTGATGCCCAGTGGCGCAAGCCTTGCGGCTGCGCTTTTCCGGGCTGAGGACAACCGCCCTCGTATCTCGACGAGATGCTTGCGGTAGCTGCCGCCCGACAGCACGCCGGCGAGCAATTCGGCCGCCACCGGGCTGGGTCCGCCGAAACTGGTCGCTACCTGGAGATCGACCAGGGCGTCTATCCAATCGGCACCGCCGGCAATATACCCGCACCGAATTGAGGCAGAGAGCGTCTTGGAGAACCCACCGATCTTGAGGACCCGGTTCAGACCGTCGAGCACGGCAAGCCGCGGCGAGGGATCGGGCTCGAGATCGGCAAATGTGTCGTCCTCGACGATCGTCAGATCATGCGCCCCGGCCAGAGTGAGCAGCCGATAGGCGACCTGCGGCGAGATTGTTGCGCCGGTCGGATTGTGTAGCGCGGAATTGGTGAGGTAGAGGCGCGCGGTGTTGTCGGTCAGAATGACCTCAAATGCATCCAGATCCGGCCCGTCCGGCGTATAGGGGACACCGACCAACCGTACCCGATGCGCCTGAAGAAGGGCATGGAAATTGAAGTATCCCGGATCGTCAACGAGCACGGTGTCGCCGGGCTGCAAGAGCAGCCGACAGATCAGATCCATCGCCTGAGAGGCAGAGGCGGTCAGCATGACCTGTTCGGGGGCCGCAGGCAGGTTCTCCTCCGCAAAGCGGCCAAGCAGATACTGGCGGAGGGCAAGCGATCCATGGGCGCCGGCGTAGTTGGTCAGGACCGCTTCCCCGGACTTCGCCAAGGCTCGCAGGCCTTTGCGCAGTTCGTTGTGCGGCATCCAGTTTTCCGGAAGCCAGCCGCAGCCCGGTTGCAGCGCTCCAGGTCTGGGGTCGAGCGACTGGCGCGACACCCAGAACGGATCCACGTTGCGCGGACGTGTCGCTCCCATCTCCGCCACTTTCATCGGCGGCAAGTTCCTGCCCGTGACGTAAAACCCGGAACCTCGCCGCGCATGGATGATGCCTTCGGCCGCGAGGCGGTCATAAGCCTCGACAACGGTGGAAGGCGAGACGCCCATGGTCCGGGCGAAACGCCGGATCGACGGCATACGGTCGCCGGGCCCCAACGCACGGCTGGCGATGCGGTCACGCAGACTGTTCATCAGCATTTCGGTCTTCGTCAGCGACACGTCGTTCATCTCGGCCTCCGACTGTATGGATCACCGCGACCATACAGTTTGGTCATATTGTATTGTACTGTATCTGTGTGCGCCAGTTCCCGCCTTGTAAAGGAGAACCCAGGAAAGAGAGGCACCATGGACAAACGACTGGCGGGTTGGGGCAGCGGATTTCTCGGCGTGTTGATCTTCAGCGGATCGCTTCCTGCCACGCGCCTGGCGGTAGCGGATTTCACCCCGCTTTTCCTGACATCTGCCCGGGCGGCGATCGCGGCCTTGCTCGGGGCCCTGTGCCTGTTCACGCTACGCCAGGCTCAACCGGAGCGGCGGGACCTGCTGCCGCTCGCCATAGTCGCGCTCGGGGTGGTGATCGGCTTTCCGCTCCTCACGGCCCTGGCACTGCTGCATATCACGGCGGCGCATTCCATTGTGTTCATCGGCCTTCTCCCGCTGTCGACAGCAGTTTTCGGCGTGATCCGGGGCGGCGAGCGACCGCAACCTGCTTTCTGGCTGTTCTCGATGCTCGGGGCCGCGACGGTCGCTGGATATGCCTTGTCGCAAGACGGCGGCGGATCGCTCACAGGGGACCTCCTGATGCTCGCGGCTATCGTGCTGTGCGGCCTGGGCTATGCCGAAGGCGCGACCCTGTCCCGCCGGTTGGGCGGTTGGCAGGTGATTTCCTGGGCACTGGCCCTGTCCCTGCCCGTCATGGCCCTGCTCACCGCGGCAACCTGGCCGGAAAGCTTCAGCCACGTATCGGAAACCGGCTGGATCAGCCTCGGCTATGTCGCCGTCTTCAGCATGCTTGTGGGCTTCGTCTTCTGGTACCGCGGCCTTGCGCTCGGCGGGATTGCGGGCGTGGGACAACTACAGCTCTTGCAGCCCTTTTTCGGGCTGATGCTGGCGGCCGTGCTCCTGAGCGAAGCCGTGCCGTGGACGATGATCGCCAGCACGCTGGTCGTCGTGCTCTGCGTGGCGGGCGCCAGGCGCTTTGCCTGACGTCTGCCGAAGCGCCTGTCGGTCCATGCGCCTGACGATGTTTCGTCAGTTCTGATGACGATAAAGATCCTGGGACCTGTTCAGGTGTGAGCGCATTGCGTTTTCGGCGTCGGCAGCAACGCCGCTCGCAATGCAGTCGACGATTTTCGAATGCTCGTCGAGGGTCACGTTTTCCCGGCCGGACCAGATCAGCAAGTCCGTGTGATAGGTAAACAACCACGTCAGCATGGCATCGCTGACGGCGGCGAAGATCGGGTTTCCCGATATCGAGGCGATCTTGTTGTGGAACGCAATATCCGCCTTGATGAACTCGGCGGGCTTGCCGAGCATTGTCGCCTGGTCGGCAACAAGTTGCTTCAGTTCAAGTATGTCCGCAGGCACCGCTTTTTCAGTGGCGATCTTGACCATGCCGACCTCGAACAGCCGCCGCGCTTCCTTGAGGTGTTCCAGGTTGTCGGACGATGCGGAAAGGAGCATCCGCGCGACCATGTCCATCTGCCGGAAAGCCAGATCTGCGGAGAGTTCGCTGACCCGGGACCGTTCGCCCTGAGATATCGTAATGAGACCCTGGGTGTGCATGGACTGCATGGCCTCTCGCACGGCGGGCCTGCCGACACCGAACCGTTCCATCAATTCCCTTTCGGAAGGCATTGGGTCCCCGGGCGCAAGCTCGCCGCGCACGATCATTTCGCGCAGACGGTCAAAAACCTGATCTGACAGTTTGCGCCGGACAATCTTGTCCTCGTCGGCCCCCAGGCCTTTCCAGTTGTCCATGATCCGCTGTCCAGTACGTCTTATCGTTATGCTGCTGTCCTTATATCGCGGAGTCCTCGGCGGCGAAAACCCGTTTATGGCCAGACTATCTCGTAAGGCCCGAGTGTTGCGGTCGCCGCGTGCCGCACCTCTACCGGCCGCCCCGTCAGGTTTGCCATCAAGAGCGTCGGCTGCCCGCCCGTTGCCACGCCCAGTGCCGCCACCGAGCGGGGATCATCGGTGCTGCACGTCAGGTATGGCAGGCCGCTCAGTCGGGCCAGGCATTTGACGAGTCGACCGATCGGCAAAAGGTCATCTCCGGATTTCGTCACAACGCCGCGCGGCCCGGCAAAGGCAGACGGCACCCACTGTTGCAGTCCGGCCGGGGCAATTGCCGCTGCATAACCGAGGGTCCAGGCAGCGGCAAAAAGGCCGCGCTGGCGCGGATCGTCGGAACTCATGCAGATCCGTTCCTCATTCGGGTTGGGGAAAGTGCGCGCGCCGTACGGGTTCTGGCGCATGCCGATCGTCGTTGGCCCCAGCCGGTACGGCATGTCCGCCCTGATGATCGCCCTGGCGGAGCGGGTTATGTGCGGCAGGGTCTCCAATGTCTCCATCACGCTCTCATCGTCCGCCGCGTGAACGATAGGGTTCGTCGCATGGGTCACGAAATCCAGGAGCCCGGTTGGCGGCCGCTTGCGGTTGAGCTCGGTGAAATAGCTGAACATGCCCCCACCCAGCACCGTCCGCGGAAACGCCTTCCTGGCTGCTTGATAAATGTTTTCCAGCGGCGGACAATCCGGCCAGCTGCTGCCTGGCGGCGTCGACTGGCGATCCACGGACGGACACACCGCCAGCGATGCCGGTTCCAGGCCGCTCTCCGCGATCATCTCCGCGAGGCGTGCGAACTCCGCGTCCAGATCGCCTTCACAGGCAACCACGTATTCAAGATCGAAGGCGGCCGGAAATGCTTGCTGGAGTTCCCTGAAAGCCCTGAGATCCTCAACTCCGTGGGACGCGGTCGGATCGAAGTGGCACAGGATCGCCTGCGGCCCGATATCGGACAGCAGCCCGACGCTGCCAAGTGCCTGGGCAACGTCCTCCGGGTTTACAAGCAAGCCAATCCGGGGGAAAGTCGCGCCCGTCGGCCCGTTCACAGTGATGTCAACCGGCGACAACGCGTCGCTTCGTCCGATCCGACCGGCCGCCCTGGCGGAACCGGTAACCTCGATCTGAAGATCGACGGCCTGCGTCAGCTCGCTGGACGCCGGAACGACGTATGGCCAGGGCAGCTCGAGAGGGCGGACATAGGTCTTGAAGGACGCGTCGGACCAATTGCGCTGATCCTCCATCTCAAAGTCGTCGCCTTCCATCCTGCAACACGCCTTGAGATGGGCCGCCGGTGCATGGGTGAGCGCCCGGATGGACTTGAATGGCTGCCAGGGTTCGATCAGTTCCGGGAAAACCGTCTCTTCCACGGATCCATCGCAGTGCTCAACAGTGACCGGAGCTCCCGCAAGGCCGTTTATCGGATGAAGCACCGTGAAGCCGCAACGGTTGGTTTCGAAGTCCTGGCCGGCAACGGCCCTGGCCGTGAAGGTCAGGCGGCCGGAACTTGCGCCTTGAATGCGCGTTTCGACGGTCAGATCCGCACCGTCGTTCGAATATCCGGCCAGATAGGTGACATGGAAACCTGAACGGGTTTCCTCGATTCCGAGACGGCTTATCTTCGGGGTCAGCGTGCCCCAGTTCCTGTCTCTGACCACATAGGAAATCGCCCGAAGCACTTCGTGGCCGTCGTACCTGATGTAGCGGAGATTGCCGTTCTCCAGCCGCGCCTCCAGCGGACCGGCGCGGAGAACCCGGCCCTGGACGGGAGGTTGCTGCGTGCCAAAGAGCCGTGTGGCATCCGTGCGGGTCATCGCGCCTCGTGTCCTGTCGTCAGGCTTCGGCTTCCTTCGGCCGCGGAGCGGTAGGCGGCTTCGACGAGCTCCAGCGTTTTCAGGTTGTCCGCGCCCGACGTTTCGGGAACGGACGAGATATTGAGACACTCGACAAAATGCTGCTGGATGTTCAGGACACTCTCCTGAATGTTGTGCCAGGGACGTTCGGCCCAGGGCAGCAATGGAGGGGAAACGTCGTTCCGGTGGGTTCCCTCAGCGTTGTGGACAACGAGCTGGTAGTCGGCCATCAGCCGCAAGGTGCCTCCGCTGCCGTCGATTTCAATCAGGGTTTCGGGGAAATGTTCGCGGGGCAGACGGGTCGCATAGCTGCAGTCGACGATGCTGGTAGCCCCGTCCTTGTGAACGAGCATCATTGTCGCCACGTCCTCGGCCCTGATAGCCGGATTAACGCGTTTCGTGCTTGCCGAAATGGTCGCAACGTCTCCGAAGAGAAATCGTGCGACATCCAGAATGTGGATACCGAGATCCTGAACGATGAACCGTTCATCCGTCGCCAGATAGGGCTGACCCGAATAGACGTCGTAGGCCGAGCGGAAACTGACGCGTCCCCAGAAAGGCGTTCCGAGCGCCCCACTGTCGACTTCCGCCTTCACCCTGCGAACAGGTGATTGCCAGCGGAAATTCTCGTGCACCATCAGCGTTACACCCGCTGCGCGTGCCGCAGCGGTCATGGCGCGCGCATCTTCCATCGTGTCCGCAAACGGCTTTTGGCAAATGATGTTCACCCCGGATGCGGCGGCCAGTTCCACGAGGGGAAGATGGGTCTGGACGGTTGTCGCGATGTCGGCGAAATCCAATTGCTCCGCTTTGAACAACTCGGCCGCATCCGTATAGGTCCGCTCGATGCCGAAGCGTTCCGCCGTTTCTCTCAGCCGGCCCTCGTCCCGGTCGCAAAGGGCGATCATGTCGGCGCCCTCAACCGCCGCCCAGGCGTGCATGTGGTTCTGAGCGAAGAAACCGCAACCGATCAGCGCTCCCTTTTTCATCCAAGTCTCCTTTGCCGTTGAAGCACTTTAACCGGCCGCAGTCTGCTGTTGCAGAGCGACCCGCGCCTGAAGCCGCTGCTGTGCCTGGTCGACCACGACTGCTGCGATGATCACGAGCCCTTTTATGACGGTTTGCCAGAATGAGCTCACACCCATCATCACCAGGCCGTCCGACAGAACACCGATAACGAAGGCCCCGATGATCGTGCCGCCGATGCGTCCGCGTCCGCCGGACATAGATGTTCCGCCCAGAACGGCCGCGGCAATGGCATTCAGTTCAAAGGTTTCTCCGGTGGCCGGATGTGAGGCCACAAGCTGCGAGGAGATCACGAGACCGACAATCGCCGCGCAGAAACCCGAAAACATGTAGACGAACATCTTGACCCGCTTGACCTTGACCCCTGACAAGGCCGCGGCCCTTTCATTGCCTCCGACAGCATAGATATGTCGCCCAAGGGGAGTGCGGCCGGCAATATAGGCGGCTGTCAGCCCGACGGCGATCAGGAGCCAGATGGAAATGGGTATGCCCAGAACGGTTCCCGCGCCAAGCAGATAGAAACCGGTGGACCCGTAAGCCTCATTCCCGACGAGGTTTGGAAAGGTTGCCCCCTCCGAGGACAGCAATGCCAGGCCGCGCGCGACATAGAGCGTGCCGAGTGTCGCAATGAAAGGAGCCACGTTGAGACGCGTGATCAGCGCTCCATTGATCGCTCCGACGAGAACACCGACCGCCAGCGTGATGAGAATGATCTCGAAAATGTTGAAGTAGAGAGAATAGCCGATCCCCAGATCGACGCCGTTCAGGATCAGCCAGCCGGCGACCATGCCGCACAATCCGACAATCGAGCCCACCGACAGGTCAATACCGCCCGTGATAATGACGAATGTCATGCCAATGGCCAGAAATGCGTTCAGCGCCACGTGTTTCGACATGATCACGAAATTGGCGGTGCTCAGGAAATTTGGCGCAGCGATCGAGAAGAACGCAAAAACGGCGATCAACGCGATGAAGGTCCTCAGCTTCAGCAACAGCAGGACCAGTGGCTGTCCTTGTGACACTGTCTGGCTCTGCGTGGCGGCGATCGAACTCATCCTTGTTTCCTCCCATTCGTGTAACCGGTTTTCCCGGTCGGTGCATGGCCGATCGCCGATGCCGCGATGATTTGTTCTTCAGTCGCGTCGGTTCCGTCGAACTCGCCGGTGATGCGTCCGTTGGACATGACGATAATTCGGTCGGACAGCGACATGACCTCTTCAAGATCCGAGGTGACGAAGAGAATGCCCAGCCCGTCGGCCGCCAGCCGGCGCATGGTGCGGAAGACTTCCGCCTTGGCGCCGATATCGATGCCGCGGCTGGGTTCGTCCATCAGAAGCACCTTCGGCGACGTCATCAGCGCCTTGCCGATGACCACCTTCTGCTGGTTGCCTCCGGACAAGGAACTGACGGGGTTTTCCATGCTCGCGATCTTGATGGTGAGATCCCGCACGAACTTGCCGACCGTTTCCCGCTCCTGCCTGAGGCTGAGATGGATGCCTTTCACGAATTTCGTCAGGCTCGAGAGCGACATGTTTTCCCGAACGGGTAGGATCTGCACGAGCCCTTCCGTCTTGCGGTCTTCGGGAATGAGCGCAAGCCCCCGGGAAATCCGCCCCGCAACGTCCGGCTCATCGAGACGCTTGCCCTCGACAAAGAACGAGCCGCTGCAACCAGGATGTTGCGCCATGATGCATTCGAAGAATTCGGAACGTCCGGCGCCCATAAGGCCGTAAATGCCGACAATCTCGCCGGCGCGCAGGGAAAGCGAGACGTGATCGACGACAAACTTGCCGGTCTTGCCGACAAGGCAAACATCTTCGCTTCGGAAGACCTCGTCGCCGAATTCGTGCTCGACCGATTTTGCAAAATCCTTCGTCGCCGCGCCGATCATGTTCTGCACGATCCAGGCGACATCGACTCCCTCCATCGACCGCGCACCCGTGCGCATTCCGTCCCTCAGGACCGTGATGTAGTCGCCAATGCGGATCAATTCTTCCAGCCGATGCGAAATGTAGACGATCCCGACGCCGCGCTTCTTCAAGTCGTCGATCACCCTGAAAAGTATTTCGACTTCCGCCGCGCTCAGTGCCGAAGTCGGCTCGTCCATGATCAGGATACGGGCATCCTGGGCAAGCGCCCTGGCAATCTCGACGATCTGCTGTTCACCTATGCGCAGGTCGGACACCAGCGCATCGGGGGAAATATCGTGTTCCAGCCGCTTCAGCAGGTCGGCGGCCTCCTTCTTCTGATCCTGGGCGGCAATGTCGATGCTGGCACGGGTTTTCTCCCGGCCAATGAAAATGTTGTCGGCGACGGTCATGTTGGGAAACAGGTTCAGTTCCTGAAACACGATGCCGATGCCATGGGCTGCTGCGGCGCGGGTATCGGGAAAGGACACGCTCTGGCCATCCATCAGGATCTCGCCCGATGTCAGTTGCTCCACGCCGGCGATCACCTTCATCAGCGTCGATTTGCCTGCACCATTCTCGCCGACGAGCACATTGACGGCCCCCAGGTGGACATCGAAATCGACCTCCTTCAGCGCCCGGGTGCCGGGATAGACCTTCGTTGCGCCCCGCACGGACAATCCGATCTTGTGACTGGGCGCGGTCATTGCTCGCCGACCTCGACTGAAATGGGCGTTACCAGGAAGGGCGGCCCGTCACCGCGGACGGTGAAGGCTCCTGTCGCCCGCACCTTCTGCCCCACGAGGTTATCGCGCGGAAGGTCCTCGAGCGCGGCCTCATAGGCGCGCGCGTTCAGGGCGCGCGACAGGTGAGCAAACTCGATCTGATCGGTAAAGGAGGAAAAGTCGACGAATGGCAGTATGTCCCTGAGCGCGGTGCCGCGGATGACCGGGCCAAGCTGCAAGGTCACATCCGCTTCCCCGTCCCCGTTCACATCCACATCGGCGGTGGCTGCCCGGGTGTCCGTCTTTGCGGCCACGATCCTGCCGTTCATCCTTGCGGCAAAGTTCCACGGGCTGCCCTCGCTGGTCGGCCGGTACCCTTGTGCCTCTCCGGCGGCCTGCAGATCCTTCTTGATCGCGGCGGCGAGCGTCTTCATGTCCGTCGCGGTTTGCTCAAGGTGGGGCACGACCTGGCTCTCCCAGATCTCCGCCACAAGCGTGTTCATGTCACCGCCCGGCTGACTGGAGACAACCTTCTGTCCCTGCTCCTGCGCAACGATGTCGTTCTTTTCCAGTTTGCATCCGCCAAGGCCGACGGCCGCAATCATGGCCAGGCAAATTGGCGGAGTGGAGCCGCGTATCACTGTGAAACCTCCTGAATAACGTTCACCCCCGGCAATGCGGCCGGCGAAGGGCCGCAGGGATCCGGGCATGTGAGGGAAGCGTCCCCGCCGCGGCGGCGAACCGGCGCGGCGGGGCAGTCCATTTATTTCAGGGAAAAGGTTTCCAGATCGCCGGCATTGGCGGAGGTTATCAGGATGCAGTCCATCAACTGCTTCTCCTCCTGGCCCGTGGAACCGGTCTTCAGGTACTGATCGGCCTGCTCCACGGCGAGTTCAGCCTGACGGTAAGCCGGCTGGAGAACCGTTGCCTTGATGCCGCCCTCGAGGATCGAGTCGCGGACATCGTTGCTGCCGTCGAAACCGACGACGATGACATCGGTCCGTCCCGCGGCTTTCAGAGCGGACCAGGCTCCCATGGCCATGGTGTCGTTTCCGGAGATGACTCCCTTGATCTCCGGGTTGGCCTGCAGGATGGTCTCCATTTTCTCGTAGGCTTCTGTCTGGCTCCAGTTCGCAGACTGTTGGGCAACCATTTTAAGATCCGGGTACTGGTCGATCACGTCGTGATAGCCGGCGGAGCGGATACCGGCATTCGTATCGGCCTCGCGTCCCAGGAGTTCAGCGTATTTGCCCTCTTCCCCCATCAGACGGACAAACTCCTCGGCACCAAGCTGAGCGCCCTGATAGTTGTTCGAGACGATCTGAGACACCGCAATCCCGGTTTCCTTGATTTCCCGATCGATCAGAAATGACGGGATACCGGCTTCCTTTGCCCGGCGTACCGGCGCGACCGTGGCATCCGCCCCGGCATTGTCGAGAATAATGGCCTTCGCTCCGCGCGCGATCGCCGTATCGAACAGCTCACTCTGCTTGTTCGGATCATCGTCGTGGACCAGCACAAGGGTGTCATAGCCAAGTTCCTCGGCCCGCTTCTGGGCACCCTCGGCTTCGGCCTTGAAGAAGGGATTGTCATGAGACGGCGTGATGATTGCAATCAGGTCGGCAGCGGATGCCGATGCAGGCGCGGCGAGGGTGACCGCAAGAGCGGCCCCGGCGAGCAGGATTCTGCGGGTAAATTTCATATTGTCCTCCCAAGTTCTAACTGTGTTCCCGTTTCCGGTACCGAAAAGCCCCTCCTGAGTTCCCGGTCCGCCAGTTCCGCCCGCGCCAAATCGAACGCAGGCGGTCTGATCAGGTGATCTGCCGGATGCTTTCCTTGATTTCCTCCGGGCTGAACACTCCGATCCAGTCGTCACGCATCAGGCGTGTTTTTCCGTTGCTGATCGCCTTGTTGCAGGCATCCGAGAAGACGCCGTCGATCTCTTCCATCACGACAGCACCGAGAATGTTCAGATGCCCAAGCAGAAAATCCCGCGCGGCCTGGCGATCGACGCCCTGGCGCACGACTTCGTCCATTGCCTCTTTCATGACCACGAGCAGTGTTGCGCAGACCGTCTCGGACAGTCCGGGCTCCAGAAGAGCCATCTGCTCGACGGTGACGCGGTGCGACCGAAGGATCGGCTGGAAAATGGTCTTTGCGATTTCCTCGCCGATTTCAAAATCGTCTTCCGGACCCTGCATCAGCGCGCTGACGATCGCCTGCTTCGCGGCAATTCCGCCAAAATAATCGCGTTTGGAAGGCAGTTCGGTTTCGTCGTTGAAGATCGGCGGATGGCAAGGGTGTGTGACGAAATACGTCACGTCGTCCCGTTCGGGAAAATGCCCTGCAAACGGTGCAGCCGCGTCAAGGGCGATCATGATCGTTCCCGGCGCGAGCTTGTCGATGATGGCACGGGAAACGTTGCCGATTGCCGTATCCGGGACCGCCAGAATAACCGCGCGGGAGCCGTTCAAGGCCTCGTCCAGGTCGACACAGTCCGCACCGACTTCCGACTTGAGCCGATTTCTGCCGACGGTGCTTACTTCGACGTGCGCAACGTCATAACGGGAGCCTTTGAGATTGCGGGAGAGACGCACCCCCATTTTTCCTCCCGCGCCGATGAGTGCGATTTTCATGTGTCCTCCGGTTTTGTTGTCGGTATAAATTCATATGCAAATCATATTGTCAACTGGTATGATAAGCTGATATTACTACTTCACTCGAACCGCAGCCGATAGAGGGGACAGAATGGGGAGGATAGTGGCGAGCTATGACGTGGAGACGCCCGTCGGGCTTGAACGGGCCGCACAAGTCATCGCCGGTGAACAGTCGTCGGGAACGTTTCTGAAATTACCTGGCGAAACGGATCTCCTGCGCGAGCGCTCGGGTGCCCGTGTGGAGCGAATCGTCGAAAAAGGCCGCAGCCCAACCCCGTCCCTGCCCTGCAGGATCAGTGCCGATATCTACGAGAGGGGGAAATCGTTCTGTCCTGGCCGATCGAGAACATCGGACCATCCCTCCCGAACCTGTTGGCAACCGTTGCGGGCAACCTTTTTGAACTGGCCGAGATATCGGCTCTTCGTCTCACGGACATCCAACTTCCGGAGGCTTTCGCAGACACTTATCCCGGTCCCGCTTACGGGCCGGGCGGCACTCTGCAGCTCGCCGGCGTGAACGATCGGCCCATGATCGGCACGATCATCAAGCCGAGTGTCGGGCTCTCCCCCGACGACACCGCGGCCCTGGTCGACCAACTGATTGAAGGAGGGATCGACTTCATCAAGGACGATGAACTGCAGGCGAACGGTCCGCACTGCCCGTTCGAGGAACGGGTACGGGAAGTCATGCGTGTCATCAACAGGCACGCCGAGCGTACCGGCAGGAAAGTCATGTACGCTTTCAACATCACCGGCGAGCTCGACGAGATGCGGCGCAACGCCGACCTCGTCGAAAGCGCCGGCGGGACGTGCGTCATGGTGAGCCTTTTCTCCCTGGGGCTTGCCGGCCTCTCGGCGATACGCAGTCACGTCCGGCTGCCGCTTCACTGCCACCGCAATGGCTGGGGGATCTATTCGAGATCGCCCGACATCGGCATAAACTTCCCCGTCTGGCAGAAATTATGGCGCCTTGCCGGTGCCGATCATCTGCACGTCAACGGACTTTCGAACAAGTTCACCGAGACCGACGAAACCGTCGTGCAGAGTGCCAGGTCGCTCGGCCAGCCGATATCCGCCACTCATGGCTATCAGGCAATGCCGGTGTTTTCCTCCGGTCAGACTGCCGTCCAGATGGCGCCGTCCCTCGCCGCCATCGGCCACACGGATTTCATATATTGCGCCGGCGGCGGGATCATGGGTCATCCGGGTGGCGTGGCCGGTGGCGTGGCCAGTCTCAGGCAGGCCGCGGAGGCTGCCGCAAGTGGCATTCCGGCGGACGAATATGCGCTGGACCATAAAGAGCTTGCCGAAGCGCTGTCGCACTTCCGCGCGCCGGACGAACCGCAGGGAAAACGATGACCGCCGATATGCTTCTTTCCTATTACGGCGACGATTTCACCGGCTCGACCGACGTCATGGAAGCCCTGGCCACCGGCGGTGTCGAAACCGTGCTCTTCACGTGCGTTCCCAACGATGACCAGCGGCGGCAGTTCCGGCAGTGCAGGGCGATCGGCCTGGCCGGAACGAGCCGCAGCCAGTCGCCGGAGTGGATGTCGGACCATCTACCGGAAATCTTCGCCTGGCTAAGGGCGCTCGACGCGCGTTTCTGCCACTACAAGGTCTGTTCGACCTTCGACAGCGCTCCGCACAAGGGGTCGATCGGCAGAGCACTTGAAATAGGACTGGCCACCTTCAATCAACGTCATGGGACGATTGTCGTCGGAGCTCCGCAACTGCGCCGGTACACCTATTTCGGCACCTTATTTGCCGCCTACCAGGATCGCGTCTACCGGATCGACAAACATCCGGTGATGAGCAGACATCCGGCGACGCCCATGGATGAAGCGGATCTCGTTTCGCATCTCGGCCGGCAGACGCGTTTACCCGTCACCTGCCTGACGCCGGAAGACATGGCAGACCATCTGGCGGGAGAACCGTGCCTCAAGTTCGCAGACCCTCAGGCTAGCGTCCTGATCGATGTATTCGATACCGGCTCTCAACAAGCAGCGGGAGACATGCTTGACGAGAAAAGAGAAATCCTTGGTCCGTTTGTCGCCGGCTCATCAGGAGTGGAATATGCTCTCCTGAGCGCCTGGCGCAAACAAGGACTGGTTTCTTCTAAAGTGCAACCAGCCGCGCCCCTGGGCTCGCAGCCTCGCATCGCCGTCGTATCGGGAAGCTGTTCGCCAACGACCGGCCGTCAGATCGAACATGCGATGAATAATGGTTTCTGCGGCATCAAGGTGGATTTTGCAGCGCTTGCCGGCGGGATAGGCTTGGACGAGGAATGCCAAAGCGTCCTTGAACGCGCATCGGCTGCTCTCAAGACGGGTCAAAGCCCGATACTTTATACAGCTAAGGGCGCGGCGGATTCATCACAGGCCAGTGGCTCGCTTTCCACGGACCGGGTCGGCAAGACCCTTGGACGCCTGCTCGCGAGACTGACGCTCGAACACGACCTGGAACGAGTCGCGGTAGCCGGCGGCGATACGTCCAGCCATGCCCTTGAGGAACTGGACATATTCGCCCTCACACTTCGCCATGCCATCCCCGAGACGCCGGGCTCGCCTGTCTGTACGGCACACAGGTCTGGAGGACATCCGCTGGAAATCGCGTTGAAAGGCGGCCAGATCGGCAACGACAGCTACCTGGTGAGCCTCAGAGATGGGGCTTTCGGACACTGACTGATCCCGGGAAAGCCGGGCACCATGCGCGGCCGGCGTCTGTTCGGATTGACGCACCATCAACCTGGCGTCCCTCCAACCTCAGGATCATCCGGCCAGTTGTTCGGCGCGGCGGGCACCCGGTGGCGGGAAGGATGCCTGATCTGCGCGAGCCTGTCCGGCGCTGCGCACCCGGTTCCGCCCCCTGGTCTTGGCATCATAGAGGGCTGCGTCGGCACGGGTCATCAGTTCATCGAGGCGGACACCCGCGGTATCGGCGACAGCGACGCCGATGCTGACCGTGACCGATACCGGGCCGCCGGGGCGGTCGATTTGAAGTTCCGCCACGGCCCGGCGCAATTGCTCGGCGACGCGGCCCGATTCCTGACGACCGACGTTCGGTAGCAGCGCCGCGAATTCCTCGCCGCCGATCCGGGCGAACAGGTCCACATTGCGCAGTTGGCCCTGGACGAGCGCGCAGAACCCGCAAAGCACCGTGTCGCCGCCTGAATGGCCGAAGCGATCGTTGACCGACTTGAAGTGATCCAGATCGAACACCAGCAAGGCGATCGGCGCCTGACGGCGCGCGCCGGGACGAAGCAGATTCTCCGCCCGCGCCTCGAAAGCCCGGCGGTTGAGCACATTGGTCAGGGAATCGTAGTCAGCCTCGTATTTGAGGGAGCTCACCAGCTGCTCCCAATAGAAGCTGACCGCAATGACGCCGCCGGCGAAAAGGATCAGCAGATAAACATACAAGGAGGAGGCCACAAGGTTGCCGATGTCCGGCAACATCTCCGGTATCGGGTGAACCGCCGCATAGACCGCGCGGGCGGCATGAACGAGGCCGGAGAGGAGAAACACCGCCGCCATGGCGGCACGCAACCGGCCCATGGTGCGGGACTGGCGGCGGAATTCCCAGGCAATTGCCAGCGCACAGACGGAAAGCTCCGCGGAGACGAATGCTACGCGGTTGCCAAGGCTGGAATGGATTTCGGGAAACCGGCCTGCCATCAGCCAGAGCACCGCCGGGGCGGCGACGGCGACCAGGTTGACGGGCCGGCAGGATTGGCGCCGCGCGGCAGCCCAGGAGACCCCCGCTCCCAGAAGCAGCAGGGCAAGCGCGACGTCGATCGACAGCCAGTCCGGAATTCTTTCGCGCAACAGGATGAGCGCGAAGGCCGGCGTGCGCAGGAACAGGCTGACGCTCCACCACAGCAGCCCGTCCTCGGAACGGTTCTGCAGCCAGGCCAGCAGCAGAACCATGCCGAGAAAGATGCACCCTGTTCCAAGGATCAGAAGCAAGGTGAAGATATCCAACTGCATCGGCAGGCCCAACCCGGTTTGGTCGGCAGCACGACAAGTGCCCCGGAACCAGCGGTTGATCCTACGTCAGGCGTGTTTATTCCCCGTTAAAATTCACGAGAAGTCGTAAAATTTCGGCCGTGGATCAGCTCACCGCCGCGACGACGATGATCTCGACCTTGTATTCCGGCGTCGCCAGTTTGGATTCTCCGGTGGCACGGGCCGGCGGGTTGGACGGGTCCACCCAGGCATCCCAGACGGCGTTCATCTCGGCGAAATCCTTCATGTCGTCCAGCCAGATGGTCGTCTGGAGGATCCGGGACTTGTCGCTGCCGGCTTGGGCGAGCAAGGCGTCGACCCGCTCCAGGATGGTCCGGGTCTGATCGGCAACGCTGTCGCCCGCATTGCCGACCTGACCGGCAAGCCAGACGAGACCGCCATGGATGACCGCCTGGCTCATGCGCGGACCGATTTCCAGCCGCTTGATGTCGGACATGTTCGTGTTTCCTTTCAATGGAGGAAGGCCCGCTTAGAACAGGCGGGCCGGATTGAGGGCTTCGACCACGTTTTCGGGGAGCTCGGACGGACGATCGAAACAGAGATCCGCAACGAGCCGGGACAGGGCCGGCGCCGTTTGTACGCCGTAGCCGCCTTGCCCGGCAAGCCAGAAAAAGCCATCCGAATCCAGTGCATAGCCGACCACCGGCGTCCGGTCCGGCACAAAGCTGCGAAGCCCCGCCCAACTGCGCTCCACCCGCGTCACCGCCATGGTGACGGCCTGTTCAAACCGGTGGAGCCCCTCGGCCAGAACCATGTCGTCGACCCAGGCATCATGGGGTTCGACCGGGTCTTCATCGGCCGGAGATACCATCAGCTTGCCCGCGTCGGGCTTGGCGTACCAGCCGTCCGATGCGCTGGCAACCAGCGGCCAGCCGCTTACGTCGACGCCATCGGGAGGCGGAATGATCGCGGCGGACCGGCGCATGGGAACCAGGCCGCTCCTCGCCACCCCCGCAAGCCCGGCGATCTGATCGGCCCAGGCTCCGGCCGCGTTGATGAGCACCGGGGCTTCAAAGACGCCGTTCGGCGTTTCGACGCGCCAGACCCCGGCGGACCGGCTGATGCGCTGCGCGGGCGCGTTGATCACGAAGCGGGCTCCGTGACGCCTGGCCAGGCGCGCAAAACCCTGTAGCAGACGGTCGACATCGATATCCTGGGCCTCCCGCTCGATTGCCGCTGCGGCGATGCCCTCCTTTTTCAAGAGCGGGAACAGGGCAACGGCCTGGTCTGCCGTCAGCATCTCCATGCCTTCCGCGCCGTTGAGGTACTTGTTGAAGTCGTCCAGCTCGTCCTCGGTGGCGATCAGCATTTCGCCGCGCGGCGACAGCAGGCTTTCCTCGCAGATCCCTTCCGGGCTCGTGAGAACCGGTTCGGAGGCCGCATTCAGAGCCCGCAAAGTGGCGTTGCCGTAGTTGCGGATATAGATGGCGGCGGACCGGCCGGTGGCGTGACGGCCGAGTGCGTCCTCCATTTCCAGCACCGTGACGCTGGCGTCCGGCGCCAGTCTCGCAGCGGCACCGGCACCGGCTATGCCGCCGCCGACGATCAGGAAGTCGGATGTCCCGGTCATGCGTCCTGAAACCCTCTCAAGAAGCTGGTGAGGTTCTGGCCGAGTTCGTCGGAGAGATAGCCGCCTTCCTGAACAAGCAATGTCGGCAGACCGAGTTTCGCGATGGCGGATCCGATCCGGTTGAAGCCGGGCGTGGTGACGGCCAGGCCCTTCAGAGGATCCTTTTCATATGCGTCGAGGCCGAGGGCGACGATCAGGACGTCGGTGCCGAAGGCGCGGATATGCTCGAAGGCGGTCCGCAGGGTGTTCAGATAGTCGTCGTCGCCCGTTCCCCTCGCCAAAGGCAGATTGAGATTGCAGCCGCGCCCGGCCCCCTCGCCGCGCTCAGCCCCGTGTCCCCAGAAGAACGGATAGAACCGCTCCGGGTCGGCGTGCAGCGAGACCGTCAGGACGTCGGCGCGCTCGTAGAAGATGCCTTGCGTGCCGTTGCCGTGATGGACATCGACATCGAGGATGGCGGGACGTTTTCCGGCCCGCAGCAGCCGCTCCGCCGCAATGCCCGAATTGTTCAGGAAGCAGAACCCACCGGCGAGGTCCGCGAAGGCATGGTGGCCGGGCGGCCGGGAAAGCACGTAGGCGGCCTGTTCGCCCGAGGAAAGCAGATCCGCGCCCTCGATGGCGCTCTGTGCGGACCAGTAGGCGGCCTGCCAGGTGCCCGCCGCGATCGGACAGCTCGTATCGGCCTGATGGAAGCCCGCCTGGCCGACGGCGGAGCGCGGATAGCTTGCCGTGCGCCGGTCCGGATGAATGTTCGGGATGACCTCGTCAGAGGCCCCCTCTATGCGGCTCCAGCGTTCGTGAATGGTCTGCAGGAAGACCAGGTATTCGGCCGAATGCAGCGCCGCGATCGGACCGAGGCCGTGATCCTGCGGTGCCTCGAAGCGGCAACCGGCCGCTTCCGCGCCGGCCTTGAGGACCTCGATCCGCCGGGGCTGTTCCGGATTGGCCAGACGGGCGCCGTTGGCCATGAAGTGCTTGGGATCATGCGCCCGCTGGCGATCGTCAAGAATGGCTCTCATGAGCGTTTCCTCAAATTTTGCAGCTCTGGTTCCTCGAGGTCGAAGACGGTCTCGCCTTCGCGGGGCCGGAATCCCAGCCGCTCGTAGAACCCGCGTGCCCGGGGATTGTCCTGATAGACGGCAAGCTTCAGGAAGGTGACGGTCCAGCTCTTCGGGGCATGATCGGGAGCGGCCGCCAGCAGCCGCTCGCCGAGGCTCGCCCCGCGCGCCTCCCCTGCCACCCAGAGATCCGACACATAAAGTCCCGCGCCGCCGCGTGTCGTCGAAAAGACGGGAGAGGCCAGCAACACGCCGAGGGTCCGGCCGTCGCCTTGCCGGGATGCGACAAGGGCGAAAAAGGCGGGACTGTCCGAAAAGCCGTGGCGCAGGATGTCGTCCAGGCTGGCCACATGCGTGTCGCCCAGCTCCCGTGAGAGCTGCGTCAGGGCCTCGTGGAGCCTTTCGGCGTCCGCACGCTCCGCCCGTTTGATCCGAATGCCGCTCATCGTCAGAACGCCGTCTTGTCCGCGCCCTTGAGGCCGAGCATTTGCCGGGCATCGTCGGGCGAGGCAATCCGGCGGCCGAGTTCTTCCGCAATTCTCCGGATCTTGCCGACCTGCTCGGCGTTCGACCGGGCCAGTTCGCCCTTGGCGATATAGAGATTGTCCTCCAGTCCCACCCGCACATGGCCGCCCATGCTGGCGGCCATGGTCGCAAAGGGGATCTGCTGACGCCCGGCGGCCAGCACGGAGAAGAGGTAATCGTCGCCGAACAACTTGTCGGCCATCCGCTTCATGTGATGGAAATTTTCCGGATCGGCGCCGATGCCGCCCAGGACGCCGAAGACGAACTGGATGAAATAAGGCGGCTCGATCAGGCCCCGGTCGGCGAAGTGGCGCAGCATGTAGAGGTGGCCGACTTCGTAGCACTCGAATTCGAAACGCGCGCCGCGTTCCCGGCCCATCCGCACCAGAACCTGTGCGATGTCACGGGGTGTGTTCTTGAACACCAGGTCGTCGGAATCTTGCAGAAACGGCCGCTCCCAGTCATGCAACCAGGTGTCATAGCGGTCGGCGAGCGGGTAAAGGGCGAAATTCATCGTGCCCATGTTGAGCGAGCACATTTCCGGTTCCGCCTTCAACGGCCCGTCGAGGCGTTCCTCCAGGCTCATGACGGCGCTGCCGCCGGTGGTGAGGTTGAGCACCGCGCCACATCCAGCCTTGATGTCCGGGAGAAACGCCATGAAGTCCTCCGCCCTGGCGGAGGGCTGCCCGGTTGCCGGGTTGCGGGCATGCAGATGCAGGATCGCCGCGCCGGCCTCGGCCGCGCCGATGGACTGCCCGGTGATTTCCGCGGCCGTTACCGGCAGGTGGGGCGACATGGTGGGCGTGTGAATGGAGCCGGTGATCGCACAGGTTATGATGATTTTTTCTGACATTTGAACTGATTAACTGGCCCTGGCTCGTTGCTGCGAAATCCTGTCGAGAAACTGGCGGAGGGAAAGGTCCAGACCCTCGATGATTTCCCCCACGTGGTCCGCGGTCGAAATCATCGGCGGCGCGATGAGGAAGTGGTCGCCGCTGTGGCCGCCACGGGTGCGACGCGAATAGATGATGAGGCCGTTTTCATAGGCGATGTCGACCAGCTCGTTGAAGGCATTGAGCTCCTTCGCAAGAGGCTGCTGTGTCGCCCGGTCCTCGACCAGTTCGAAGGCCAGAAGCAGGCCTTCGCCGCGCACGTCGCCGATGATGGAATAGCGGTCCATCAGCTTGTTGAGCTCGCTCTTTAGAAGCGCGCCCGTGTCGGCGGCGTTCCGGATCAGTCCCTCCCGCTCGATTTCCTCCACGACCGCAAGACCGGCGGCGCAGGCGAGCGGATTGCCCGCATAGGTGAAACCGTGCAGGAAGCCGCCCGCGTCCAGGACGTTGGCGACGATATCCTTGTGGGCCACCATGGCCCCGAGCGGCGCGTAACCGGCGGCAAAACCCTTGGAGATCACGAGAATGTCGGGATCGACATCCCAGTGCTCGGCGGCAAAGAACCGGCCGGTCCGCCCGCCGCCGGACATGACTTCGTCGTGGATCAGCAGGATGCCGTACCTGCTGCAGATCTCGCGGATGCGCCGCATATAGCCCCTGGGCGGCACCAGCGCGCCGGTGGAGGCGCCGCCGATCGGCTCGACGATGAAGGCAAGGACCGTTTCGGGGTCTTCCGCCAGGATCTTTTGCTCCAGCATGTCGGCGTAATGGCGGCCGGTCGCCTCGTCGTCCGGGTCAAGACCGTCGAGATAGGCGCGCGGCGCCGGGATTTTCGGCATCACGCGCATCATCGGTTCGAACGGATCGGCCAGCGGCGCATAGCCGGTCAGCGCCAGGGCGCCGAGCGTGCAGCCGTGATAGCTGGGATCCCTGGAAATAACCTTGTAGCGGCCAGCCTCGCCGATCGCGATCGCGTTCTGGCGCGCCAGCTTGATGGCGCTTTCGACCGCCTCGGACCCGCCGGAAACGAAGAAGACCTTATCCAGTCCCTCAGGCGCCAGGGAAGCGGTCTTGGCGGCCAGAAACTCGGCCGGCTCGGTCTCGAAATGCAGCCGGTAGCCGAAGGTCGCCTTATCCATCTGCTTGCGCATGGCGCCCAGGACGCGCGGGTTGGAATGGCCGATATTGCAGACCATGGCGCCGGACGATCCGTCCAGGTACCGCTTGCCGTCGACGTCCCACATATAGACGCCCCGGGCCTGATCGAGCATCGGCCGGCGCTGCCGGGACTGGTAGAAAAGATGGGAGGTTTCCGGCCGGCTCATGCGGTTGCTCCCGGCAGGGCCGCGCAGTCGCGCGGACGGAAGCGCACCGAAACCTCGGCACCTTCCTGAAACGGATACTGGTCGATCATGTTGAGTACCTGAAGGTGATGATCACCGATACGCACGAAATACCGCGCAGCCTGGCCCTGATAGTCGACCGCCTCAACGACGCCGTCCATCGCTACCCGTTCGTCCGCCGGCGCGGATTTCTCCGTCAGCAGCAGTTTTTCGGCACGGATGACCAGTTGCGCCGGCCCCGTACTGCCGACATTCGGCGCGCGCTCCTTCGGCACGGTGATCCGGCCGAAGGCGGGAAGTTCGAGCTCCAGTCCGCTACCGTCGATGTTCCTGCAGGTGGCGGCGAGGATGTTCGAGATCCCGAGGAACCGTGACACGAACTCGCTGGCGGGTGTGTTGTAAACTTCTTCCGGTGTCCCGACCTGCTCCACGCGCCCGTTGGACATGACGACAACCTGGTCGGACATGGCGAGCGCCTCGGACTGGTCGTGGGTGACGAAGACCGTGGTGATGCCGATCCGGTGCTGAATACGCTTGAGTTCCACCCGCATGTCTTCGCGAAGGTTGGCATCCAGCGCGGACAGCGGCTCGTCGAGAAGAAGCACGTCCGGCTCGATGACGATCGCGCGGGCCAGGGCGATGCGCTGCTGCTGGCCGCCGGAAAGCTGCTTCGGGTAGCGGCCGCCGACGTCGGGAAGCTGCACGAGTTCCAGCGCGTCCTTGACCTTCTGTTCCGCATCCGCCCTCGAAAGGTTGCGGTATTTCAGTCCGAAGGCGACGTTTTCGGCGATCGTCTTGTGCGGGAACAGCGCATAGTTCTGAAACACCAGACCGAGATTGCGCTTGTGGATCGGCACGTCGTTGATGCGCTGGCCCTTGATGGTGATGTCGCCCTCGGTAGGGTCGATGAGGCCCGCAATCATCCTGAGGGTCGTCGTCTTACCGCATCCGGAGGGGCCGAGCAGCGTCACGAAACTGCCGTCCGGAATCTCCATGTTCATCCGGTGAACGGCGGTGAAGCCGCCGAACTTCTTGACGATACTGGTGAGGGAAACTGCGCTCACGCCAATTCTCCGAATAGCCTGAAGGGGGACCTGCCGCCGCTCACCGGCGGCAGGTCAGGTGTCATACCGGCTCAGTAGCCCTTCTGGATCCGGCCGAAGGTCTTCGACCATTCCTGTTCGTGAGAGTTCCAGTATTTCGGATCGGCGAAGGTCAGGCCGTCCAGCTTGCCGGTCGGGTCGAAGGCCGGCAGCGTCGGGATCTTCTCGCCGAGATCCACCTTGGTCGGGTCGAGCGCCGGCGGATAGTTCTGACCTTCGGCAACCGCAATGGAGGTTTCAGGGGCAAGCATGAAGTTGAGCAGTTCCTCGCAGGCCGCCATGGGCGAACCCTTGATGACGAACAGGCATTCCTGCCAGCCGAAGCCATTCGGCGGATCGATATAGCCGATGTCGTGGCCCTGTTCCTGCAGAGCGTAGATGCGGCCGGACCAGCCTTCCGTGACGTAGATCTCCTCTTCGGCAAGCAGGCTCATCAGTTCGGCGCCCGACTGCCAGTATTTCAGGAGAAGATCGCGGTTGGTGCGCACGGCATCCCAGACTGCATCCATGTCGGTGGCGCCGTTGGGGTCCTGATCCGTCTGCAGGGAGGCGTACCAGACGCGGGTGCGCCAGTCGGACCAGCCGCCGATCTTGCCCTTGTAGGCTTCATCGATCAGGAGCTTTGCCCCCTTCTCCTTGGCTTCCTCGTCGGAGATATGCTTCCGGTTATAGGCAATGCCCGTGGTGCCGTAGTCGTAGGGCACGCAGGAAAGCTTGCCGTCGGTCACGTTGCGAAACACGTCGGTGAGCTTGGGGATGACGTATTGAAGGTTCGGAATGTTTTCCTCGTTGAGGGTGGAATTCAGTCCGAGATTGACGTAGCGCGCGTAATCGAAAACGCCGGAAAGGTGTGCGATGTTGTATTCGCCTTCCTGGCTGGCCTTCACGCGCGACAGATACTCGTCGCCGCCGCCGAACGTACCGTCGACGACCTTGATGCCCGTCTTTTCCGTATAGGGATCGAATGCGTGCTTGCGGAAGGCTTCGGAAACGACGCCGCCCCAGCCGTCGAACCGGACTTCCTCCACCGCCGCCAGTGCCTGGCGGGCAAAGGGCGTCTGGACGCCATAGGCGAGGCCGGCGGCCCCGATCAGACCAAGGAACTTGCGGCGGTCGAGATCGCCGTTCAGATAGCGTTCGCGCAAGCGTTCGTAGCGTTTCGTGTTGTCCATTTTTCTGTCCACTCTGGTTGTTTTTTCAGGTCTTCTTGCTTTGGTCGCGCGGTTCTATCCGCCGCGCTGCATGGCCATCCGCCGGGCGATTGCCAGTCCCAGAAGCGGCAATCCGACGGTGAGAAAGATCATCACGGTGCCAAGCGCATTGATTTCCGGAGAGATGGAATTGCGCAGCATGGCGAAGATCTGGGTCGGCACGGTTTCCACCCCGCCCGGCTTCCAGAACAAGGTGCCCGTAATGTCGTCGAAGCTGATGGTGAAGGCGAACAGCATTCCCGCGAAGACGGCCGGCGCCAGAAGCGGCAGGGTGATCTGCAGGAACGTCTGGGACGGGCTGGCCCCGAGACTGCGGGCGGCTTCCTCATAGTCGCGCCTTATGCCGACGAGGCGGGCCTGAACCACGAGGATGACGAAGGGCAGCGTGAAGATCACGTGCCCCATCAGCAGGAGGAAGAAGCTCTTGTTGATGGAGAGGAAATTCAGGAACAGCAGCAGGGCGACCGCCAGAACCACTTCGGGCACCAGGATGGGCGCGATCAGCAGCGTGGAGATCATGTTGCGGCCGGGCACGTTGTAGCGCACCAGCGCGAGGCTCGCCAGAACGCCGAGCGTGGTGGAGATCACCGCCGTCAGTGCGCCGAGCAGGATCGAGGTCCGGAACGCCCTCAGGATCGCTTCGTTCTGGGCCAGCTCGACGAACCAGCGGAAGGAAAAGCCGGTCATCGGAAAGCTGCCGAACTGACTTGCGTTGAAGCTGAGAAGCACGACAACGGCCACGGGCAGGAACATGAACAGGTAGACGAGCATCGTATAAGCCCGGATCAGCGACCATCCCATCAGCCCAATCCCTTCATCAGTTGGCCCATGCCGAGGTAGTGATTGTAGATCAGCACCAGCGTGCCCAGGACGGCGAGCAGCATGAGGGAGAGTGCCGAGCCGAGCGGCCAGTTGAGCTGCGTGATGATCGCCTCGAAGACGAGATTGGCGAACATTGCGTCGGTCGGACCGCCAAGCACCAGCGGCGTGATGTAGGTTCCCGCGCTCAGGACGAAACAGAGCAGGCCGCCTGCGGCAAGGCCCGGCAGGGACAGCGGCAGCGTGACTTCGCGGAAGGCCTGCCAGCGGGTCGAGCCAAGCGAGCAGGCGGCATCTTCCAGCGACACGTCGATGCCTTCAAGGGCGACATAGACGTTCAGCACCATGAAGGGCAGCAGGAAGTGCACGAGGCCGAGAATGACCGTCGGCTCATTGTAGAGCATCTGCACCGGCTCGGAGACGATGCCGAGATTGAGAAGCACCCAGTTGATGACGCCGGAGACGCCCAGAATGTTGATCCACGACATGGTACGGATGATGTAGCTGATCCAGAACGGCAGCATCAGCAGAAGGAGCAGCAGCGCCTTGTTGCCGCGCGAACGGGCGATGAAATAGGCGGCCGGATATCCCATGAGCGCGCAGGCGAAGGTGGTGATCGCGGCGATCCTGAGCGTGCTGAGCAGGATGTCCCGGTAAAACGGGTCGGTCAGCGCTTCATTCCAGTTGTCGAGATAAAAGCCGACCTGATCGGCGCCGGATGCGGTGCGCAGCCAGAACGAATAGACGACGATGAACAGCAGCGGCACGAAGAGCAGCAGTCCCACCGCCGTCAAGGCAGGTGACAACAGGATCCACGGTTGCCGTCGTTCTCGCGCTTCGACGCTCATGCACTTCCCCCCGCCGAAAGCCTTGGCAAAATTGCTTGACTTCACAGTTACAGGCGCGCCTTCATTGATCAAATAGATAATCGGAATTGTAAGTATAGATGAAACCTATGATCGAGACGCTCCGCCCGATCCAGGCCGAACGCCTGGCCCGTGAGCTGGACTGGAACCTGCTCAGAACCTTCATCGTGCTCGCGCAATCCGGCAGTGTCACACGCGCGGCCGACAAGCTGCGCCTCAAGCAACCGACGGTCTCCAGCGCGCTCAAACGGCTCGAGGACCGGCTCGGCCGCAAGCTGATCCACCGCAAGCCCGGGCAGTTCGAACTGACGGAAGCCGGCGATCTTCTCTTCAGGGAAGCTATCGAGATACAGGGCGCCATCCTCAGGCTCGGCACGCTGATGCGCGACGTCACCGACGAGGTGCGCGGCCATGTCGAGATTGCCATGGCCAGCCACGTGGTCAGTCCGCTCTTCGACGACACCTTGCGCGAATTTCACGAACGGCATCCTGCGGCAACGCTTTCCATCAACGTTTCCGCCAGCAAGGATGCCCTGGAAGCGGTGACGGCCCGCCGTGCCTCAATGGCCGTCTGCCTGGTGCGCGACCGCAATCCGAAGCTGGAATATCTGCGCCTGTTCCGAGAGTTCTTCGGCCTGTTCTGCGGCCCGCCTCACCCGCTGTTCGGCAGGACGGGACTGACAAAGGCGGATCTTGCCGGACAGTCGGCGGTCAGTTTCGTCACCGACCGGCTGGAAGATGCCCTGAGGCCGGTGACACTGATGCGTGCGGAGGCGGATCTGGAAGACCGCGTGGTCGGCACCTCCGCGAACCTGGAAGAAGTCCGGCGCATGATCATCGCCGGGCTCGGCGTCGGGCCGCTGCCCGCACACGTGGTCAAGCGGGATGTCCGGGACGGCCTTCTGTGGCAACTGCCGCCCTATGAGAACCTGCCGGAAATCGCGGTGCACGTGGTCTGGAACCCCAAGGCCAAGACGAACCGTGCGGAAAGCGCGCTCCTGGACATGCTCCTGACCAAGATCCGCGAAACGCCCATCGAGCAGCGGACCTATTTGTGACGCCCCGAGCCGCCGCCCGTCATCCTGGACAAGTGAGGCGTAGCCGAACGCAGATCCGGGATCCAGAAATCAGGGCGAGCGACCGCGAGCGCTTCTTTCAATCACCCCCTACCCGCCCCGTTAACCGGGTGAGAAGGAGCAGAAGACGCGTCTGCGACGCGAAATATGTCTGGATCCGGGATCTGCGCGCAGCTGATGCTGCGCTTGTCCAGGATGACGGGCGGTTGTGGCACGGCAGGTCGCCAGTATCCGGAGGTATCGCCGCGGCCACGGACGGCATCGCGCCTATTCGGCCCCGGCCATCCTTGTGCTCCTGAGGCGCTCCATCTTCTTCCGGCCCGAGAGCGTCTCGACCAGGAGCAGCATGACCAGGGCCTGACCGTAGGGGGCCGGCACGTTGGGGATCCTTCGATAGAAGTCGAGGTCATGTCCCATCGGCGTGCCGTCGGAGACCTCGAGCACGATGCCGTCCTCCCCGATCCGCGCGATCACCGCCTGAAACGCCTTGTCGGCGATCGGGCGATACTTCTCCGGAAGCAGGCCGATATCGATTGCCCTCAGGATCCCGTAGGCAAAGCCGGCCGTGGCGGATGTCTCCACCGGCGACTGGCTGTCATCGAGCAGCGTGAAGAAGATGCCGTCGTCGCGCTGGAGCGTTTCGAGCGCGGACACCTGGGAGCGCAGCACGGATTGCAGGAACCGCTTGGCGAAGGGCGGCATGGCGTCGCCGACGAGCGCGATCAGTTCGGGAACCGCGACCGTGATCCACGAGTTTCCGCGCGCCCAGAAAGCCTTTGCGAAATTGTGCCGGCCGTTGAAGGTCCAGCCGTGATACCAAAGCCCGCTGACGGGATCGCCCAGATAGCGGGTATGGACCAGGAACTGGTGAACCGCCTCGTCGATCCAGTCCGCCCGGTTGAACCGCTTGCCGGCGCGGGCCAGAAAGAGGCAGGTCATGAACAGCGTGTCGTCCCAGAGCTCGCCGTCATTCATGCGCTCCTTGACCACGTGCTGGAACCCGCCGTCCTCGGTCTTTGCCAGCCCGCTCACCAGCCAGTCCGCCCAATCCTGAACCAGGGCCTGCCAGTCCGGACGGTCGACATGATCGATGAGGATCGACAGGGCCAGCATGGGAGAGGTTGAATTGACCTGGCGCGGCGGCAGTCCGCGCTCGATCTGCCAGTCATACCAGGCGGCGATCGAGGCGATCAGGTCCTCGTCTCCGGAAAGCTCGGCGTAGCGCAGCAGGCCATAGAGGCCGACGCCGACTTCCCAGTCCCATTCATCGAATTGAATGGTGAAACGTCCGCCGGCAAGCGGCGCGGTCTCGTTCATGCCTTTCAAGCGCGCAAGGCCGAGGGACACGCTGGACAGGAGCCGGGAAATATCGCCGGTGTTCTTCATGGCAACACTCTTTTTAAAACGGGTTCAAAACGTTTGACCTGATGGGCCGGACGGCCGGCACCGGTGTTTTTCAATGCGGCGGCATCAGCCCTCATGCGCCGTCTCCCGGCAGGCCCTCGCGCATGCGGGTCGCCCTGACCATCTCCTCTTCGATTACGGTCAGTAGCGGCAGGAAATCGGACGGCGTGTAGATGACGTGGTCCGGCACTTCGCTGGCATCGGCAATCTCGTGCGTACGCCGCCGCGACCAGCCAAAGAACACGCTGATGAGACCGGAATCGTTGGCGCCCTTGATGTCGCGCGACAGGTTGTTGCCGATCATGACGACCCGGCCGGCATCGGCGCGGCCAAGACCGAGAACTTCCATGGCGGCGGAAAACATCTTCGGCGACGGTTTCAGTTCACCGACTTCGCCGGAGATGACATGCGCCTCGAAGAGGTCCCAGAGGTCGGCGGGCTTCAGGATGTTCTCGAACGTTGCGCGCGGACCGTCGGCGACGAGCGCCATGCGGTATCCGGCACGGTGAACCCGCTGCACCATGTCCTTGGCCCCCGGGATGAAATCCGCCTCCACGACCACTTCTGTGCCCGGCAGTTTGATTTCGGTCGCCTCATCGGCAATCGTGTCGCCGCAGTCGAAGAGAACGGCCCGGATATGCGGCACCTTGAGGGGAAGCTCCGCGATCAGGCGGTTGACCCGCGACGGAATCCAGCGATCGAGCTGCGGCCAGGGAACGAGGGCAATCCCCTCGCCTTCGTCGCCGGAGCGATCGAATGCGAAGGACGGAATGAAGGCGTCGGCCTTCATCTTCAGTTTGGCAAGCCGGTGGTCGAACGCCGTCGGGCTGATCTGGCCGCTTTCGCAGAAGAAATTGCCGAGATGAACGCCTTCGAAGGCGGCAAGTTCGTTGCACATGGCCGAAAGCACCGTGCCGGCCTTCAGCTTCATTTCCGCGCCGTCGGCCCAGTGGGCGTGTTTGCCGGCTTCGGGAAAGAGTACCGGACGGCCGCCCTGAAGACGGCAAGGACCGCCGTCGACCGTCATTTCGAGGCGTTTTCCGTGACGCGAGGCCTCGACCCTGCTGACCTCGCCCGCGGCATCCAGATAGACCCAGACATGTTCGAGATCGTACATGTGCTGGATGTCCCAGTCGTACCAGACCGCGTATTCGATCGCGGGACCGCCGCGCGGCATCACCTGAAATTTCGAGGACGGAGACTGGCCCGGCGTCTCGAAAACGGTATAGCCCATGGCCAGCGGCGGATAGGGCTCTGCTGCATCCAGCTGCAAGAGGGGCATGTGCCGGCGCGCCAGGTCCAGATGGGCATCGGCTCCCGCCGAACGCAGTTCTTCCAGCCTGCCGGAAAGTGTCGCACCGAACATCAGTCTGCCACTCCCTTCAGGTCGAGCTTTTCCGCATGATGGCAGCGGACCTGCCGCCCGTGGAGCTTGCGCAGCGCCGGGATTTCCTGGCTGCAGATATCGGTGGCGTAAGGACAGCGCGGGTGAAAGGCGCAGCCCTTCGGCGGATTGGCCGGATCGGCGATCTCGCCCTTCAGGATGATGCGCTTGCCATCCTGCCGGCGGCGCGGATCGGGCTGCGGCACGGCGGAAAGCAGCGCTTCCGTATAGGGGTGATAGGGCTTGCGGAAGATTTCCTCGGTCTCGCCGAGTTCCACCATGCGCCCGACATACATCACCCCGATGCGGTCCGAGATATGTTCGACCATGCCCAGATCGTGGGTGATGAACATGTAGGTCAGGCCGAATTTCTCCTGCAGGTCCTGCAGCAGATTGATGTTCTGCGCGGCGACGGACACATCGAGGGCCGAGACGGCCTCGTCCGCGGCAATGAAGCTCGGATTGAGCGCCAGCGCCCTTGCGATGCCGATACGCTGGCGCTGGCCACCGGAAAAGGCATGCGGGTAGCGCATGACATATTCCGGGCGCAGGCCGACCAGCCCGAGGAGCTCCGCCACCCGGTCGCGGATCTCCGCCCTGGTGCCGACGCCATGGATCACCAGCGGTTCGCCGACGAGATCGAGTAGCGTCATGCGCGGATCAAGCGATGAATAGGGATCCTGGAAGATCATCTGCATTTCGCGTCGGACGGGCCTGAGGGCCGCTTCGTCCAGGTCCGAAATGTCGTCGATCGAGCCGTCGGCGCGGCGGAAGCGGATGGAACCGCCGGTGAGCGTGTAGGCGCGCAGGATCAGCCGGGCAACCGTGGACTTGCCGGAGCCGCTTTCGCCGACCAGCCCGAACGTCTCACCCTTTCTGATATCAAACGAAAGATCATCGACCGCCTTGACCTCGCCGACCTGACGCTGCAGCCAGCCTCGGCTGATGGGGAAGTATTTTTTCAGCTCCCGCACGGAAACCAGCACGTCGTCCGGCATTGGGGAGCTCATATCCATCACCGTCATACCAGGCCCTCCCCGGGAAGCTGGCCGGCGAACAGGCAGCGGGCCGTCTGCTCGTCGGAAAAGCGCACGAGGTCTGGCGTCTCGACATCGCATCTGCCCCTCACCGCGTAGGAGCAGCGTGGATTGAAGGAGCAGCCTTTCGGGACGTTGAAGGGATCGGGCACCATGCCCGGAATGACACGCAGCCGGCGCACCGGCGCCTGCCCGAGCCGCGGCACGGACTGCAGCAGGGCGCGGGTATAGGGATGCTGCGGATTGAAGAAGATCTCGTCGACCGTCCCGGTCTCCACGATCCGCCCGAGATACATCACCGCCACACGGTCTGCGATATCGGCGACGACGCCGAAATTGTGGGTGATGAAGATGATCGACATGCCCGTCTCGGCCTGAAGCTCCCTAAGCAGGTCGAGGATCTGCGCCTCGGTGGTGACGTCGAGCGCCGTCGTCGGCTCGTCCGCGATCAGGAGTTCCGGATCGCAGGACAGCGCAAGTGCGATCATGGCCCGCTGTCGCATGCCGCCCGACAGCTGGTGCGGATAGCTGTCGACGATCTCGTCCGGCCGCGGCAGGTGCACCTTCTTCAGAAGCTCGATCGCGCGGACCCTTGCTTCGGCCTTACCGCATCTGCGGTGCAGCATGACCGTGCGCATGATCTGCGTGCCGATCGAATGAACCGGAGAAAGAGCCGTCATCGGTTCCTGGAAGATCATTCCGATGGTGTCGCCGCGAAGCTCGCGCATCTTGCGGCTGTTGGACTTCAGCGCGGAAATCTCGACTTCCCTGCCCTTTTGCGGATTGAACCGGATCGAGCCTTCGGACAGGCACGTGTTTTTCGGCAGGAGCCGCATGATCGAGCGCACCGCCACCGACTTGCCGGACCCGCTTTCGCCGACAATGCCGAGCACCTCGCCGCGGTTCACGTGATAGGAGACGCCGTTGACGGCCTTCACCGTGCCTTCGCGCATGCCGAAATGCACATTGACGTCCTGTAGCTCCAGGAGGCGCTCGGTGGGCATGGTCTGAACCTTGTTTAACATTGCTGACCCCGCCCTTAATGCCCGTACGGATCGGCTGCATCGCGCAGGCCGTCACCGAGGAAGTTGAATGCAAGAACCACCATCACCACGGCAACACCCGGCAGCAGCAGCCAGGGCGCCAGCGAAATGGCGCGCAGGCTTTGGGCGTCCTGCAGCAGCACGCCCCAACTCACCACGGGCGGGCGCAGGCCGAGGCCCAGGAAGGACAGTGCGGTTTCGCCGAGGATCATTTCCGGGATGGCCAGCGTCATGGCCGCGATGATGTAGCTCGTCATGGCCGGCAGCATGTGCTTGGTGATGATCCGAAACTGACTGGCCCCGGCAAGACGGGCGGCCAGAACATAGTCCTCGGTCTTGAGGGCGAAGAACCTGCCGCGGACGACGCGTGCCAGGTGGGTCCAGCCGATCAGGGCCAGGATGATGGTAATCAGCACATAGACGAACAGCGGATCCCAGGCGATGGGCAGGGCGGCCGCGAGCCCCATCCAGAGCGGGATGGTGGGCACCGATCGGATGAACTCCATCAGCCGCTGTATCGCGACGTCGATATAGCCGCCGTAATAGCCGGAAATCGATCCGAAGAAGAGCCCCAGCACGAAGGCGAAGACGACCCCGACGATACCGGCCGAGAGGGTGACGCGGGCTCCGTAGATGAGCCGGGACAGGAGATCGCGCCCAAGCGCATCTGTTCCGAGCAGGGTGATCTTGTCGCGCTTCGCATCGACGCCGAAGAGATGCAGATCGCTCTTCCAAAGGCCCCAGAATTTGTAGCTCTCGCCGCGGACGAAAAACTGGATGGGCAGGATCTTGCTCGTATCGGCTACATAGGTGACACGGGCGGTCTTCAGGTCGCGTGTGCGCTTCAGCCCATAGATGAAGGGCCGCTGGATCTCGCCCTCATGGATGAAATGGATACCGCGCGGCGGAACGAAGGTTTGCAGACGCTCGATGGAATCCGGCCGGTAAGGGGCGACGATTTCGGCGAAAATCGCGACGGTATAGGCGAAGATCAGGAAGGCGAGCGAGACGACGGCGAGCTTGTGCTTCCTGAAACGCCACCAGATCAGCTGCGCGGGCCTGGCCGCGTACAGTTCCTCTGCCTTGGTCTCCTGGACAACGCCGATTTCAGCAACTTGGTCAGTCATCAGTTGGCCTTAGGAATAGCGGATGCGCGGGTCGGACCACGCCAGAAGCAGGTCGGACAGCAATGTGCCGACGACGGTGAACACGCTCAGGATCAGGATGAAACTGCCGGCCAGATACATGTCCTGCATCTTCAGCGCCTGAAGCAGAAGCGGACCGGTGGTCGGAAGGTTGAGCACCACGGCGGTGACGATGTCGCCCGAAAAGAGCGCCGGCAGCGCCCAGCCCACGGTCGAGATGAACGGATTGAGAGCGACCCGAACGGGATAGCCCCAGACGACCTGCCGTTCGCTCAGGCCCTGTGCATAGGCGGTCTCGACATAGGGTTTGCCGAGCTCGTCGAGCATGTTGGCGCGCATGACGCGGATCAGGCCGGCGGCACCGCCCGTCGCCAGGACGACAAGCGGGATCCAGATATGGGTCATGAGGTTCCACACCTTGGCCAGTGACCAGGGCCGCCCCTCGAATTGCGGCGAAAACAGACCACCGACATCGATATGCATCCAGGCGAAGCCGATCCACATCAGGACGAGCGCCAGGAGGAAATCCGGGATCCCCTTGCCCAGGAACCCGAACACCGTGAACAGGTAGTCGAACATCGAATACTGGCGCGTCGCGGAATAGACCCCTACCGGGATGGCGATGATCCAGGTAAAGACCAGCGACAGCATGGACAGCGTCAGCGTCAGGCCGAGACGTCCCCAGATCAGGTCCGAGACCGGTGCCTTCCAGTGGAACGAATGGCCGAAGTCGCCATGGAGAATGATCTTCGAGATCCAGCGCCAATACTGCACCAGCATGGGGTCATTGAGCCCGAATTCCTCGCGCATGATCGCTTCCTGCGCCGCGGTGACGTATTCCCCCTGATTGCGCATTTCCGCAACCATCGCCGTGACGTAGTCGCCCGGCGGCAACTGGATGATGATGAAGGAGATGAACGAAACGGCGACGAGCGTGGGTATCGCCCACAACATACGCCTGACAACGAAGTTGAGCATGTGGCTTGAACTCGTAACCGGTCAAAGGGTCCGGAATGGCGACGCCCGCCATTCCGGATAGTATCCGACGTGAATTACTGCTTGATCCACATCTGCTGCGGGCGGGCGAGACCGACACCACGGGTGATGTTGTCCTCGACGAGGCCTTCAGGCAAGTTGCGGAAGTTGTTCTTCACGATGACCGGCGTGGCGACTTCGCCCACCAGGCCGATGACCCAGCCATTCTTGACGAATTCCGCGATCATTTCGTTGGTGGCCGCATCGGCTTCTTCACGCGTCTTGGCGACGGAAGCCTTTCCCCAGCTGGCCCAGACCTTGCGGATCGGGTGATCGGCCGGCGGCTCCATGCCGGATTTACCCCCGGTTTCGTGCCAGATGTAATACTGGGCGGCGAAGTTGTTTTCGCCCATCATGCGGCGCGGGTCGGCAGGAATGACCGTCAGACGGTCGAACGGGATGAGCTGAACCTCGAAATTGTTGTTTTCGCGGTTGTCGTCCCACTGGGTCCGGTCGATCACGCGCGGCAGCAGCTCGATGCCGACGTCGCGGTAGTTGTCGGCCAGGAGTTCAAGCAGGTTGGCATAGGCGTCCTGATCGGTTTCGACAACAAGCTGCAGGCGCTTGCCATCCGGGCGCAGGCGATAGCCGTCGCCGTCACGCTCGCCGAGGCCGGCCGAATCCAGCAGTGCATTGGCCGCTTCCGGATCGTAGTCGGTCCAGTGCGCCTCCAGTTCCTCGCTGTAATAGGGCGAACCGGAAACCGGAGATGTGCTGCGCGGTTCGCCAAGACCGGAGAACGCCAGTTCGTTGAGAAGCTCGCGGTCGACGGCAATCGACAGCGCCTTGCGCACATCGGCGTTTTCGAACAGCCCCCGCAGCACGTCGTCGGTGACGTTCAGGTTGGGAACCAGCGACCAGACGTTGGCGCTCTTCCAATTACTGACCGTGTAGCCCGACTTTTCCGCGTTCTCCATGTAGAAGGTGAAGTCGTTACTGGTCACGTAACGCATCTGCATGTCGATCTGGCCCTGAACGATCATCAGGTTGAACGCGTCCTGCGCTTCGAACAGGCGGTGTTCGATCTTGTCGATATAGGGCAGCTGATTGCCTTCCTGGTCGACGGCGAAATAGTAGGGGTTGCGGACCATGGTCACGGTATTGCCGGTCACGCCGCCCTGGATCTTCCATGCCGTGATGACCGGCAGCTCCTCATTCTGCCACCACGCGGCGATCGGTCCCTTGGATCCCCACAGGTCCGTCCATTTTTCGACGCCGTGCTCCTTGGAAAGCGCTGCCAGCTCTTCTTCGGACGCATAGTGGTCGTTGTACTTTTTCAGGTAATGCGCCGGCTGGATGAAGGACGGGCGGTCCAGGCTCGGGCCGACCGTCGAGTCCTGGGCGAGAATCTCCAGGAAATAGACATAGGGCTGCTCGAACTTTACGGTGAAGGTCCGCTCGTCCTTGACCTCGACGGTCAACGGGTTGCCGCCGGGCGCCAGAGTGGTTTCGAAGGTCGGCGTCAGCGCCTCGTTGAGGAAGATATCGTTGTACCAGAAGGACACGTCCTCCGTGGTTACCGGCTCACCGTCGGACCATTTCAGCCCCTCCAAGAGCGTGAAGGTGAACTCGGTAAAGTCGTCGTTGACCGAATAGCTTTCGATGTAGCTCGGAACCAGCTTCACTTCGCCATCCGGGCCGGCGGCGAATTTCAGAACCCGCTCTTCCATGAGCTTGGTTGGCCCCCAGCGGTCGCCGGGCCCCTTGAATGCGCGCTGCCAGGTGCCGCCATATTCACCGACTTCGATCGCTTCGACGACGGTCGGGTTGTCCGGTAGCCGTTCATCGACCGGCGGCAGCTCGCCTTTTTCGACCAGTTCAGCCAGCATCGGCGCTTCCTGGAAGGCGTAAGCCGATGTCGTCGCCATCAGCCCAAGGGCAAGGGCGGCAAGCAATGTCTTTTTCATGTTTCTTCTCTCCTCCGTTTCGCTTCGGGCGCTTCGGCCGCTTTTCTATCGGCAGCCGCCCACTCCCCCTCGTAAATGCCTTTTGTGAAATTATTTCATCGTCTTCCAACTCTTCACAATATCGATCATTTTTGAAAAACTTTTCATTACCTTCGTCTTACCAAACACAATAGCTACACAAATGCGCCATTTTTTAGAGCCGTGCAACAAGAAAATATTTTCATAGATTGCACAACGGATCACCTGACCGGCGGCGACGGACATGAAAATTTGCACGGAAAAATCCCGCCGAGCCCGAAAAGGAGCAGACTTTCCGACTGCCCCGGAGATGTCGGCGCCTACCTGCCGTAGAAGGGGTTGGTGAACAGCTTCGGCACGGGGCCGTTCCAGACCTCGAAACGCGCAAAGCGGCCTTCGAGGCGCTTGTCGATCTGCATGGTGTCCTGCCCTCCGACCGGCCATGTCTCGACAACGCCCTTTTCGGTGATCAGGCGAATGTCGTCGCCTGGGCCCAGTCCGGCGAAACGGACGGCAATGGGCGAGCCTACGGCGAGCGTGTCGCCGAATATCGGCCCGTCGCGGTCCACAGGCTCGGCCTGCACTTCCTGCGGCGCGAAGCTGATCACGTTCCGCCCGGCCTTCAGAGCCGAGAGCACGTCGGCAACGCTGTAGCCGGCGGCGTAGAGCCGGTTGCACGGCCGGCCGTGCCTGCGCCTGTTCTTCAAATGGAAATCGCTGCCGCCCGTGGCCGGGACGACCTGTCCGGCCGAGAGCATCCGCTGCCACATGTCCAGCGCATCCTGGTTGAGCTCGGACCAGTTTCCGTTCCAGATCTCGATCGCATCGAAGGCAAGATCGTAACCGCTCTGCCAGCGTCCGCCCGCAGAGCGCTGAAAGGGATGATTTATGACGATGGTCGCGCCCTTTTCCCGGGCCTCTGCCATCTTGGTCGCAACCTCCCCGGGAGACGTGCAGCGCCAGTCGGCAACCGGGTCCTTGAGACCCAGGAAGTTTGTATGGCCGTAGTAGCTGGTGAGCTCCATGCCTGGAATGACCAGCAATCCCGGGTCGTCCAGCTTCACCCAGTTCTGCGTGGTGGTGTTGTGGTCCGTCAGCGCCACGAAGTCGAGACGGGACACCCTTGCCCGGTGGACCGCGTCGGCCACGGGGACGCCGCCGTCGGAGTGTTCCGTGTGGCTGTGAATGTCGCCGCTCAGCCAGCGTGCCTGGCGGGAAACGACGCGGATCGTGACGTCGACCCGGCAGTCCGGGCCGATCTTGACGATGCCGAGGACGACGTCCCATTTGCCCTCCAATTCCCCCGGATGATAGCCCGGCGTCGCCCAGTCCCGCGCAACGGTGACATGACCATATTCCGCGCCGGTCCAGCCGCGCATTACGCCCTTGTGCGCCAGGCCGATGTCGATGACACTGCCGCCGCTGCCGGCCGGAAAGAGGTACGACACCTCAATACGTTCGGTATCCGGCCCCGCCTGGAACGGAATTTCAACGAAGGATTTCTCCCCTCCCGGAAATTCGGAAATGGTGTGGTGAAATTCCCTGGGTGCTTGTGACATTCCGGCTTAGGCTCCGATCCTGATCGTGCGAATTTCGAAGGGCTTGAAGGTCAAGGGAAGTCGCCCGTCAGTGACCGAAAGGGCCACCGGGCTGCGCTCCAGAAGATCGGTCTCTTCCGCCCTTTCAAACCCGCTCGGCAGGCGAAGGACGCTTTCGGACTGCCGCCCGTGGGTCTCCCACAACCTGATGATGACATCGTTGCCGGTCTCGGCCTTTTTCACGGCTTCGATCGTCACGCCCTCTCCGTCGAGCGACACGAGGGGCTCGATCTCCCGGGGCGGCGAATCCGGTTTCTCCCCCGCGGCGAGAAGACGGAGCGGCAGATTGAATTCCTCTGCGGCCGCCGGAACGCCTTCCCCCTCGTGCAGGCCGTGATGGACAAGAATGGCATAGCGGAAACGGTGCTCGCCCTGATCGGCTTCAGGCCAGGGATAAGTGGGCGAGCGGAGCAGCGTCAGCCGGAGCGCGTTTTCCTTCCAGTCGTAGCCGTATTTGCAATCGTTCAGCAGGGCGACGCCGAACCCTGGCTCCGACTTGTCGACCCAGCGATGCATCACGGTCTCGAACCTGGCCTGATCCCAGGAGGTATTCCTGTGTTTCGGGCGCGTGACGTGACCGAACTGGATTTCCGCGGTCGTTTCGCGGGCCAGCACGTTGACCGGAAAGGCAGCCTTGACCAGGGTGTGTTGTTCGCGCCAGTCGATGAAACTGTCGACCTCGACCCTTGCGCTCTCCGCCTCCAGAGAAATCACCTGGACGATCGTCGAGCTTTCATAGCGCCACTCGAACCGGACGGCCGCGCGGTAAGGGCCGGTTTCGACCACCCTTGCCGAAACGAGCCGATCGATGTCCCAGCTCTGATCCTCGAAGCCTTCGTCGATGTCCCAGGCATCGAATTGCGGCGGCATGTCGCGAAAAGCCTGCAGCCGGTTCGCCTTGTCGCCCGGCACGACCGCCTCGCGGCCGTTGCGCTTGTCGAAGATCGAGGTGATCCGTCCCTTGCCATCGAATGCGACGGCCAGCAGCCCGTTCTCCAGACGGGTTTCGGAAACGGACAGACCACCGGTGCCGATGGCGGCATCGCCGTCCTCCAGCGCCACGACGTATCCGCCCATGGCCGGCAGATCCTTTACGGGTGCGGTCTGTTCGATCGTCCCGTCGGCGCGGCAAATGGCCTGCGTCGGAATTGCCTCGCCACGATAGAGAAGGTTTTTGGCATCGCTTCCTTCGAGGCTCACGAGGCCCCTTCGCGGCCGGCCGAGGATATTGAACAGCAGGCGGCCATTGCCGCCGGCGATTGCGGCCGCCAACTCCTGCTTCAGCTCTGCCACCCCTTTGAAGAACCTCTCATAGTCCCGATCGCTGTCATCGAAGACCGCGCCGATCGATGTGCCCGGCAGAATGTCGTGAAACTGATGGAGCAAGGCGATACGCCAGAGCTCATGAAGGCGCTCCGCTGGATAGGCATGGCCGCAACGCGTCATGGCAAGGCAGGCCAGCGCTTCCAGTTCCCGCAGGGCCTGTTCCGCCAGCCGGTTGTTGCGCTTGTTCTTGGCAACGGACGTCAACGTGCCGCGGTGGAATTCCAGGTAGAGCTCGCCCGACCAGACCGGATACCGGTCCGCCTCCCGTTCCATGCGCGCCAAAAGCCGCTCGAAGAAGGGGCGCATGTGGTCGTGAACGACCGCCGGACAGCCCGGAATGCCCTTTTCCATACGCCGGATGTTTTCCAGCATCTCCCGCGTCGGCCCGCCGCCGCCGTCGCCGTGGCCATAGACCAGGAACAGGTCGCGGTTGAGGGCCTGCTGGCCGTAGCGGCGCCAGGTCCCCATCACATGGGTCGGCTTCAGATCCGGGCAGTAGGTGGTCCCGATACCGCCTGACGCGTAAGGCTGGGTGGTGAGGAAATAGGACGCAAGCTTGGTCCCGTCGATTCCCTGCCAGAAAAACGTGTCGTAGGGCATGCGGTTGGTGTCGTTCCAGCTGAGCTTGTGCGTGACGAAGACATCGATGCCGGCCAGCTTCATCAGCTGCGGCAGCGCGGCCGAATAGCCGAACGTGTCAGGCAACCACAGGATGCGCGGCCGGATCCCGAAGGTTTCCTCGTGATAGGCGACACCGTGGAGTATGTGCCGGACCAGCGATTCCGCGCCGGTGATGTTGGCATCCGGCTCCAGCCACAGCGCGCCTTCGATCTCGAATTCGCCGCTCGTCACCTTGTCGCGCAACCGGTCGAAGAGCTCGGGATAGTCATCGGCCAGATAGTCGAGCAGGACACCCTGGTTGTACATGAAACGGTAGTCGGGATACTGATCCATCAGCGCCAGGGCCGTCGCCATGGAGCGGGCCATCTTCTGCCGCGTCTCGCGAATGCGCCACAGCCAGGCGACATCGATATGCGTGTGGCCGGTGACCGTGATTGTCGGCTTTTCGGAAAAATCCTCGGCCGCATAGATTTCGGCCGCGATCGTTGCGGCGCCTTGCAAAGTGGCGGCGAACCGCTCCGGATTGCCGGGGCGGAAGTCGATGCTCTTCAGCGCCGCATCGACCCGGTTCACGATGAACTGCCGGCGGGGATCGTCCTCGGGCAGCAGGCGGGCGACGTCGAGCGGCACTCTAAGATCGTAATAGACGTGCTCGGCCAGCGGGTCATGCAGCATCAAACGGCATCCGAAGCCGGCCTGCCGGCGGTTTTCAATCGTTCCGGCCTCAATCAGGATATCGTAGCGCCGTCCGGGCACCGCATTTTCGGACAGCAGCAGTTCGCGGTGATTGCCGTCGGCGCCCTGCGCGATCCGGCCGTCGACGCGAACCAAGCATTGCGGGTCAGAACGCCCCATCGTGCTGCCGAACTGGGCGTCGATGTGCAAAAAGAGACGCCGGCCCTCCGCCTCGGGCGGCGTCAGCGCTGGCCCGGCAAACCAGAAATAGCCTCCCGGCTCGCCCCACAGCAGATCGGGGCCGGCAGCCTGCCAATCGCCCCGCGCCTCGGCAACGACCTGGGCCCGCTCGTCCGGCCGGGCACGGCGGAACTCGAGCGACACGGGATCCGGCAATGGCTCAAAGATGCGCGCGCGCAGTTCACCCAGCAGATGATCAAGTTTCTTCAGACGTCGCATGACAGGTCCCGTGGCATGGAAGGGCCTTTTCCCGGCCCTCGCGCCTGTATGATGAATTTATTTTCATGATCGCGGCGCTCAAAGTGAGACTATACGACTGCCACAGCTTGATAAAGCCGCGAGAGAAATGAAAATATTTTCAAATGACGGCCATATGCACCGTCAGGACAGCGTCGAAACACTTTCGCGCTCCACGACACCGCAGCCGAGTTCGAGCCGATAGGCGACCCGCTCGCTGTCATTGGCCACGATCCGCTGCTCGAGAAGGCTGAGGGCAGCCGGACCCATCTGCTCCAGCGGCACCTTCACCGTCGTCAGGGGCGGATTGACCAGGTCGCCGAGAGCGACGCCGTCGAAGCCGATGACCGACACGTCCTCGGGAATCGCATGACCTTCGGCGGCAAGCGCCCGCATGGCGCCGATCGCCAGATTGTCCGCCGCGCAGAACAGCGCCGTCACGCCGCCCAGGCCGCCGTTCTGTTGGAGCCATAACCGGACAGCCTCTTCGCCATAGCGCGGCTCATAGCCACCAACATGCAGCACCGGCGCATCCTCCAGAGGCAAGTTATGCGCGCGGAAGGCATCCCAGAAGCCGTCCTGGCGCCGGCGGATCGTCGTTCGCCCGTCCCAGGTGAGGTGCAGGATTTTCCGGTGGCCCCGCGAGATCAGCCAATTGGTGGCCAATTGCGCCGCGAAGCGGTTGCCCGGCGAGACGCTGTCAATGCGCATCTCCTGATCCTCGCCGTTGACAAGGACCGCCGGAAGCCCCGACGCGCTGATGCCGGCGAGAAAATCCCCGCGGTCGTCATTGATGATGATGATGCCGTCCGCCCTGGCTTTCTCCGCTGCCGAGATCACGTTTGCAGCGCTTAGGTTTCCGGTTTCCGAGTGGGGCACGAGCTTGACGCCGCGGCGCTCGCAGTCGCGCGACAGCGCATTCAGTATCGTCCATGAGAACAGGTTGGTCTCGTTCTCCGGCAAGGCATCGTCGGTCACCGCCAGCAGGACCGTCCCGAAGGCCGAAATGGTCGCCTTGGCCTTGCGATCGGCCAGATAGCCAAGTTCCTTGGCCGCTTCCAGAACGCGCGCCCGGACTTCCGCCGAAATCGATGCCGTGCCATTGAGGACATGCGATACCGTGGAATTGGCGACCTCCGCCCTGCGAGCCACATCCTTGATGCCGACCTTGCGATTTTGCGGCATATCACTTAACTCCCAAACAGCAATTGCGCGCAGCGCCGAAGCGGCCGATGATCGCCGCCTAATGAAAATAGTTTCAGAAGCTTATATACGACCTCCAGCCGAACTGGAACGTTTTTTGGCAAGGAAATAGCGCGTTTTCCGGTAGGCTTGGCGCGCATGCGTGCCAATGCAGTCCTCACCTACAGAAATTTTTGCACAGCATGGATGAAGTCCGCCTCCGAACATTCAGCCCGACGGGCCTGACATGGCGGCCCTGCCTTTACCGGCTCCGGCGGTCGTCCGGCGCAGAAGCGCCCGATAGCGGGCCTGGCTGCCCAGAAGATGGTTTCGCATGGCCTCACGCGCTTCGTCCGCATTGCCGTCGGCGATCGCCTGCACGATATCCCCGTGTTCCCGATCGAGTATGGCGACATAGGCCTTCAGTTCAGGGCCTCCGGACGTGGTAGCGAGCGCCCGCCGCGGGATAATGCCCGGGCCTACCAGTTCGAGGAACTCCCGGAAACGGGGATTGTTGGTGGCATCGGCAATTGCCATGTGCAGATCGAAATCGGCCTGCGGACTGGATTCGCCCTTTGCAAACAGCTCCTGCAGCGTGTGCAAGGTCTCGAAGAGGGTTTCGAGCTGGGCCGGCGACCGTCTGCGCGCGGCAAGGGCCGCAGCCTCGGTTTCCACGGCCGTACGCAGTTCGAGCATCTCGATCATCGAGGAAATGCGGGCCGGCTCGACGTTCTGAAACGGCAGCGGCGTCTTTTCCGCCGGCGCAAGCACGAAGACGCCGGCACCCTGGCGCGAATCCAGCAGACCGTCGGCGCGCAACGTGGCAACCGCCTCGCGGATCACGGTGCGGCTCACGGAGAATTCCTCGGTCAGGCGCGCTTCGCTGGGAAGCCGGTCGCCAACGGCGTATTTGCCCTCTTCGATCTGCGTGCGCAGTTTCTCGCACACGGTTGATGCCAACGTCTTCCTGCTTGATTCCACGCCCGGTCTCACAATCCCTGCACGCTGCTGCCCACGTTGCTGGCGTGGGCACAATTTGTATGATCTCTAGCAGATTCATTTTACCCCCGTCAAACTTCCGCAACCCTCCTCAATGGCGAGCGTGTGCGACACTCTGCGGCTTTCCGGCTGGTTACAGCAGTCCGACAGGCAGTGAAAAGTTGTATGATGAATTATTGACATCATCATATGAGGTGTCGTATCACCATCGGACAACAACAAGGGTGTGGGTATGACTCCTGAGCAACTCAAAGGCGTAATCTCCTCGGGTCTTCTGTCGTTTCCGGTGACGCATTTTCATCCGGACGGCTCGTTCAATCGCGCCAGCTATCAGAAGCACGTGGCATGGCTCTCGCAGTACGACGCCGCGGCCCTGTTCGCGGCCGGCGGAACGGGCGAGTTCTTCTCGCTGCTGCCGGAGGAAGTCGGCAATGTCGTCCAGGCGGCGAAAGAGGCTTCCGGTACAACCCCGATCATTTCCGGCTGCGGCTACGGCACCGAGATTGCGAAGGAAATTGCGGCTCGGGCAGAAAAGGCCGGAGCGGACGGATTGTTGCTGCTGCCCCACTACCTGATCACCGGCCCTCAGGAAGGGCTCTACCGGCATGTCAAGGCGGTCTGCGAGGCAACGGGGCTTGGCGTCATCGTCTACAACAGGGACAACAGCGTCCTCAAAACGCAGACGCTCCAGCGGCTCGCCGATGACTGCCCCAACCTCATCGGCTTCAAGGACGGAACCGGCAAGGTCGATCTCGTGCGCGAGATCACCGCAACGCTCGGCGACCGTCTGTGCTACGTGGGCGGCATGCCCACCCACGAGCTGTTCGCCGAAGCGCTCTATGGCGCGGGCGTGACCACCTATTCCTCCGCCGTCTTCAATTTCGTTCCGGAACTGGCGCTGCGCTTCTTCAACGCCTTGCGCGGCGGCGATCGCGAGACGGTGCAGACCATTCTGGAGGAGTTTTTCTTCCCGTTCGCCCGTCTGCGCGACCGGCAGCCCGGATATGCGGTGTCGGCGATCAAGGCCGGCGTGCGCATTGCCGGGTTCGAGCCCGGACCGGTGCGCCCGCCCCTCACCGACCTTTCCGTGGAAGAGACGGACATGCTCAGGAGCCTGTTCGACAGGGCGCGGGCAGACGCCCGGCGGGACGAGCCCGTTGCACGTACCGGCTGAGCAAAGCCGCCGGCCCTCCGGCAGACTGGCGGCGGGCCGGCCGAACTTAACCAAGCAAGCGTGAATTCAGGGAGGATACCATGCTGAAGAAACTGACTGTTGCAATGGCTGCGGCCTCGATAGGCCTTTTTGCGTCCGCGGACGCCAGAGCCGACTATCCGGAGCGGGATATCCGCGTCGTCGTGCCGTGGGGCGCGGGCGGAGGTACCGACGGCATCGTCCGCAAGCTCACGACCATCGCCGAGGACATTATCGGCACCTCCATGTATGTCGAGAATATCGAGGGCGGGATCAGCGCCACCGGCGTATCGGAGGTCATGAAGGCCAAGCCGGACGGCTACACGATCGGCGCGCTGACCTATGACAGCATCGTCACGGTGCCCTGGCAGGGCCTTCTGCCCAGCTACAATATGGAAAAGCTGAAGCTGATCGCCCGGGTGACCAGCGAGCCGGACGCCATCGTCGTTGACGCGGACGGGCCCTATGAATCCATCGGCGATCTGCTTGCCGACGCGAAGGCAAATCCCGGCAAGGTGAAGGTCGGAATTCAGAACACGGGATCGCGCACGCACCTGGCCATGCTGCAGCTTCAGGACGCCGCGGACGTGGAGTTCAATCTGATCGCCTATCCGGGCGGCGCCGCGCCGCAGAAGGAAGCGATCCTCAACGATGAGGTCGAAGTGGCGGCGACCAGCCTTGGCGACTTCGCTTCGCTGATCCAGAGCGGCGACGCATTCGGGCTGATGGAATTCTCCGAAACGCGCAATCCGACCTATGCGGACGTGCCGACGGCCGCCGAAGAAAATCTCGACATCCAGGTCGGCAGCTTCATCGTCTTCGCGGCTCCCGCGGGCACTCCGGACGACGTGGTTGCCAAGATCGAGGATGCCTACAAGCAGGCGCTGGAAAGCGACGAATTCCAGAAATGGGTCGCCGATGTCGGCGTGACGCCGGACTGGATCGGAACGGCGGACGTCACGGCCTGGGCGGACGAGACGGCGCAAACCCTCTACCAGCAGATGGACGACCTGGTCGAGAAGGGCGTGATCTCCAAGTAGATGCTCCTGCACGATGAACGGGACGCCGCCGGCAGACCGGCGGCGTCCCGGACTGCAGAAAAGCCGACCGCTTCCAATGTGCTGGAGCCTCCCGGGTTCTGAAGAAACCGGGATACTCCAGGGACCAGGGTTTCTATCGAATGTCAGGTGTTACCGGAAAACTGGCGCGCATGGGGTTCACCCTGTTCCTCATGGCTCTGACGACAATCTATCTCGTCGCCGCATTTCAGATCAGGGTTCCGTTTGCCGAAGGCCTTGCCGGCCCGCGCTTCCTGCCCATTCTGGCCTCAGGGATCATGTATTTGGCATTGCTCCGGATCATCTGGCGGCAGAGCCGGCAGGACGGGGATGCCGAGCCGTTGCGTTCCCTTGCAGCCCCGGCACAGGTGGTTGTCGCCACGGGGCTTTACGCCGCGCTGTTCGAGCCGCTCGGATATGTCGTCTCCACATTCCTGTTCACACTCGGCCTCTTCCGGGTTTTCGATTTCGAACGCAACCGGCCACTGGTCATGGTGCTCTACGCAGCCGCGGTGACTTTTGTCTTCTATCTGCTGTTCGCCGTCGCCTTCAGCATTCGCCTGCCCCTGGTGCCCGGAGCGATCCAGTGACCTTTTTTCTCGAGCTTCTCAACGGCTTCACCGTTCTTGCCCGCCCGGACGTGCTGGGCTTCATGGTGCTGGGCTTCTTCATCGGTGCCTTCTTCGGCGCCATGCCGGGCCTGACCTCGGTGCTGGCGATCGCGCTACTGCTGCCGGTCACCTACAGCATCGATGTCGTTCCGGCCCTGGTGATGTGCGCGGCCATCTTCATGTCCGGCATGTATGCCGGCAGCATCACGGCGACAACGATCAACATTCCCGGCGCCCCCTCCTCCATGATGACGGCGATTGAAGGCAATCGGCTCATGAAGAAGGGACAGGGCGCCAATGCGCTCGGACACGCGGCCCTCGGGTCCATGATCGGCGGCTCGGTCGGAGCGCTGCTGCTGATGGCGCTGATGCCGCTGGCGGCGAAGCTGTCGCTGCTCATACAGACGCCGGGCAAGTTTTCGCTGGTCCTCTTCGCGCTGATCGTCATCGTCATCGTCGAGCGCGCCGAGATCAGCAAGGGCATCGTGGCCACCCTGCTCGGCATCATGATCGCGACCATCGGCATCGACGTGATGCAGCCGATCCCCCGCATTCATTTCGGCACGGAACTGTTGGTCGAAGGCATCAACATGATGCCGATCATCATCGGCACCTTCGCGATCTGCGAGGTGCTGGTGCAGGCACAGGCCCATGCCGAGACGCTGAACGCACAGGCGCTGCGCGTTGCCTCCGAGATCCGCCGCCGGGACTTTCTCCCCAAGTGGTCGGAAGTGCGCGATATCGGTCTGTTCACCTATCTCAAGAGCGCCTTGATCGGTTACGGCATCGGCATCCTGCCAGGTGCCGGCGGCTCCATGGCGGCCTTCGTCGCCTACGCCGATGCCAAGCGCGGCTCGAAGAAACCACAGGAATATGGCGACGGAAGCCGCGAGGGGATCGCGGCAGCGGAAAGCGCCAACAATTCCATGTGCGGCGGAGCCTTCGTGCCGATGCTGATGTTCGGCATCCCGGGCGACCCCACCACGGCGGTGGTCCTGGGGGTCCTGGTGATCAACGGTTTGCAGCCCGGCCCGCGGCTTCTGGAGAACCAGGTGGACCTGATCGCTCCCATGTTCGCCTCGCTTCTGGTCAGCGCGCTGATCCTGATCCCGCTGACCCTGTTCCTGCTCGGCCCCTGGTTCGTGCGGATCGTCGCCATTCCGCGCGGCCTGCTCTATGCCTCCATCGCGGTGGTGGCGCTGGTGGGCAGCTTCGTTGCGACTTTCTCGGTCTTCCAGATGGCGCTTGCGGTCGTGTTCGGAGTGCTGGCGTTCTTCATGCGTAAGAACGGCTACCCCACCGTTTCCCTGCTGCTCGGCTTCATTCTCGGTCCGGACCTGGAACAATACCTGCGGCGGTCCCTGGCGCTCAACGACAACAATCCGGTCGTCTTCCTGACCAGCCCGGATAGCCTCTTCTTCCTCGTTCTGGCAGCGGTGTTCTTCTACTTCATGGTTCTGCGCAAACAGCCGGCGACCGGGGCCGGTCTGCCTGAGGACGCGTCCTCGAAGGCGGCCGAAGACCGGACTTGAGGTTTCGCGGGCGGGTCGGGTGCTATTCTGAGCCTTGAGCTATGGGGTCGGTTTGACGGACCCATGCGGGGATATCGTGCCTGTCGTGCAGGATTCGCCAAACGTCGACACAATCGGAACGCTCGATATAGAAAACCAGGTACGGATAGCGCTGAAGTCGCAGGTGCCGCAGGTCGGCGATCCTGAGTTCGTGGGCATAGTGCGGAGAGCCAGCAGCCGGATGAGACGAGAGCAGTCTGTATGCCTCTTCCAGCGAATCAACGAAACCAATCGCGACTTCGACACCCGCTTCATGCACATATCGATTGATCGCTTCTTCGGTGTCCTGCTGCGCCCGGTGTCGGGGAATGACAGGTTTGGGCATCACCCTTGTCTGCGTGCCTGATTACGCAGTTTTTCGAAATAGCCCGCATCAACCGGAGAGGTCTCCGCAGATGCGGCACCTTCAAGCAGAAGGGAGCGCAGGTGTTCACGGTCGCGGTCGCGGCGGATCAATTCGCGGATATACTCGCTGCTTGTGCCGTAACCGCGGCCTGTAACCTGTTGATCGACATAGTCTTTCAGGCTGTCCGGGAGGGAGATGTTCATCGTGCTCATGGCGCTAAAATAGTCAATATGACAAAATTTGGCAAGATTTGCCTGAATAGCCAATGGGAGCCGTCGGACCCAGCGCCCTACACGGCATCCCGCTGGCAATCGGTCCAGCTGTCACGTTCGGTTTTCTTAGGGATCAGCTTGCCGCTTGCCAACAGTTTCTGGCGCATTTCCAGGGGTGTCATGCCGTAGGCGGAGCGGAAATGGGTGTAGAACTGGCTCTGGGATGAAAAGCCCGACTGGAAGGCGACATTGGCGATGGACAGATTGCCCTCGAACAGAAGCGCCCGCGCCCTGATCAGCCGTACACGGATGATGAAGCGGCGCATGGGAATGCGCATGACGCGGGTGAAAAGGTTGAGCGCATAGTTCGGGTGAATTCCCACGACCTTCGCGATGTCCTTGGCGCTGATCGGTTCCGCAAGGTTCTCGTGGATATAGCGGACCATGGCAACGACATAGCGCAGCGGCGAGGCCGTACTGGGAGTAGGCTCCTGGGTTTCGATCCAGGGGGACAGAAGCTCCTCCCAGCCGACCAGGGTCGTCCGGCGCAGCATGTTGGCGATCTCGGATTTCAGGATATCCGCCCGTTCGGCATCACCGCTGCGGTAGTCCTGATACCAGCGTTCCAGAAGCGCATTGTCGACGGCATCGGAAGGCAGCACGATGACCCCGCCGCCGATCATGGTCTCCGTCAGCCGTCCGATATTGGGCATGTAGAGGAAGGTGTCCAGCGGCAGATAGACGTTGCACTGACGTATCTTGTCCTCTGTTTCCTGTTCGATGCTGACCGTCCGGTGCGGGATGCCCGCCCAGAACATCACCAGCCGCCTTGCGGGAATTTCCACCGGCCGGCCGTCGAACAGGTAGTTCATCGACCCTCCGGTCAGCCAGTTGAATTCGATATGCCCGTGCCAGTGCTCCGCGTCCATCAGCTGCGGGTCGAACCAGCGGATGCCGAAACGGCCGAAAGCCTTGGTTGTTGCGTAGAACCGGCGGTCGGGACGCGGCACCGGCTTTTGCGCCTTGCCCTTGGACTGTGCTCCCTGCCTGTCGATCAGATCCGCCATTACTCCTCCCCGATCTTTAAAAACCGGAATAACTGCTTAGAGAACCGGATTGCGCGCCGTTATGCAAGAGGTACCGTCAGGGGCGTACGCGATCCGGCACCGGACGGGAGGTCCGGGACCCGCGTGAAGCAATGAAAGGGAGGAACGATGAACAGGAAGCTGAGTGTTCTCGGCGGCGCTGGTCTGTTACTGGGAGCTTCGGCGCTCGCAACACAGGCCCAGATGGTCGAACCCACGACACCGCCCGATCCGCCGGCATTTCCGGCCCAGAGCGAGCCGGTCTTCGTCGGCATATCCGACATCATGGAGTACCGCGCGCTCGACGAATATCACGAACCGGGCTGGGTGACGGAGAAGTTCGTCGAAACCGGCAAACTGCCGCCGGTCGAAGAACGGCTGCCGAAAGAACCGATGGTCTACAAGGCGGGCAACATGCCCGACGGTGTCGGCACGTATGGCGACGTGATGCGCCATGTGATCGGCGGACGGCCGGAAGGTTGGAACTACATCGCCGGCCAGAGCCAGGGCTGGGGCGGCATCGACATCGGCATGTACGAATGCCTGACCCGTGTCGGTCCGCTGTTCACCATCAAGGCGGACGAAGTCGAGCCCATGCCCAACCTCGCAAAGAGCTGGGAATGGTCGGACGATGGCCATCAGCTGACCATGCATCTGATCGAGGGCGCCAAATGGTCCGACGGCGATCCTTTCGACGCCGAGGACGTGATGTTCTACTGGGAAGACCACGTGCTCGACCCCAATGTCTCGCCGCTCAACGGCGCGACGGCGGACACGTTCGGCGGCGAGGGCACCAAGCTGGAGGCGCTTGATCCTTATACCATTCGCTGGACGTTCGAGGAGACCTTCCCGGAGCAGTATCTTTACCAGATGGCCTACGGCACCTTCTGCCCCGGACCGTCGCATATCCTGAAGACCAAGCATCCAAAGCACAATCCGGATGTGACCTATGAGCAGTACAAGAACGCCTTTCCGCCGGAATACATGAACTGGCCGGTGATGGGCGCCTGGGTTCCGGTCGAATACCGTGCGGACGACATTATCGTATTGCGCCGCAATCCCTATTTCTGGAAGGTGGACGAGGAAGGCAATCAGCTGCCCTATCTCGACGAGATGCACTACAAGCTGTCGACCTGGGCGGATCGCGACGTGCAGGCTGTCGCCGGCACGGGCGATTTTTCCAACCTCGAACAGCCGGAAAACTACGTCGAGTCGCTGAAAAAGGCTGCCACGGAGGATTCTCCGGCGAGGCTCGCCTTCGGCGCCCGCACCATAGGCTACACGCTCTATCCGAACCTTTCGGCCAACGGCTGGGGCAGTCCGGACAAGCGCGGCCAGGCGCTTCGGGAACTCAACCGCAATCTCGACTTCCGCAAGGCCGTGACCTATGCGCTCGACCGGCAACGGCTGGGTGAAGCCCTGGTGAAGGGGCCGTTCACGGCCATCTATCCGGGCGGGCTGTATTCGGGAACCTCGTTCTACGACAAGGAATCCACGGTCTACTATCCCTTCTCCGTGGAAACGGCGAAAGCCCTGATCGAGAAGGCCGGCCTGACCGATACCGACGGCAACGGCATCGTCAACTTCCCTGCGGATGCAGAAGGTGTGGGCGGCCAGGATGTCGAGGTCGTCATGCTGATCAATGGCGATTACCAGACCGACCGCAGCCTTGCCGAAGGCATCATCGCCATGATGGAGCGTATCGGCCTGCGGGTGGTCCTTAACATCCAGAACTCCAATACCAATGACGATCTGCTTCAGGGTGGCGGGTTCGACTGGGCTCTCTTCCGCAACTCCGAAGAGCTGGCGACGGCGCTGAAGTTCACCGAACGGCTGGCCCCCGTGGGTCCACGTTAGACCTGGACACGGCGGGCCGGCTCCGACGGCACGCTCGACCTGCTGCCCTTCGAGGAGGAGATGGTGAAGACCGTCAACGCCTTCACCTCAAGCCGCGACAGTGCCGAGCGCACGGAACTGATGCAGGAGTACCAGAAACTCTACACCGAGAACCTGTGGGCGATCGGCGTGACGCAATATCCGGGTGCTCTGATCGTCAACAAGCGCTTTGCCAACATCCCTCAGGGCGCGCCCATCTTCATGTTCAACTGGGCCGAGGACAACATCATGCGTGAGCGGGTGTATGTGCCCACGGAGATGCAGCAGGACTTTGAGCTCCACGCTCAGACCCTGCCCGGCGAACCCGGGGCGGACGGCCCCGCAAACTGACACCTGGCACGAGCGAGGGGGAAACTCCCCCTCGCTCACCGGACCTGAAGGACAGGTGAGGAGAAATCGGCCATGTTGCGCTTCCTGACGATGCGTACCCTTTCGGCGCTGCCCATTCTGTTTGTGCTGAGCGTGGTGACTTTCGCCATCATCCAGGCCCCTCCGGGCGACTATGGCGACTATATCCGCTCGCAACTCATCAACCAGGGCGGCGCTTCCATAGAGCAGGCGGAGATCCAGGCCGAGGCGTGGCGCGAGGAACGCGGCTTCAACGATCCGATCCCGGTGCAGTATGTGCGCTGGATCACCGGCATCGTTACCCGCGGCGATTTCGGCCACAGCTTCTATTACAACAAGCCGGTGGGCGACGTGGTGGCCGAACGCTTGCCCCGCACGATCCTGCTTGCCCTGACCTGCCACATCCTGGCATCCATTTTCGGCATAACGCTCGGCATCGTCGCCGCAACCCGGCAATACAGCTGGATCGATACGCTGTTTTCCTTCGTGTCCTTCCTGGGCATGACCATCCCGCGCTTCCTGCTGGCGCTGATCATCCTCTACCTTCTTGCCTTCAAGCTGAACGTACAGGAGCTCGGCAGCTTCTTCTCGCCGCGTTATGGCGGGGCGCCCTGGACGTGGGGCAAGTTCGTCGATCTGGTGAAACACATCTGGCCGGTCATTGCCATCGCCACCTTCGGCGGGCTCGCCTACAACATGCGCGTCATGCGCTCCAACCTGCTCGACACCTTGAACGCGCAATATGTGGAAACCGCGCGGGCCAAGGGGATGAGCGAGGGAGCGGTTATTCTGAAGCACGCCGTGCCCAATGCCCTGCACCCGCTGGTCGCCTACCAGGGCGTGGTGCTGCCCTACATGCTGACGGGTGAAATCGAGGTTGCCATCGTCTTCTCGCTCGCGACCGTCGGCCCTGCCATCGTCGGCTCGATGAACCGCGGCGACGTCTATGTGACCGCGACCTTCATGCTGGTGCTCGCGGCGACATTGATCATCGGCAACATCATCGCGGACATGCTGCTCGCGCTGCTCGATCCGCGTGTGCGCCTGGGAGGAGCATCCGAATGAGCACCGTCATACTTCCCGAATCCAGCGAGCCGGCCACGCCGGAGGTGCCTGCGGCAACCCTGCCCGGCCATGGCGAAGAAAGCTATTCGCGGCTCGTCTGGCGGCGTTTCCGGCGCTCGGTCAGCGGCATGACCGGACTGGTTCTGATCGTGATCCTCCTCGTCGTGACGATCTTCGGTGACTTCTTCGCGCCGATGAACCCGAAGGAGCCGGGCCTCGCCTTCGCACCGCCCGACCACATCAGCTTCTTCGGCCCGGAGGGCGGGTTCGCCCTCATTCCCTATGCCTACCCGATCGGAGAGACGGGCGAGTTCGATCCGGTGACCTTCCAGCCGATCACCGGGCCGGAAATGGACAATCCCGTTCCCCTCGGCTTTTTCGTCGAAGGCAGCCCCTACCGGCTCTTCGGCCTCATTCCGATGGAACGGCGTTTCTTCGGCGCCCGTGATGGGCACCCGGTGCACTTCCTCGGCACCGACAAGTTCGGCCGGGACATTCTCTCGCGCGGCATCGTCGGCGCCCGCATCTCGCTCGCCATCGCGCTCACCGTCGTAACCATCACCACGATCGTCGGAACGCTCGTCGGGATCACCTCCGGTTATCTCGGCGGGAGGACCGATACGTGGATGCAGCGCTTCGTGGAGCTCGTGCTGGCCTTTCCGCAATTGCCGCTCTATCTGGCCCTCGCCTCGCTGATCCCGGCAACGGCGTCATCGAACGTTTTCCTGGCTTTCGTGGTGATCGTGCTGGCCGCGCTCCTGTGGGCACAGCTCTCGCGGGAGGTGCGCAGCAAGACGCTCGCGCTTGCCCGCATCGACTACGTGCGCGCCGCCATGGCGGTCGGTGCCAGCGACAGGCGCATCATCCTGCGCCACATCCTGCCCAACGTGCTGTCCCACGTGATCGTCGCCGTGACACTGGCCATTCCGACCGTCGTGCTTCTGGAGAGCTTTCTCGGCTTCCTTGGTCTTGCGGTGAAACCGCCGTTGATTTCCTGGGGGCTGATGCTGCAGGACACGTCGAACTTCTCCGTGATCGGCTCCTATCCCTGGATCCTGTCACCCGTGGTGTTCGTGCTGATCACCGTCTTCGCCTTCAACGCGTTGGGCGACGGCCTGCGCGATGCCATCGATCCGTATTGAGAGGGCACGGTATGCCTGAACGCAACAATCCCTTCGCCCCGACCGAGCGGCACGATCTCGGCAATCACGGCCGTGAGCTGATCCTCGACGCGCGCAACGTGGCGGTCGATTTCAAGGTGGAAGGCGGCATCGTCAACGCCGTGCGGGACGTTTCCTTTCAGCTCCACAAGGGCGAGACCATCGCGCTGGTGGGTGAAAGCGGATCCGGCAAGTCCGTCACGGCGCGCACGGTGATGCGGCTGCTGTCGCGCCGTGCCACCATCAAGCCCGGCACGAGCATAAAGCTGCAGGACAAGAACATCGTCTCGATGAGCGACCGCGAGATGCGCAAGCTGCGCGGCTCGAAAGTGTCGATGATCTTCCAGGAACCCATGTCCTCGCTCAATCCGGTCTATACGATCGGGCAGCAGATCTGCGAGATCCTGCACCTGCACAACCGCATGTCCCGCAAGGACGCGATGGAACGGGCACGCCAGCTCCTGGAAGAGGTCCAGATCCCGGAACCTGGGGCCCGGCTGAAGCAGTATCCCCATCAGCTCTCCGGCGGCCAGCGGCAGCGCGTGATGATCGCCATGGCCCTTGCCAACCGGCCCGACATCCTGATCGCGGATGAGCCGACGACGGCGCTCGACGTGACCGTTCAGGCGCAGATCCTGCATCTCATAAAGGACCTGAAGGACAGGTACGGCATGGCGGTGATCCTGATCACCCACGACCTGACCATCGTCCGGCAGTTCTCCGAATACGTCTATGTGATGCAGAACGGCGCGGTGCAGGAGCACAACGAGACGGAGGCGCTGTTCGAGAACCCGCGGCATGCCTATACGCAGCGGCTGATGGCCTCCGAGCCCAAAGGCCGGGCGAAGCCGATTTCCGATGACAGCCCCATCATGGTTGAAGGACGGCAGGTCAAGGTCTCCTTCACGCTGAAGCGCGGCGGGTTCTTCAAGCCCGACTATTTCAAGCTCACCGCCGTCAACAATCTCGATCTCCAGCTCAAGCGTCACGAGACGCTGGGTCTGGTGGGCGAGAGCGGTTCGGGCAAGACAACATTCGGGCAGGCGCTCATCCGGCTGACCGAGACCCAGGACGGCGAGGTCTTCTTCAATGGCGAGCCTATCCACGGGCTTGACCGCCAGGGCATGAGGCCGCTGCGCTCGCGCATGCAGGTGGTGTTCCAGGACCCGTTCGCATCGCTCAATCCACGCATGTCGATCAGGCAGATCATCGAGGAAGGGCTGATCGTCAACGGCATCGGCGCCAACGGCCGCGAGCGGGTGGACCGCGTGCGCCAGGCGCTGCTCGACGCCGGCATGCCCGACAATATCTTCAACCGCTTCCCGCACGAATTCTCCGGCGGACAGCGCCAGCGTATCGCCATTGCACGGGCGGTCGCACTGGAGCCGGAATTCATCCTGCTCGACGAGCCGACCTCCGCGCTCGACTTGTCGGTCCAGGCGCAGATCATCGATCTGCTCCGGAAACTGCAGGATGAGAAGGGCCTTTCCTACCTGTTCATCTCGCACGACCTGAAGGTTGTGCGGGCGCTCTGCCACCGCGTGATGGTGATGCAGTTCGGCAATATCGTGGAGCAAGGCCCTGTGGAGGAGGTGCTGTCCAACCCCAAGACCGACTATACGGCCCGGCTCGTCCGTGCCGCGTTCGACATTGCCGCGTAAATTTTCGGAGTTATCAGAATGGCAGAACCAAAGATCGCTTTTATCGGCGCCGGCTCCACGGTGTTCATGAAGAACATCATCGGGGACCTGCTCCAGCGCCCGGCGCTTTCCGGCGCTACCGTGGCGCTCATGGATATCAGTGCGGAACGCCTGGCGGAAAGCGAGACCGTCGCCAACAAGCTCGTGGCGACGCTTGCGGTCCCGGCCAGGGTCGAAACCCATACCGACCGGCGCGCAGCGCTTGACGGCGCCGACTTCGTCATCGCCGCCTTCCAGGTCGGCGGTTACGAGCCCTCGACGGTGATCGATTTCGAGGTGCCGAAGAAATTCGGCCTGCGGCAGACGATCGCCGACACACTGGGCGTCGGCGGCATCATGCGGGGCATCAGAACCGTGCCGCATCTGTGGGACGTGTGCCGGGACATGACCGAGCTGTGCCCCGACGCGGTCCTCCTGCAGTATGTGAACCCGATGGCCATCAACACCTGGGCGATCGCGGAGAAGTTTCCCGAGATCCGGCAGGTGGGCCTGTGCCATTCGGTCCAGGGAACCGCAAACGAGCTTGCCCGGGAACTCGGCATCCCGATCGAGAACATCCGCTACCGCGCCGCCGGCATCAATCACGTGGCCTTTTATCTCACCTTCGAGGAGAGGCAGGAGGACGGCACGTACCGCAACCTCTATCCCGACCTTCTCAAAGGTTATCTCGACGGCCACTTTCCCAGGCATCGCGCCATGCCGCGTTGCCCGAACAAGGTGCGTTTCGAAATGCTGCACCGTCTCGGCTATTTCGTCACCGAGAGCTCGGAGCATTTCGCGGAATATACGCCCTGGTTCATCAAGCGCGACCGGCCGGACCTGATCGAGAAATTCGGCATCCCGCTCGATGAGTATCCCAAGCGCTGCGTGGAGCAGATCGAGCAGTGGAAGGCACAGGCGGAGAAGTACCGCAACGCCGAACGCATCGAGGTCAAGGAAAGCCACGAATACGCCTCCTCCATCATCAACTCGATATGGACGGGCGAGCCTTCCGTGATCTACGGCAACGTGGCCAACAAGGGCTACATCACGTCGCTGCCCGAAGGCTGTGCGGTGGAGGTGCCGTGCCTAGTCGACGGAAACGGCATCCAGCCCACCGTGATCGGCAAGCTGCCGCCACAGCTGACGGCCCTGATGCGCACCAACATCAACGTCCAGGAACTGACGGTCGCCGCGCTCATGAGCGAAAACCGCGAGCACATCTATCACGCGGCAATGATGGATCCGCATGCAGGCGCCGAACTCGATCTCGAGCAGATCTGGCAACTGACGGACGAGCTCATCTCCGCCCATGGCGATATCCTGCCTGAATGGGCACGCGGCGAACCCCGGAAACGGGTTGCGTGAGAGTCTGACGGGTTGCTGACGATCAATTTTCTGCATTCAGGTGAGTTTACCTGAATGCAGGTTGATCTTGCCTAGCGCGAGCCGGGGACGATGGGCTGGTACGCGGCGCTGCCGCACCCGCCGGTCATCCTGGACAAGCGCAGCGCAAGCTGCGCGCAGATCCGGGATCCAGCGCATCAGCGCGAGCGGTAGCGAGCACTTCATTCAGACGGTCTGACGAAGCGGCTTCAGAACACGCCCGGCTCCGCAAGATCCCGCCACCAGCGTAGGTGAAAGAGATTAAAAAGCCGCGTCTGCGACGCGAAATATGTCTGGATGTCGGATCTGCGTTCGGCTGCGCCTCACTTGCCCCGGATGACGGGCGGGAGCGGCATGACAGAGCGTACATACCCTGGCATCCCCCCGACCTGGGGTCTGCAAAACAGAGCCGATGACGAACCGGACGGTCCGTCATGGCTACCAACCTTCCTCCCCGACTTGCGTCCGGTTCTCAGGGCCGGACGCTTTTTTTGCCGGAAGCTCAGTCCATTTTGCGCACGTGTCGCAGGAACTCGCCGTGGCTCAGCGCCTTCTGCGACGCCTGCCGGTATTCCCTTGCAAGCGCGTCGTAGGTCTTGCGCGCAAACGACCTGAGGGCGGGCGACTGGGCCATTTCCTTGCGCGCCACGGCGCGGTCGAGCAGGCCCAGCCCGTCGAGAACCGGGTAATAGAGCTGCGTCTCGATATGCGGCAGGCCGTCGAGGCGGTCCGGGAAATGCTCCCGGCGCGGCATTTCCCGGCGCCACTGCGCCAGCCGCTCTCCGGTTTCCGCATGCAGCCGGTTGGCGCGGACGTCGCGCCAGAATGGCGTATCTTCCCGCTCGGTCATGTAGTGCATGTTGACGAAGGTGCGGAAATCGTCGACCTGACGGCCGACGCGGCGGTTATAGTCGTCGCGCTCGGTCCCGGTCATCGCGGCCGGCGCCTTCAGAAAGCGGCCGGCGAACAGCAGCAGTTGCACGATGGTGCCATGGATGGAGGTGGATTCGAGCGGCTCCAGGAAGCTGGAACTCAGGCCCACCGCAAGGCAGTTGCCGATCCACGGCGTCTCCAGCCGCCCGATCGAGAAACGGATGTCGCCGCGCGGCTCGATGCCGCGCCCCAACGCCCGTTCGACCTCCGCATGAGCCTCATCGGGAGACAGGAACGCGTCCGAGTAGACATAACCGCAGCCGAGGCGGGTCTGGGTCGGGATTTGCCACATCCACCCGGCACTTTGCGCCCAGGCGCGGGTATAATTCGGAATATCGGCTCCCGCCTCATGATCGAGCCAGAAGGGCAGCGCGCGGTTGACCGGCAGCTCCTCGGCATAGGACTTCCACGCCGCCCCGAGTTCGCGGACGATCAACTGCTTGCGGAACCCGGTGGCATCGATGAAGAAATCGCCTTCGAGCCGCCTGCCGTCGTCGAGCACCAGCGCATTGATCAGGCCGCTCTCGCCGTCCCGTTCGGCGCCGGAAATCAGAGCATCGACGGTTTCCACGTCCCTTGCCTTGCGGGCAAAGAACCTCCCGACCAGTGCCTGATCGAAATGGAAGGCATAGTGAAAGGGTCCGAGCGGGACCAGCGAGCTGTCGGATTTGAGCGCATAGGGCGCCTTTCGCTTTTCGAGCAGCGGCTGGAAGAGGTGCATGTCCTGTACCGGCTTGCCCGCCGCGACCGCATAGACGTTGAGATAGTCGCTCGGGCTCCCGGGCGGGGCGGCGACGACCGGATGCGGATCGTCGATCGGTCCGTAATAGATATGGCCCTTGCGCCGCCAGTCCTCATGGCGGATACCGAGCTTCAGGCTGGCCTCGGTCTCTCGCAGAAACTCGAACTCGTCGATGCCGAAATATTTCAGGAGCACCCGGAAGGCTGCCGTGGTCGCCTCGCCGACACCGACGGTCGGCACCCTGGAGGATTCCACCACCGTTACAGTCGCATCGAGGCCCTTCCGCCTTGCGCTGTCCTGAATGACGAATGCGGCGAGCCATCCCGCCGTGCCGCCGCCCGCAATGACGAAACGGACCTGTTCCTGCATGGTCCCTCCCCGGTTGCCGCTGCCGTCCCGTCTCACCGGTTGAGCGGTGGACCCTCAAAGCTGTGGCGCTCATATTGCGGCAGATCGTCGTTGATCGTGTACCATGGCGCCTTCGAGCCGACAAAGATGTGTTCTTGGGGCCGCATCGCCGGCTGATCGATGAGCGTTCCCAGGGTGACATGCACGAAGGCACCGTCGCGCACGAGCGAATAGAGGAGCGAACCGCAGGTCCTGCAGCGCGCATCGTGGTTGTTCGCCTCGCCGAAGATCATGAGGTTGTCGCCACCCCTGATGACTTCCATTTTCTCTCGCTCGATACCCGCAAACGGTTTGAAGGCGGAACCGGTCATCTTCCGGCAATCGGCGCAATGGCAAATGGCCGCGTAGCCGAACGCATCGGCCACCGTGTAGTGAACGGCGCCGCACTGGCAGCGTCCGGCCAGCATGCGGACGCCTGATCGGGAATCAGCCATCGGGTCCTCCTTGTTTTCAGAAACTTACTTCCTGCTGCCGGAAAGGCGCAACGGCCGGTCGAATGCGGCCCCTATGCTCTAGATGTCGTGTTTCAACAGCGGACATGTGGACTGGTGCTGAGTGGCCTCCCTGCTCCCTCATGCTGAGGAGGGCCGAAGGTCCGTCTCGAAGCATGGGCGGCATATTCCGAGCAAGCGGCCCATCCTTATCTGTTTGAGATTTGGTAGAGATGTTTCGGGAGGGCTGTTGCGCGCCCTCCCGAGCGGATCCGGAGACCGTACCATCCTTGGCATGTGATAGTCCGTTCGAAGCAAGGCTCCCGGCTCCGCTTTCCAGCTTATCCCGAATGGTTGCTCGCGCAAGAGTGCGTAGATAAGGCAGGGACAGATGGACGAGACGATCTCCTTTTCAGGAATAGATGTTTCCAAGGCCACATTGGATGTGCATGTACGGCCGGGCGGTAGCAGGGCACAGTTCGCCAACGACCGGGCAGGTTGGGCGGCGCTCGGTGCCTGGCTTTCGCCGTTTCAAGTCGAACGGGTCGTAGTGGAAGCCACTGGCGGCTATGAGCGCGGAGCCGTCCAGGCTCTGTTGCGCCAGGGGCACTGCGTTTGTGTGGTCAACCCGCGGCGGGTTCGGGATTTTGCCCGGGCCTGCGGGTATCTGGCCAAGACCGACCGGCTGGATGCAGCCGTGCTTGCCCATTTTGCACAAGTGTTCGATCCGCCGAGCGCATCCCTGCCGAGCGAGGCCCAGGCCAAATTGGCGCAATATGCCGCTCTCAGGGACACTTTGGTCGCCCAGATGACGCGTCTGTCAAATCAGTTCGCTCACATGGACGACCCGGATGTGGAGCAGCTGGTCCGGGAACTTCAGGAGACGACCAAGGCCAAGCTTGCGGATCTGGACCTCCTGATCCAGAGCTGCATCCAGGACAACGCCGATTTGCGTCAACGCTATGACCAACTAACGAGCGTGCCCGGCATCGGGCCAGTCGCCGCCGTCTTCCTTATCGCCTGCTTGCCCGAACTGGGCCAGATCTCCCGCCACGCCATTGCCGCCCTCGTCGGGGTGGCTCCTTTCGCCAGGGACAGCGGGAACTTGCGCGGCCAGCGAAGGATCGTCGGCGGCAGGGCGCCCGTAAGACGGGCCCTCTTCATGGCCAGCATGTCGGCCGTACGGTTCAACCCGGTGCTCAAACGTTTCTACATGCGCCTCATCGACAACGGATGCAGCAAGAAAAAGGCCCTCATTGCCTGCATCCGCAAACTCGTGACAATCCTCAACGCCATGGTCCGCGACAACAAACCATGGCAGCCTGCACTGCAAGAATAAACATAGTTGCTTCGAGACGCGAGCAAGCTCGCTCCTCAGGATGAGGGTGGTTTTGCTGCTCTAACGCTTTAAAAGAAAACAACTTTTCTGCATTCAGGTATGTCCACTTGAAGGCAGGTTGACCTAGCAGATTCCTACCGATCAGCCAGCCCCCGCGGCCCGCCGCAGTTCCTCGATCGTCCGCACCTGTTTGCGCGCGGCGCCCTGCCAGTCGCGCGTCGCCACTTTCGAGCTGGCGAGCCGCTCCCTGGCGGCCGGGACGGCGTCGGCATATTGGGGCAGCCATTCTTGCTGCGCCACCACCATCTCGTCCGCCATAGCCCAGACTTCCTCCGGCGTGCACACGGCGCCGACCAGAGGATCGTGCAGCATGGCGAGTTTCAACAGCTCGATATCGCCGGTCACCGCCGCTTCCACCGCCATCCGCTGGACGGAAATGGACGCCGTGCAGGTGGCCGCGCAGGCGAGCGGCAGCGTGATGCCCTCCACCATGTTTATCCCGAACCGGTCGACGAAACCGGGGCTCTCGATAATGGCGTCCTCGGGCAGATTGGTGATGATGCCGCCGTTTTTCACATTGAAATGGCCGCGATAGACCCGCCCCGTCTCCCTGGCCTCGATGATCCAGGATGCATGCTCGGTGGTACGTTTGTGCTCCGACAGCGGATTGCCGGCGTCCTCGAGGAACTTTGGAAAATCAGTTTCGAACCAGTTGCGCATTTCCGTGCAGTGGCGCAGATACCCGCCGGTTTCGCCGTGGATCCACTCGCTCATGTCGATCCACCTTTCGATCTCCCCCGGCCGCTTGCGGTACCAGGGCAAATATTCGGACAGGTGTCCGTTGCTCTCGGTCGAGTAGACACCGAACCGCTTCAGAACGTCGATCCGGAGTTTTTCCTGTTTTGAATAGACGGGATGGCGCTCGAAGGCGGCGATCAGTTCCTCCTTCTCGATCTTGCGCCCCTTCGCGCGAATGTCGAGATACCAGGTCTGGTGATTGATGCCGCTGCAGACATAGTCCAGCTCGTCCTTCTCCACTCCAAGCACCCGGGCGATCTGCGCGGCGCCGTGCTGCACGCCGTGGCACAGGCCGACCGTCTCCACGCCGCCATATGTCAGCGCCGCCCAGGTGTTCATGGCCATCGGATTGGCATAATTCAGGAACAGCGCCCCGGGCTCGGCGACCTCCCGGATGTCCTTGCAGAAGTCCAGGATCACGGGAATATTGCGCTGGCCGTACATGATGCCGCCGGCACACAGCGTATCGCCGACGCACTGGTCGACGCCGTATTTCAGCGGAATTTCGACGTCCGTCGCGAATGCTTCCAGCCCGCCGACGCGCACGCAGCTCATGATATAGCGCGCGCTTTCCAGCGCTTCGCGACGGTCGGTCGTCGCCGTCACGCGCGCCGGCAGATCGTTCACCGCGACGATCTTCTCGATGATCTGGCGGATCATATCCAGGTTGTGGTCGTTGATGTCGGTCAGCGCGATCTCGATATCGGCGAACTCGGGAACCTTGAACAGGTCCGATACCAGTCTCTTGGTGAATTCGACCGAACCGGCACCGATGACGGCAACCTTGAACGACATGATGACTTCCTCCTCGAAGGTTTGAGCGGTTCTCCAAGGAGTAGCCTGTCACCGACTATTCGTGTAGAGAAAGCTTGTGCGAAAGAGGGTAACATTGTGCTGTCACGTCTGATCGAACACCGTCACGGCATGCGCCGGATCGAGCCGCCAAAGGGTGGGCTCGGCCTGTTTTGCATGGCAAGCGGCGCGGGTTACGAATTGCGTGTCAACGAGGTTTATTCATGGGACGGGCTGCAGCGCGGCGATATTCCCTTTGTGCTCATCCAGCATACGATCGCAGGCGAAGGCAGGCTCGATTACGAGGGCACGCGCCACGTCCTGTTGCCGGGCAGGACCATGCTGCTGACGTTTCCGCACGCCAACCGCTACTATCTGGAACGGGGCAGGAGCTGGGAGTATTTCTGGATCATTCTGTCCGGTCGCGAAGCCCTCAGGCTGGCCGGCGCCATTCTGGCTGTTGAAGGCCCCGTGGTGACACCGGCGGTCGCGGCGGTGGACCGGCTGGCCGGGGCTTGCCTCGCCCTGCTGTCAGGCACCGCCGACACGCCGGGCGCGGTTTCGGCATCCGCCTATTCGGCCATGGCCACGCTCTATGACGAGGCCATCGGTGCGGTGACGGGGTATGCCGACTTGCCGGCGGCTGTCCTGCGCGCGCAGCGCTTCGTGGCGGAAAACTTGGGTCGGAAGATCGACGTGGCCATGCTGGCGCAGGCGGCAGGCCTCAGCCGCGCGCATTTCGTGCGCATGTTTACCGGCGCGGTGGGGGTGCCGCCGTCGGACTATGTCTTCGAAAAGCGCATGGAAAGGGCAACGCGCATGCTGCTGGCCACCGATGCCACTGTCGGCGCCGTCGCCAGGGCCTGCGGATTTGCCGATGCCAATTATTTTTCAAAGGCTTTCCGGCGGGCTCAAGGCTGCTCGCCCGGAGACTTCCGCGGCGCGGGCCGTACCGGGCTGCTCAAGGCCCTGCCGGAGGGCTGAGACACCTGCTGGGCGAAACCATCTCCGAAACCGCCACAAACCATCCGAAGCCTTTGTGACTGCTCGTCTTTCCGCCGAACTGCCGCCTTCTCGGGCAGGAAATGTGATCCGGGAGAATGGAACCCTCGGTTGCGCGCGTGGTTTGCCTCACGGGCACCTGCACAATCGGAGCGGATTTTGAGAACCTCATCGTGGATAGTTGTAGGCTTGCTTGCGGCGGTCACGGCGTGGATGGCGAGCGGCCTGTTTTTCGGTGAAGAACCGGAGGACGAGCCGGCGCAATCGGCGCGCTCGCGCCCGACGCTCGTCGGGGTCAGGACATCAAGCGCCGAAACCATTCCCCAGTATGTCTATTCCCAGGGCGTCGCCCTACCGTTTCGAACCAACGACGTGGTGGCCGACATCAGCAGCCGCGTTGAATCCATCGAGATCCAGCAGGGAGACGAGGTCGAAGCCGGTGAAACGATTGCGCATTTGCGGCCCGAAGCGCGCACCAGCCGGCTGGAAAGCGCCCGCAGACGGGTAGAACAGCTTGAAACCGATGTCGAAGCGATACGCCGGCTTGTCACCCAGGGATTTGCAACGGAGAGCCGGCTACGCGACCTGGAGTCGCAGCTCAGCGACGCGCGCGCCACGCTTGCCGATGTCAGCGAGCAAATCCAGGACACGGCCGTCAAGTCGCCTATCTTCGGCATCGTCAGCGATCTCTATGTGAACGAAAACCAGTCGCTGCCGGCCGGAACGGCACTCGCCCGCATCGTCAACAATGCGCCCTTGCGGATCATGCTGAACGTTTCCCAGCGCGAAGTGGGCGCGATCGAGCGCGGGGACCCGGCGGTGATCAGGTTTGCGGTTGATGATCTCGCATCCGGCCGGGTCTGTTTCGTCGCGCCCGCCGCCGATCCCGAAACGCGGACATTCCGCGTTGAGATCCGGGTTCCGAATGCCGACCGGAGCATCCCCGCCAATATCAGCGCCGAGGCGAGGCTCCGGACCGGCGACGAAAAGGCGCATTTCGTTTCCCCCGCGGTGCTCACGCTGGACGATGCCGGCCGGCTGGGCCTGAAATCCGTGACGCAGGACCGGACCGTCGAGTTTATCCCGGTCAGGATCATCCGCGGCGGCAGGGACGGCTTTTGGGTCACCGGGCCGCCAGACGAGTTTCAGCTGATCTCACGGGGCCAGGGGTTCGTGCGCGCGGGCGAACCCGTGCGTGTCGAGCGTAAGGACGAGGAAAGCGGTGCCGGGAAAGACGGCACCTTCAGCGCCCCGCTGCCGACGGCGGGCGTGCAGGACGAAAAATTCGATAAAGCGGAAGAGATAGCCGAGCCCCCGTCCGTATCGGACCTGTGCCGCGGTGTCGCGGCCAATGCGCCGCCGCCCGGTTCAGGGCAGATGACAACGCAGGGCGCAATTGGAGCGACCGGCTCGGTCTCCGGCAGTTCGGCGGCAGGATCCCTTTCCAGCACCGGCGGAACGGCAGCGTCCGGTCTCGCTGAACCGGCGGAGGGAAGCGAGCCGCAGGGTGAAGCGGGCGGTGCGCCATGAATTCGCTGATCGATATTGCCTTCAACCGCAACCGGGTGACGACGCTTATTCTGCTGATGATCCTCGCGTTCGGCAGTTACGCCTATTGGCAGATCCCCCGCGAATCCGCCCCCGATGTACCTATCCCGATAATCTATGTTTCGGTTGCCTATCCGGGTGTTTCGCCGGAAGACGCCGAACGCCTTATCCTGCGGCCGCTCGAGACTGAACTGCAATCGGTCGAAGGAGTGGACGAACTGAAAGCCGTGGCCGCCCAGGGATATGCCTCCGTCACCGTGGAATTCACCGCAGGTTTCGATGCCGACCAGGCCGAACGCGACGTTCGCCAGGCTGTCGACACGGCGAGCGCGGAATTGCCCGAAGGCGCGGAAGAGCCCGTTGTCCAGGAAGTGAATGTGGCGCTGTTCCCGGTCATCACGGTGATGCTGTCCGGCCCGCTCACCGAGCGTGCCCTGATCGACGTCGCCGAGGGGTTGCAGACCCGGCTCGAACGGCTGGCGGATGTCCTCGAGGTCGACATCGGCGGCGCCCGCACCGAGATGCTGGAAATCCTCGTGGATCCGACCGCCCTGGAGACCTACGCCGTCCCCCTCGACCAGTTGCTTGCCACCATCAGCCGCAACAACCAGCTTGTCACCGCCGGAGCGATCGACAGCGGCGCGGGAAAGATCACGCTTGAGGTTCCCGGCGTCATAGAAGACATCAACGATGTCAGTGCCATTCCGGTGAAGGCGTCCGGGAGCACGGTCGTCACGCTTGGCGATGTTGCCGTCGTCCGCCGCAGTTTCGAGGATCCGACGGGTTTTGCCCGGCTGGACGGAGAGCCGGCCGTCGCGCTCGAAGTGAAAAAGCGGATCGGTGCCAACATCATTGAAACCACCAACGAGATCAGAAACGTTCTCGAAGGCGAGCAGGACCGGATGCCGGAAAGCGTCAGGGTCACCTATCTGCAGGACCAGTCCCAGGAAGTGCGCTCCACCCTCGGCGATCTGCAGAACAACGTCGTGATGGCCGTGCTGCTGGTGATGATGGTCACGGTGGTGACACTGGGTTGGCGTAATTCTCTGCTTGTCGGCCTTTCCATTCCCGGCTCGTTTCTGGCCGGCATCATCGTCCTGTCCTGGCTGGGCTATACGCTGAACATCGTCGTGCTTTTCAGCCTGATCCTGGTTCTGGGCATGCTGGTCGATGCGGCGGTGGTAACCACGGAACTGGCGGACCGCCGCCTGGCCGGGGGCTATTCGCCCCGCGAGGCCTATAGGTCTGCCGCCAAGCGCATGTCCTGGCCGATGATCTCGGCGACACTGACCACGCTGTGCGTGTTCTTTCCGCTGCTCTTCTGGACAGGAGTGGTGGGTGAGTTCATGAAATTCCTGCCGATCACGGTCATCGGCATTCTCATCGCGTCACTGGCCATGGGCCTGATCTTCATTCCGGTTCTCGGCAGCCTGATCGGCCGGCGCAAACCGAGGCAGGAAACGGAGGAGAAGGCGCTGTCGGCGGCAGAGAGCGGCGACCTTGAGGACCTGGACCGCGTCACATCCGTCTACGTGTCCGCACTTCGCTCCCTGCTTGCGCATCCCGTCCTCACGCTTCTGGCGGTCCTGGCGTTCCTGATCCTGACGATCGTCGCCTATGGCACGTTCGGCCGCGGCGTCGAGTTCTTTCCCGAAATCGAACCGCGCTTCGTCCAGGTCACCATCAAATCCCGGGACAACCTTTCGATATACGAGATGGATGAACGGGTGGCGCAGGTGGAAGAGGCCATCCTCGGGACCGAGGGGATCGAGCACATCTATTCGCGCACGATCGACGCCACGTCCGGTGGCGGCGCCGGCCAGACATCGGCCGATACGATCGGCACGTTGCAGCTCGACCTGCTGGAATGGGATCAGCGGCGCAAGGCCAGTGAAATCATGGCTGAGGTGCGCGAACGGACCGCCGGTATCACCGGCGTCAGGATTTCAACGACCGAGCAGGAGATGGGGCCGGGACAGGGCAAGCCGATCGAGTTGCGGCTCACCGGTTCCGGTCTTCCGGAGCTTGAGGAGGCTGCCGCGCGGGTCAGGCAGATGATGGCGGATATCGGCGGGTTCACCGATGTCGAGGACGATACACCGGTGCCGGGGGTCAAGTGGCAGATCCGTGTGGACCGCGAGAAGGCGGCGCGCTTTGGCGCCGACGTCGCAACGCTTGGCCAGGCCGTCCAGCTGGTTACCCAGGGATTGAAGCTGGCCGAATACCGGCCGGGGGACGTCGAGGAGGCCGTGGACATCCGTGTACGGTTCCCGGCGGACGAACGCACGCTGGATCAGTTGTCCCGTCTGTCGATCCCCACCGACCGCGGCCAGATCCCGATCACCAATTTCGTCGAGATCGAGCCGAGCGAACGCACCGGTATCATCAACCGGCACAATGCGCAGCGCACCGTTACCATCCGCTCAGGTGTGGTGCCGGACGCCCTGCCGGCGAACAAGACCGAGGACCTGCGCCAGGCGCTGCACTCGGCCGAACTTCCGGCAGGCGTTTCGTGGCGGTTCGTCGGACAGCAGGAGGAAATCGACGAGGCCGGCCGTTTTCTCCTGGGGGCCTTCCTGACGGCAATCGCGCTGATGTCCGTCGTGCTTGTCGCCCAGTTGAACAGTATCTACCAGGCGCTGGTGGTCATGAGTGCCATCGTTTTCTCGATCACCGGCGTGCTGCTGGGTCTCCTGGTGACGAACAGGCCCTACGGAATCGTCATGGGTAGTCTCGGCGTCATTTCGCTGGCCGGCATCGTGGTCAACAACAACATCGTCCTGATCGACAGTTTCAACGAAATGCGGGCAAAAGGCTTCGACACGTTCGAAGCTGCGCTGCGTTCCGGCGCACAAAGGTTGAGACCGGTCTTTCTCACGGCGATCAACGACATACTCGGCCTGATGCCGCTTGTGCTCGGCCTGAACGTCGACCTGATCAACCGGCAGATCCAGCGCGGTGCTCCTTCGACCCAGTACTGGATCGAGCTTTCCACAACGGTGGCCGGCGGCCTCGCGTTCGCAACCTTCCTCACGCTGATGCTCACGCCCTGCATGCTCCTCATCGGCCACAGGACCAGCGACTGGGTCGGCAAGCGATTCAGGAACCGGAAAAAGGCCGCGGCTGCGGAAGCGACATAGCGTCCAATTCTTAACACCAGCAGCTTGCCCTCAAATGACAGGAGGCGGCGCCTGCAAGTCCCTGGTCGCCCGCTGCAAACGCTCTCACGGTGATCAGACAAGACCACCGAACACCAGCGCCGCCGCACCGGCCAGGATTGCAATGACGATTGCGACAAGCAGCAGCTTACCGACTGGCCACGCCGCCTTGCGGGGCGGCGGCGTGTCGAACTCGCGCATCGCGCTTGCCTTACTGCCCTGATAGTCGCTCGGGTTGGGATTCCACTGCGCCTGCCGGTCCGTTGCCGCGGCCTCGGCTGTCGTCGGCGTACCTCCGGATTCCGCATCGGTTTCCATGGGGGCCGCGGCGGGATCAAAGCCTGGCTTCTTGTCGCCGGCAAGGCCACGTTGAATATCGCCGCGCACGTTGGACGGCGTGGTGCCGTCGCTTTCTGGCTTCCGGTCTGGCATTGGCTTCCTTTTCCGATCGGGAATGACAACAGCTGGCCGGCGCCGGCAAACTATCCGTCTCCTCGCCGCTGATGTCTTGCAAACGAACGGCGGGCGGCGGAGTTCCGCGAATTCGCGGGTCCCGGCGCCGGAGCACGTCCTGCTGAAGCTCGATCACTCGGTTACGGAACATCCGTCCGGAACGCCTGTTTGGAGGGCTGGCAACCCAAGGAGACCAAGATGAGCGTCGAAGGAAAGATGGATTATCCCGTGCCACCCTTTCGCGAGCAGCGGCAGGAAGCGCCCGGACATACCGCAAAGATGGACCCGAAGCCGGACCATGGCGAAGAGAGCTATCGCGGCAACGGCCGGCTCCAGGACAAGGTCGCCCTCATCACCGGTGCCGATTCAGGCATTGGCCGGGCAGTGGCGATTGCATTCGCCCGCGAGGGAGCGAACGTGGCAATTGCCTATCTGAGCGAGGATGAGGATGCCGAGGAAACCGCGGGCTGGGTCGAGAAGGCCGGCCGCAAGGCCCTGCTGCTTCCCGGCGACATCGGCAGCGAACATCATTGCCGATCGCTGATCGACCGCACGGTCGAGGAGTTCGGGCGGCTCGACATCCTGGTCAACAATGCGGCCCACCAGGCATTTTTCAACAAGCTGGAGGACATCTCCTCTGAAGAATGGAACACGACGTTCCGGACCAATATCGATGCCATGTTCCACCTGTCCAAGGCCGCCGTGCAGCACATGAAGCCCGGCTCGGCGATCGTCAATACATCGTCGATAAATGCCACCAGCCCGGTGCCGATCCTGCTGGCCTACGCGACGACCAAGGGCGCCATCGCCAACTTCACCGCCGGCCTTGCGGGCCTTCTCGCCGAGCGCGGTATCCGCGTCAATGCCGTTGCGCCCGGACCGATCTGGACACCGCTGATACCCTCGGGAATGCCGGCAGAAAAGGTCGAGAAGTTTGGGCAGAACACGCCGATGGGACGGCCCGGCCAGCCTGCCGAACTGGCCTCCACCTATGTGCTTCTGGCCTCGGACGAGGCGAGCTATACCACCGGTGCGCTCTATGAAATCACCGGCGGGCGCCCGATGCTGTGATACCGGCCGATCTCCACACTGAGCCGGGGCCGTTTTCCGGGCCCCGGCACACCGGTCGGCACGCCTGCGGCCCTACTTCTCGCCGTTATCGCCAGTTTCCCCGTTGGCGTTGGAGCCGTCGAAACTGGTGACCGGCGTGAGTACAAATTCGGCCAGACGCCAGTCCATCCGGGTGATATCGTCCGCCGCCTTGCTTATTGTCTCCACGGCAACCCGGTCCACCGTCGGCACAACGAAACCCTGACCGTAAAGGATGTGCCCTGCTTCGCGGAGCCGGACCTGTGCATCCTTTACCCAGTCCAACCGGCAGAGCTGATTGCGCACCCGCTCCGGCAGGTCCTCTTCCTTTTCCTGCGTCGTTGTCATCGGCCGCCGGTCCGTCAGGTCGCCGATTGCGTGCTTGGTCTGAGTGAAGCCGTCGCGGATGACATCCAGTCCGATGACCAGAGCGGCTGCCGCATCGAGCCACCAGATGCCGAACCCGACGCCGATGATGCCGATCATGGCGGCCCCTGCCGTCATCCAATCGGCCTTGCGCATCTTTGCGTCGGCATAGAGGACCTTGTCATGGAGCCTATCCGCAAGCTTCAGCTTCATGCGCCCGAGGATGACGGAGGGAACCGAGCTATAGATCAAGGCGAGCAAGGCGGGCCAACCGATCCAGACGGGTTGGCCGAAGATCACGAGAGTGCCCATCGTCGGGTGCTCCGCCTGCACCAGTTTCATCGCCGCATCGCCGACCAGAAACAGGCCGAGAAGCAGCAGTGGCAGGGAAGCGGCCAGGTACCCGATGCTGACCGAGCGGTGATACCCATACGGGAATTTCGGATCGGGTTTGCGCCAGGCTATCGGTGTCGTGATCGTCCAGGCGATCGAGGGAACCAGGCTCAGAAGATCCTCCAGCCAGGCGGCACGCATGGCCTGGGACGAGCCCATGACAAGATACAGCACGAACACCACCGATATCAGGTAAACGATCGTGATCCACTGGAGCCACTTCGCCTTGCGGTAATCCGGCTTGCGCTCGTTAGGAATGTCTACCGAGGTCGCCAGTTTCACGGATCAAGCCCTCCTGCGTCCGAGCCCGGGCTGTCGGGACAGGCTGCGCTGGGGTCATCCGCCCGTGCGGAGTCGGAGAACAGCACCAGTGCCCGGCGCTGATTTGCATGGAGAAACCGGTCCAGCCGGATCAGCCAGCCGTTTTCGCCCGGAGGAACCGCCATGATGTGCTCTTCCGTCTTTCCATTGCCGTCGGTGTCCGCCGTAAGATAGGGGGTCGTGGTCCCGATGCGGTTTTTCCAGGGTGTCTTGGACGTCAGCCCCGCGATCACGATGTCAAGTTCGAAGTTCTCCAGCCGCTCCAGCAGAACGCTTTCACTGCCGCTTTCCCATCGAACTTCCGAGCCGAGCGTCTTCGCGAACGCCGTTACGAGCGCGGGCTCCAGGCCGCAAGGTTTGTCCCGAATGATCGTCCAGGGCGGGTTTTCCGTGATGCCCACCCGCGCGGTGCCGCTACGGGCTTTCTCCGTCGTATCCTCCGGGTCCCGCGGGTAATCCGCACATCCGGCAAGCAACGAAGCTGCCCCGGCGACAAGAGCCGCTCGGCAGGCCATGACGGCGGTCGAAAGGGACATTTCAGCAGGTTCCTGATTTCGGAGCGAGAACGCTCGCTGCGCGGATTCGTTCCGGAGTGGGCGCTGCTTGCGATGGCCTCTATGGAGATCAAGTCCCATCGATCTCGGCTTGGTGGATCTCCCAAACCGGATGAGGCACACAGTCTTCCGCAGGTTCATCGAAAATCCGGGCGCTCTTTGAACTTTAGGCCGCCTGGATCGTTCTAAGCCCCAACTGCTTCAAACGGCTATTACTGAACCGGAACGCGTATGTGGGAATTCATCAAGGACAATGAAGGCGCGATAAATGCGGTCGCCTCCGTGCTGACGCTGGGGATCTGGACGCTTTACTTCCAGCTGCTGTTGAACAGCTATCGCCACCGCGTCCGCCCGAAGATCAACATCAACCGCGCCGGTGGCCGGTCGACCCGGTCCAGATGCGTGATCTCCAACATGAGTGCCGAGGCCGTCTATGTGGAGGCGATCGTTCTGACGCTCGGCGACGGCGAGAAGCGGCAAGTCTGCCATTTGAGCGATCTCGACGTTTCGGTGTCGCCCGACACCGATACCCGCTCCCAGTTGTTTCAAGGCCCGCTTTCGAGTGGTGAATTCCTCGACATCGGTTCATTTGACTCCCTGATCGAGCGCGCCCGGGAAACTTCCGGCGGGCAAGAGAACCTCGCCGACGACACCGCACGCCTCGAGGTGATGGTGGTGGGCACCTATACCGCCGGGGACGGCCTGATCGCAGCGGAACGCTGCTACGAACTGCCTGTTAAGAAGGGGGAACGCCTTTTGAGCCCCACATCGTTCTCCGCCCGCCAGGCCCGCTCCCGCAAAGAACTGAAGAGCATCGAGAGGCTCATGCTCAATACATACAGGAGCGAAGCGAATTCGAGGTAATCTCGCGCCTTGCCGCCGGTCGTGCAAAATGCCGGTTGGGCCAAATCGGAGAAATGGAAAAGGACCCGTCCGCTACGGGCCCTTCCCATGCCTACATCAGGCCGCCTTCTTCGCCTTCACGTTGGCCGCGGATTGAGCGACCTTCGTCAACTTTTCGTCGGCTTTCGACTCTTCCTTCAGCGTCTCGTCGAGCAATCGTGCAGCATCTTTCAGGCCGAGTTGCTCCGCCCATTGTTTCAGCGTGCCGTAGCGGGTGATTTCGTAGTGCTCGACGGCTTGAGCCGAAGCAATCAACCCGGCGTCCAGCGCCGCAGACCCCTTGTAGGAGTCCATGATCTCTTCGGCTTCGGAGATGATCCCTTCTATGGCTTCGCAGGTTTTGCCTTGGGCGCGCTTTCCGAAGATGTCGAACACCTTCTGCAGGCGTTCGACGTGCCCCTCCGTTTCGTCCTTGTGATGCTCGAAAGCCTGCTTCAGATCGTCGGAATTGGCGGCGCGCGCCATCTTCGGCAGGGCCTTCACGATCTTCCGTTCCGCGTAGTAGATGTCCCGCAAGGTCTCATAAAAGAGATCCGAGAGCGTTTTTTCCTTTGCCATTGTCGATGTTCCTTTGAACGAGTAGCTTGGAATGGAAACCGCCGTACTCGCGGCGCGAAAGGGAAAGCCGCAGCTTTGCCCGGACTTTTCACTGCCGCTGTCGAGAACGACGTATCACCGAACTGCGGAGGATTGGAAAATGTTCCCGGCCCGGCGAGCGGCAGCCTGAGGAGCATCTCTGTCCTGCCACGCCGTCACGGCCGACACCGTTGGGCGAACATATGGGCCGATCATTCGTTCGGCATCCAGATCGAGGAAAAGGAGATCGACCATGAAACGACTGGCTTTAACTTGCGCATTGATCCTGCCTGCATTCGCCGTCCAGGGCGCGGCAGCGGAGTCGGTAACCGCCACGCTGCAAGGCGAAGGCATCAGCGGCACGGTTGAGATGACGGAAACCGCATCCGGCGTCGTCCATGTGGTGGTGAACGCAGAAGGCCTGCCGGCCGGCAAACACGGATTTCACGTCCACGAAACCGGCTCCTGCGAAGCCGATGGCGGGTTCAAGTCCGCCGGCGGCCATCTGGCGGGCGACAAGGAGCACGGAATCAATTCCAGCGGCGGCCCGCATCCCGGCGACCTCCCCAACATACACGTGGGCGAAGACGGCATCCTGCAAGCGGAATTCTTCGCACGCGGCTTCACCATTGGAGAAGGCGTTGACGAGCGGTTGCTCGATGATGACGGCGCCGCCGTGATCATTCACGCGGGCGCGGACGACTACAGTTCCCAGCCTTCCGGTGACGCCGGCGATAGACTTGCCTGCGGCGTGCTGGCACGGAAATCATGAGCAGCAAGGCGGCCTGTCCTTAAAATTTTCCCTGAACCGAAACAAATCCGCTGGCTCGACGTTTGAATATCAAACCCCAAACGAGCCAAAGGAGCAGTCGATGGCACAGGAACGGCAGAGGCAACAGTCTCCCGAGCGGCAGCGCGCTGCAGAAAGATACGACGAGGGGCCCCGCCGCGACAGGCCGGCCGGGGATCCCTGGAGGTGGTATGACCTGTATGGCCTCCGGGGTCCCGGCCGCGACTACAGGCGCGACTTCGAAAGTGACTTCGGCACCGGCTACGGTGAGTTCTGGGGAGGACACTACGGCGATCCGCTCCCGATTTCCCACTACGGATGGCCCATGGCACCTCTCGCTCCCCGCCGTCCCTACGGGGCCGGACCCGAAGCCCGCTACAGGGACCATCCGGACCGCGGCGGCCGAGATTTCATGGACCGGGCCGCCGACGAGGTTTCTTCCTGGTTCGGCGATGAGGCAGCAGAACGCCGTCGCTGGCGGGACAGGCACCGGGGCAAGGGACCGAAAGGATATACACGCTCGGACGAACGCATCCTCGAGGAGGTCCACGAACGGCTCACCCAGGACCGTGAGGTCGACGCGAGCGACATCGGGGTAACCGTCAAGAAGGGCGAGGTCACTCTGAACGGCACGGTCTTCGACCGTTATGAGAAACGGCGTGCGGAGGACTGCGCCGATTCCGTGAGCGGCGTCCGCAATACCCAGAACAACTTGCGGATTGAGCAGCCCTCGGTTCCGCACAGCCCGTAGGGGCGCGATCCGGTCGTGCGGCCGGTATTCCGCCGCTGATCCGGCCACTGCCTCCCCACCCGCGGATAAGGATCCGTCAGTGAGAATGCAAAGAACCGGCTGTAGCGGCCGGTTCTTTTTTGCGTTCCGGAGCACCGGATTGCATCCCCCGCGCCGAAGTACGTCCCTTCAGGGGAGCATCATCGCGCTGCCAAATTGCGTGAGGAGGACCCCCGCGCCAAGGCCGAATACGATCACCGACGCCCCGGTCGCCAGCATGACCGCGCCGGACCACGGTCCGAGCACGGCCGGCCGGCCGGCGGGCTTGCCGAAATATGCCGGGCCGATGACCCGCAGGTAGTAGAACAGCGAAGCGACCGTGTTTGCGAGGGCCACCACCGCAAGCCATGCGTATCCCCCTTCGATCGTGACGAAAAACAGTTGCAGCTTGCCGACAAACCCGACCAGCGGCGGGATGCCTATCAGCGACAGAAACGCAATGACGAGCACCAGCACGCTCCAGGGGCGCTCATGGGCGATCCCCGTATAGTCCTGACGCTTCGTCCGCCCGCGCAGATGAACGATGACGGCGAAGGCGGCAAGGTTCGCCGAGGCATAACCGAGCAGAAAGAAGAGAAGCGCCGGCAGTGCGCCGGGGGCAAGGCCGAGAACGCAGACGGCCATGAGAGCGTATCCCGACTGGGAGACCGATGACCAGCCGATCAGGCGGCGAACGTCGTCCTGCCAGAGGGCCGCAAGGTTGCCAAGCGTCATCGTGGCGGCGGCCAGTGCCGCAATGGCGGGCCGAACGGGAATGGTCTCCGGTGGAACGAGGGCAACGAACCGGGCGAGCGCGATGGCACCGCCGATTTTCGGCGCAACCGTGAGGAATGCCGCGGCGGGGGCCGGTCCCCCTTCGGCGACATCGGGCATCCATGCATGCGCCGGCACGGCTCCGATCTTGAAGGCCAACCCGACAACGATCAGCCCGATGCCGGCCATCAGCAGGGAGAGGCCCCGCTTGTCTCGAAGGCCATGCCGAGTTCCCGGAAATCCGTGCTTCCGAGCATGCCGAAGGCCAGCGTCACTCCGCCGGCAAGCGCGGTGTTGGCCAGCGCGCCTATGAGGAAATATTTCAGTCCCGCTTCCACCGATATCCCCCAGTCGCGATGATAGGCCGCGAGCGTGTAGCCCGTAACGGAAGAGAGGAGCGCGCCCATGATGAGTTGGAGCAGGTCCGCAGCCGCAGCAAGGACCATCGCCCCAAGGCAGGAAAACAGCAGGACGGCGTAGTACTCTCCGTGCCGGCGGTCGGTCTTCATCCAGTCCGGCGAGAGCAGAACCACGCAGACGGTCGTGCCGAGAATGATCAGACGGCCCCATATGCTTGCGCCGTCCAGCGCCCAGACACCGCTGAAGGTCAGTTTTTCTGTTCCCAACTGCAGGAGACACAGCGACGTGGCCAGGAGTAGCCCGGCAAGCGACACCGGCGCGCAGATCCATTGCTTCGCATGGGGAGTGAAGCAGGCAAGGAGGATCGCGGCGACCGCCGCCGTGAGAACGGCGATCTCTGGAACGATATCGCCGACCGGCATCTAGCCTGCTCCGGTAATGGGGGCCGCACCCGCCGCGATGAGGTCCAGCAGCCATCGCGGATAGACGCCGATGAGCACGACCAGCAAAAGCAGTGCCCCTAGCACCCACGTCTCGGTTGCGTCCAGATCGGGAAATGCGCGGCCGTCCTCGGGCAAAGGCCCGAAGAACAGTTGCTGGACCATCGTCAGGAAGAGCGCGGCCGTGATCACGATGCCGAGCAGTCCTATAGCTGCAAGCCAGGGATAGACGGCGAAGGTTCCGGCGAAGATCTGGAACTCGGCGACGAAGCCCGCGAGTGCGGGCAGTCCGAGACTGGCGAAGGCCGCCAGGATTGTCATCGCCGAGAGCTTCGGTGCCACGCTTGCAAGGCCGCCATAGTGACTGAGTTCATAGTCTTCGGTCCGCCGCCAGAAGGCGCCGGCGATCAGGAAAAGCGCACCCGTGATCAGGCCGTGCGCAACCATCTCGGTGACGGCACCTGTCAGCGCCAGCTGCCGTCCGGCCTCAGAGCCATTCACGGCGAGCGCCCCGGCCGCGGCAATGCCGAGCACCGTGTAGCCCATGTGATTGACGGAGGTGTAGGCGATCCGGCGCTTCAGGTTCGGCTGTGCGTAAGCGACCAGCGCACCCCAGAGGATCGAAATGACGGCTATGATCCCTATCGGCAGCGCATAGCGCGCGAACGCGTCCGGCATCATTGACAAGGGCACGCGCACCATGCCGTAGGTTCCCATTTTCAGAAGCACCCCCGCCAGGATCGCCGAGGCCGGCCCCGGCGCATCCACATGGGCCGGCGGCAGCCAGGTGTGAAACGGCACTAGCGGTGTCTTGATGGCGAAGCCGACCAGGAAACCGGCGAGTACGAGCGATGCCCTGAGATCCGCCCCGCCAAGCGGCCGGCGCGCGATCAGCTCCCGCATGTCGAAAGTGATCGGATCGCTCGCCAGCACCAGGCCGAGGATAGCAAGCAGGATCGCGAGCGAGCCGGCAAGGGTGTAGATGAAGAACTTCAGCGCCGCCCGCTGCGCCTGTCCGTGGCCCCAGCGGCATATCAGAAAATACATTCCCACGAGGCTCAGATCAAAGAACACGTAGAAGACCAGCAGGTCGAGCGTCAGGAACAGTCCGAGCGACACGCTCTCCAGAAAGAGGAACCAGCCGTAATACAGCCGCGCCCGGCCGAGCACCTCGGCCGGCCAGGCGATGGCGGCAAGAAACAACAGCGCGCTCATCAGGGCGATGGCGAGCGACATGCCGTCGACGCCCACGCGCCACGCCACGTTGAGCGTGGGAATCCAGCCGACTTCGGCCACCGACTGGAAGACCGGCGCGCCTTCGGACGTGTCGAAGCGCATCCAGACGAAGACCAGCAGCACCAGTGGAACGGCGGATGCGGTGACGGCCGTCCATCGCGCCGCTCTCTCGCCGAGACCGGGCGTCAGGGCGAGGACCAGGGAAGCAAGGAGCGGGATGAGGATCGAGAGTGTCAGCATGCCGTCATACCATGAGAAGTAACAGGACGGTCACGAGCGTACCGGCCGCCATAAGGGTGTAGTAGTGATGCGAGAGCCCGCTCTGCAGCCGCCGCGCATCCTCGCCGCCGAGACCGACCAGCTGCGCGGTGCCCTCGGGCAGTCCGTCGGTCAGGAACTCACCGATCCCGTCGCCTGCCCGGCAGATTTCCCCCGTCGCCGCAGCCAGCAACCCGACGCAACGGTCGACAATGCGTTCATCCGCGTACGCAAGCCATGCGGACAGGTGCGCCGCTGAATGGCGGACAGCGCTTTCGATGGCCCATCCGTCGGCCCGCCGCAAGCCATTGGAGGCAAGACCGGCAGCGCGGGCGATGCCGCGTGGGCCCGCGTCGATTGCGGTGTCGTCAAACCGTGCCGCGGCTTGGGCCAGGCCGTTGAAGGGCCGCACGATTGCCGCCTCGATCAACGCCGGAAGGCCGAGCCAGTTCGACTGCCGGGCGGCCGGACCCGTCATCCCGAGGCTCGGCCACTGGCGGCCAAGTCCGGCGCCGGCAAACAGTCCGATGGCAACGAGGATCAGTGAAGCCGTCAATCCGGCGGGGCGTATCTGCGGAACCTTCATGCCAGGGAGCGCCGAAAGGACGGAGCGTGCCTCCGGCAGCCACAACAGGCAGAGCACGAGTGTAAACGCCGATAGCAGGCCCAGAGCGGCGAGTTCCGCGCGTGACGGCAGGCCGCTGCCCCTGCTCCTTGCGGTGGCGCCAAGGGCGAGCATTTGAAACCTGGCGGCATAGGCTGCGCTCAGCGCGCCGGCCAGCATCGTACCGGCCGCCGCCCACAGGCTCGCGTGCTCGGCGGCGGCCACCACCAGTTCCTTGGTCCATGCACCGCCAAGCGGCGGAACTCCGGCAAGGGCGAGCGTACCGGTCGCGGTCAGGGCCGCCGCCAGGGGGAGCGCGCGCCCGAAGCCCATCAGCTGCAGCAGGTAGGAATGCGCTCTCTTGCCGGCAACGCCCGCCGACAGGAACAGGAGCGCCTTGAACCCGGCATGGGCGACGAGATGAGCCAGTGCCGCACCCGGATACCCTGCCCCGACAGCCACGAACATCAGCCCGTACTGCGCGGAGGTGGAAGCGGCCAGCAGCTTTTTTGCATGCAACTGCAGAACCGCGACGATACCGCCACACAACGCAGTCACGAGGCCGATCCCGATGGCGGCCGCGCCGAAGCCGGGCACTTCGGCCAGGTACGGATGGAGCCTGACGAGCAGGAAGGCGCCGGCGGCCACCATCGTTGCGGCATGCAGAAGCGCCGAGACCGAGGTGGGCCCCTGCATCGCCCGGAACAGCCAGGGTGAAAACGGCACCTGACCGGATTTCGCGCTTGCCGCCAGAAGGACGCCAAAGGCCAGGATCTCGACATGCGGCGAGCGCATCAAGGCAATGCTGTCGAAGCTGAAGGAGCCGACCGCGGCATAGACAGACATTGCTGCCAGGAAGAGGCCGAGGTCGCCGAGCTGGGTCGCGACGAAGGCATACCGGCCGCCGGACGGTGCTTGCCTTTCGCGCCATTCGTGCCCGATCAGGGCCCAGGAGCAGGCCCCGACGATCTCCCATCCGATGAGGAGCGTCAGGAAATCGGCCGCGACGACGAGCAGCTCCATGCCGGCCACGAACAGCAGCAGAAGCGCCATGAGCCGGCTCAGGCCCTGCTTCTCCTCGTGATAAGCGGCGAACAGCAGGACAGGGAGCGCAATTGTCGGCACGAGCACGGCCATGACCGCCGATGCGGGCGGAAGGGCCGCCGTCAGGATCAGCGCTTCGCTCCATTCCACGCGCCCGCTCCACCCGCCGGCCGCCGCCAAAGCTGCGCTCAGCAGCGTCACTGCCGTCAGGCCGCAGGCGGAAGCCGCAAGCACGGGGCGCGCCCGGATGCCGGACAGGAAGACGACCAGTCCGCCGAGGGCGGGCAGAAGGGGAAGCAGCCAGATCATCAGTTCTTCAGCGTGGTCAGGCTTTCGGTGACATCGGCCTGCCTTTTCCGGTAGACGGCGGTGACGAGCGCGAAGCCTATGGCCATGTCGACCGCCATGACCGCCATGACGATGATGGCAAGCAGTTGTCCGGTCGGCGCGCCGGCTAGGGAAAAGGACCAGAACCCGATCGAGGCCAGCAGCACTCCGTTCAGCATGAGTTCCAGCCCCATCATCAGCATGACGAACGACTGTTGCGACAGGGCGCCGTAAAGTCCTATGCCGATCAGGGCTGCTGCGGTGAGGAGCACGGTCTCAAGGGTCATGGTTTCTCCGCTTCAGTGGTGGTGGTGGTGGCCTGCGCCGTCCGCCGGCCGCCTGCCGGCCGGCTCGCCGCCCGGTTCAAGCGGAGGCGGCACGCTGGCCTCGTCGGCCGGACCGAAGCGGCCGGCCCGGCTGGACAGCACGACTGCGCCGATCATCGTGGCGAGCAGCGTCACACCCGCCGTCTCGAAGATCAGCATCGAGGCGCCGAGAAGTTCGATGCCGAGCTCGTGAATCACGGGACGCTGCGGGTCGACGGGATCGGTCGGAAGCCGGCTCAGCAGGAGCGCCAGCGTCAGTCCGGCAAAGGCAACGATGCCGGCGCCAATCGAGATTCGGTGCTGATGGACCATCATCATCGGATTGAGACCGGCCGGGTTCATCATGAACATCACCATGAACAGGGCCATCACCATCATCTCGACGGCCATCATGAACACCGTGGCGATGCCGATATAGGGCGCGGCGAGCATCACCATCATCAGTCCGGCGGCGATAAACGACGTAAGCAGAAGGAAGGACGCGCGCACCATGGAGTCGGTTGCGAAGACGCGCCAGCCGGAGACGATTGCGATCGCCGAAAGAATGACGAAAAGAATATCGCTCAGCCCCATAGCAGCAACTCCGCGCCGACAAGAGCAAGAACGAGGAAGGAGAGCGGCAGCAGCAGCACCCAGATCAGTTCCAGCATGCGCGCGGGTGTGGTGCGGGCGAAGCTGTTGCCGGCAACGACGAGGAGAGCCAGCACGGCAGCCGACTTCAGCGCCAGCCAGTGGAGACCCGGCAGAACGGGACCGAGATAACCGCCGAGGAAGACGGTGGCCGCCATGACCGAAACCGACACCAGCATGGCAAGCCGTGCCAACTGCCAGGTGGCGTAATGGGCGCCTGACGCCTCGGACGCGGTGCCGCCGGCAAGATCGGCGGAATCCGCATAATCCAGCGGGCCGCGGAGGGACATCGACAGCCCCACCAGCATGAACAGCAGGAACCCCGGCGGTTGCCGGACAATGTTCCACACACTCTCGTCCTGGGACCTGACGATTGCAGCGATCGACAGGGATTCTGCCGGCAGAGCGGCCGCAATGAGAACGAACATGCTGATCAAGATCACCGGAAGCGCAACCGCCACGTAACGGTAGGCGCCCACAAGCGCGAGCGGAGCGTTCGCCGACCAGCCGTGCAGGAAGACGACGATGACGGTCAGCGCCTCGCAGGCGCCCCACAAGACGATCCCGGACTCGAAATCGGCAGCCACAATGCCGGGCGCAAGCGGAACCACGCTCAGCCCGAGTGCCGCCAGAGAAAAATAGAAAACGGGGGCAAGCCGCCAGTTCAGGAGATCCGGCCTCTCCGTTGTCGTCGTCTGACGCAGCAGCTGCGCGGCGCCCTCCGCCAGGGGAGCCATAACGACATTGCCCTGCGGATTGCCGGCAATCGCCGCCCTGTGCGCACGGTCCATGACCGCTGCAAGCCAGCTTCCTGCACCCAGCAGCAGGAAGATGCACAGGATGGCGATCGCCTGGCTCATCCCGCGCCCCCGTGATCGTGTGCGTGCCCCTCGCCTGCCTCTTCGCGGTGCTCCACCGGGCACATCGGTTCGAGCGTCGATGCCGGCAGACTGTTGATGAGCAGCAGCGCTTCGTTCCACTCCAGTCCGGGAAGCAGGTCCGCAAGGCGCGGCAGATCACCGGTGGGTACGTCAACAGCTTTTCCGCCGAAACGGCTCCGAACGTCCGTCCCGCCGATGGCTCCCAGGTTCCCGGGAAGCGCGAAGGATACATTGCGGCCGCTTCGGCCTGAGCGGCCTGGTTTCATGCCCGGCATCCCGAGCAGATGTAACAGTCTGCGGCGGACTGCCGTTGCCTCTTCGTCGGTTTCCTTTTCGCGATAGGGCGGCCGGCGGACCCTTGCTGTCTGGATGACGTCGCCCTGCAGCGTGAGCTCGAGCTTCAATCCGGGGGAAGGATTGGCAATAAGGGCCCGTATTCACAGGTGCACTGGTCCAGTGCCAGTCCGTCACGGAGGTCGTCGCCGGTCATTGCCATCGGACGGCCGTAGGGCTTTCCGCCCATCATGCCCTCACCGCCCTGGCCGTGTTCTCCCTTTCCGCGCCACGGATGCGCCGGCTTGTCGGGAAGGAGATCCGGTTCGCTGGTCTCCTCGCCTGAAACGAGCCTGCGCCATACGTCCAGGATCGCATCACGGGCTTCGTCGATTGATGCGACGACGAGCGGATCGGCGAACCCGTCAATCGGGTCGCTGCCCCACCAGAGGGTTCTGCGGGGATGGGGCAACTGATCGTGCAGCCGGCACAAATCCTCATGGTCTTCCTTGCGGATCTTACCGGCAACGAGCAGGATCGGAGCGTGGCGGGCAGTGGATACAAACCGGAACCGACCAAGCGAGGCCAGGGCGGCAACGCGGCCGGCGCCGTTCTCGCCGATTGCCGGAAAGACGCAGGCCGGTGCGGCCGCCGCAAGGCGGCGGAGAAGCCTCATTGCCATTTGAAGATTCCTTCTCGCCAGCCATACAGAATGCCGACGGAGAGAATGGCGAGGAACATGCCCATCTCGACCATCGCCTTTATCCCTTCGGCGACAAAGACCACGGCCCACGGATACATGAACATCATCTCCATCTCGAAGGCGATGAAGAGCAAGGTCATGGAATAGTAGCGCACATGGTAACGCTGCCAGGCGTGGGTATTAGGTGTGGCTCCACCCAGGAAAGGCACCTTCTGCGGTTCACTCGCCCGGCCCTTGGACATCCGCATGCCCCAGAGCTGCAGCAGACCGGCGGTCGCGGCAGCAAGAACGGTGACGGCGAGCGCGCCGATCAGGGGTTCCATGCGTCCTCCCTTCAAAGCCTCCTAACGCGCCAATTCCGGGAATGTTCCGGGACTTCGCGCGGCGCTCTGGAGGATGCTTGGGATCTGGGGACGAACTGCGAGCAATACATCGCTCAAAGGCAGGCCGGCCGGCGGTCTCGGAGACCGGCCCGTCAGGATCGGGTGGGACAAACAGGTGCCGCGCCGTGTCTCAGCAGCAGCGGGCCGACCGGAGTTCACCTCGGTCGCCACACCGCGGCGGCGAGCCGGCCCGTCAACCTGCATTTTATGAGCCCGCGCCCTAAAGCGTGACGGACCCGCTATCGCTGTCCTCAACCGGCGCTTTCTCCAGATGCCAGCGGACAAATTCGCGAATGAACTCGCTGGGGTTCTCGAGGAAGGAGCGCAGAATGATCTTGGTCGATCCCACGGCGTTTGCAATCTCGGAATAGTGCACTCTGCGCTTTTCGGAGTTACCGACCGATCTCAGCAGCTTGGTTACGGTTTCATTGATGGCGGCGTCTGCTTTCTGGTTTGCCTCCGCCAGCTTGTCCGTTGCGACCGCACGATAGCTGCGTCTGTCCTGGGTCACGCGCGGCGCAATAGGGTCCTCGGCTTCCGAGACGATATCGCGGAGCTCGCGCGATAGATCTCTCAGTTCACGCCCCGCGTCCCCATAATCGGGCCGGCGTTCGATGACCGAGCTGGCACGCGCAAATACGGCGGCAAGGCAGTCGATGCGGTATTCAGGAAGCAGCAAGTTGTTACATTCAAAACTGCCCGCCTGTATCATCCGCGCGACACCACGGGTGATCTGATCGTCGTAATCATATACCGTGCTCAAGTCGGGATCCCGCTCTTCATCCGGAATGGTGCCCGTATACGAGGGCGACTCCGGTTCGGGTGCGGGTTCGGGGTCCGCTTCAGGGTCCGGCGGAGCGGTTTGTGCGAGGATAATGTAGCCGTCCCACATGTCGGCCCTGGCAGGCAGGGACGACGCCGCAGCGAATTGCCCGGCCAGAGCGGCGGCAACCAGCAATTCCAAGTATCTCGTTTTCAACATGCCCTTCCCCTTCAAAAAAGAAGATAAAAATAGTCAGATTTCCAGATAAATACATCCGTTTCAACAATCAGTTTTCTTCACAAAAATTCCATCAATCAAAGCAGATCATAAACAATACGGATCGTGCAGAATATATAGAAGCACGTGGTTTAAACGTTCCTTGTGAATGACACCCCACCGGCATCACATTTGTTATGATAAAGTTATAGCAACATTCTTTGGATTTAAAAATAGAAGCACAACAAAAATTTCCTCTGCGGCACTCCCGGCCGCGCAGGCTCCCTCGGCTTGCTGCACAGCAGATTGGCGAATGCAGTCGCCGCGTGCAAATGTGCAGGTTGCGTGCGGGTACCTATTCCGAAAGACCGTATGCCTGCCTCAGCCCGCGTTGGGTCTGCGGCCCGAATTGCCCGTCGATGGTGCCGGTGTAGAAGGAACGCTCGGCCAGTTTCCTTTGCAGGGACCGGCGTGTCGACACCTTGAACATGTCCGGATTGTCGGAAAGCTGTCCCAGCACTTCCTCGTTGCCTGATCTCAGCGCACGATAGAGATACTCCGCCGCGTCGTCCGGCTGCTTGCCATCCACGATGCCGTCGTCGATCAGCGCCGCGTAGTTGAACATCGCCTCGGGGTGGCGCAGGTCGGCGGCCTTGCCGAAAAACTCGATTGCCTTCTTCGGATCGCGGGTGATGCCCAGACCGCCCTGAAAATGCAGAAATCCGAGATCGTTGATGGCGTCCGCAAATCCCGCGTCCGCCGACTTGCGGAAGAGCGTGAGGGCTTTTTCCACGTCCTGATCGACGCCGATGCCCCGCTCATACATGCGCGCCAGTTCGAACATGGCTTCCGGGTCTCCGTCCTCGGCAGCTTTCTCAAGCAGGGCTGCCGCCTGGGACGGATCGAAACGGTCGCCTTCGGGATTGAGACGCATATAGGCAAGCCCCTTGAGGGCCCTGCTGTCGCCTTCCCGCGCAGCGACCTGCAATACCTGTTCCTGGTCGACTTCCAGCCGGCTCCAGGCATTCTTGCGATCGGCGGATTCCAGCC
>NZ_JAPEVI010000003.1:3710000-3985000 GCF_026240905.1 Roseibium salinum
ATGATCGCGGTGACGTTCGTCTTCACCGGACATTTCGCGTTCTTCACCTATATCCGGCCCTTCCTCGAAACCGTCACTCGGGTCGACATCGGCACGGTCTCGATGATCCTCCTGGGCTTTGGGATCGCCAATTTTGCCGGCACCTTCCTCGCCGGTCCTCTCATCGCCCGCAGCCTTCGCCTCGCAATGATCGCTTCTCCGCTGCTGATGGGGCTGCTGGGTGCCGGGCTCGTCCTGTCGGGTACGGTAATGCTGCCCACTGCAGCCATGGTCGCCGTATGGGGCTTCGCCTTCGGTGTCGTGCCTGTCGCCTGGTCGACCTGGCTCACGCGCACCACCCCGGACCAGGCCGAAACCGCAGGTGGTCTTCTCGTTGCCGGCATCAACCTTGCCATTGCGACCGGCGCGGCCGCCGGCGGTGCCATCTTTGATGCCAGCGGGGCAACGAGCGTCTTCATGGCCAGCAGCATCACGCTGTTCGCCGCGGCCCTGCTCATACTCCTCGCCATCCGCCGCCCGCGCAGCACTCTGGCAACTGCGTAGGATCGTGATTAGGCCCGCTGCGTTGTGGCGCAGCGGGCCTGATTGCATTGATTGGATGCGCCTCTCCTCCGCCGATCCCGACACGATGGCAGCGGTTCGGTTCGAGGGCGGTTCATCCCGTTAGGTCAGGCCAGTTTGGAAACGGGGGATCCGCCTTCGCGTTATTCCGTTTCCCGCGACTTGGAACCTATGGGGTCGTAGCCGATCGTGTGCATCACGTCGTATAGGTTTTCCTGAATGTTCTGTACCTTGTCGCGAAGATCGGCGATGCGACTGTCCGTATCAATCTGCAAGGAATGAGCTGCTTCAACGTCATTCAGGACCGCGTCAAGCTTTACGTCGATAATTGAAATCTTGTCTTCAACGCCGGCAAGTTTGTCCAAAATCTTCTGCGTTCCGACCAGCCACCTTATGAAGGCAACGACGACAGCCAGAAATATAATGAAGAAAACAATTGCAAATAAAAAACTTGATTGATCCATTCGTTGGCCTCTTGAAGCTGCCAGACACGCGATGATTTGATGTCTCACGCGGCACTTAGTGCGTGGCGCTCTTGGTTGCCGTATCCAAGCAACCATCCGCATGGGTTTCAGCCATACCGGGTAACCCAAATCGACACAATGTCGGAGGCAGGCCACCTCTCAACGGAGTGGTTTGATCCCAAGCAGTTTTTCTGGTGCGTTCAGGCTCTTGATAGAGCCTTGTCGCGTTCGATAGGCCGGTCTCTGTTATGATTTCGGGTAAGGTGCAGTCGTCCTGTGAGACATGAAAGAAGACACCTCAAGGGTCGGTATCAGAAATAAAGAATCACAGTAGCGTACAGCGTGAATATCTTGTCGTTTCAAAGGCGAGCCAGCTGTCAACACATCGATTATGGCTGCGGGGTAAATTTGTGTCTGGAGAATTAGCAGACTGGTTGATTAGCGTAATCAGCAGTACAGGCCTGATCGGAGTTATCGGGTTCTTAATGCGCGAGACCATCGCCAAGTTTTTCTCAAAGGCTGTCGAACACCGTTTCGATAAAAAACTCGAATCTTTCAAAGCAGACATTCGTGACAATGAGAAAGAATTAGACCAAATAAGATCCTTTCTTGTTGCAGCCAGGAGCGCGCGCGATTCAGCGACCCAATCGAAACGGCTAGAAGCGGCGGAAATATTACTGCGGGCGAGACACGTACTTTCGCAACTGACAATGCTCGTCGAATATATGACCATTCTAAATACCGAGCAGATATTGAAAGACGGAAACAACACCAAGATTACCGAGTTCATTGAGGCTCTGGTTCAGCCGTTTGACGTCGACGGAAAGATGAAGCAGCTCGGAGAAATCGATAAGACAATGCCTAGATTATATCTAAGCGATAAGTCGCTGAGAATATTCGATGCCTACGAGAACATCATACTACAAGCAGTGATGATGATGAAGCTCTTTAGCACGCCACTCCCAGACAAGGGAAAACTATTAAAGGCTGGGAATCTTAGTGAAAAAGTGATCGAATTAGTGCCCAGTTCAAAGGAAGGATTTGATGAGTGGGGCGAAGATTATGCGTACCACTGGTCCAGGTATTTCCACGACGAGATTTTGCGTTCGCTCAGGCACGAAGTAGCCGGTACAGACGACCAAACGCGGGACATCGAGTTCTATTGAGCACCTCACAGTGGAAGCTCGTCGCGCACAAACGAATGTCCGCTTATCGCTGGCACAGGCGGGTTTGCCTGAGGAACTGATCAAATCAAACCCAAGTGGCGATTTGAGTTCGTTCTAGCTGAGAATGCTAAACCGTAGCTGGGCTCAGCATGCGCTTGCCTCTTTGTTATAGAGCCGGACTCAGCCTAATTTAAACAGCGCGTTAGAGCTCCTTTTGCCTAGCAGACGTCATACTGCGCCATCCGCGGCACAAATGCAGAAAGGCATTCAACTTGATCAAAGATCGGGAATTTGAGCCAACGTTTGACGGAGTTTGCAAGCTGCTCCATCTCGGGCACGGAAAAGGCGCCCCGTCACCGGAAGGTACGCTGAATAGACTTTTTCACGAACATCTAAAAGTGCACAAGCGCGATCTCGCGGACAATCCACCTATATTGTCGTCCGAGAATGCATTTGTAACCATGGAAGCATGGGCGAAACATGCAATACGTGACCTGGCGCCAAGATCGAAAAGCCGTGCCCCACGGCACGAACATTTTCCAGTTGTAATAGTGCGTTACCGTGGAGTTGATTGCCTGATCGACGGCGGAAGTCGCGCCCACAGATGGCATGAGGCAGGAGACACCGGTTCTCATCCGGCTTTTGTGGTATCTGTGCTGAGATCGTGATCAGAGGCCAGCCCATAGTTCGACTATCCTCGAACGAAATTGCCAGTGACTCATCATCTGAACTCAAAGCCCACTGATCGAGAAACTGTCTCGCAGGCTAGAGGCGTCCCCAAAATCTTGAATAATCAAAAGGTGATCAGATTGGCTTCAAATCGGTTAACTTCATCACGTAGTAAAGTCACTAAATCAAACATATAGCAAATGTTCATGTCGATTGGGAAGTATTAAAAGTTTACAGCAGCAAAAACAACAAAATTTGTAATGCTATATTTATTTTGAGTAAATCAGCACACTAATTCTATCTTTGGTGGTTCAGAGGTGCACTTGATCAACTGGATGAATTGCTATCAGTTGCGTCCTCTTCACCTTATTATAGATTTTTAATTACAAGACTGATGGCTTCTCGCATCAGTGATGCGACCCACAAGCTTCTGAAATATAAAAGAAAATATTGGTGACCCCGGCGCGATTCGAACGCGCGACCCTCAGATTAGGAATCTGATGCTCTATCCTGCTGAGCTACGGGGCCATGGAAAGCGTCGCTTAGCATGATTTGTTGCGCTTTGCGAGCCCTCTGGTGGGTGAGCGAGCAAAGTGGGGCAATATCCTGCAGAAAGTGACAGTGAATATTGCATGGCGGCAGAAAATCGGGCGTATTTTGCTGTTCTGTCTTGGACTTGCCTTATTCGCTGCTTAGCAACGGGTCATCTCAACCGTCTGCTTGCCGGTTCCGGGACGGATTGACTGTGTCGGCGGCGGGAATGCGGGAAAGGGTGTCCGGGGGGCGCTTGATAGTCAATATTGGAAGCCGGGAAAACGAACGGTGCGTCAGGCTGGCCGGTGCGAGGCTGGTTCTTTGCGTCAGCTGCGTCCTATTCGCGAATCAGTCAGTTCTGGCGGAAAGCCGCGATAAGCCGCTCGACCGGGCAGCCTATGAGGCCTGTGTGCCAGCCGGATCCACATCCGTCCCGGTGGTGCGCGACGAGGAGGGCGGCGTGTTCGCTTCCTCGGGAGAGCGCTATTTCGCCGGTGATCTCTACCGGCCGCGGAATGCGAGCGGCGCCCGGGACGACACGGCGGGGGCTGCAGCGCCGCGCCTCGAGGCGGTGCCTGCCGGGGAAGAAAACCGCTGGGGCCTGCGACCGGCCTGGATCGTCGTTGACGGCGGGAAAGGCAAACAGCTCCTCCAGGCGGTCCGGTTGCTGCGGGGCGAAGCGCTGTTTGCGCCCGATCGCGCAGAGGGCGCCTGCGCCGAGATCCTGCGGCAGGCCGAAGCGGAGGCCCGTTCGAAAAGCGCCGGCCTGTGGGGCGACAAGAACGCCGCGCCGATCTATTCGACAGCGAGGCCGGAGCCGCTCAAGAAGATGACGGGATATTACGTGATTGCGGCAGGACGCATCGTCAGCCTTGGAAAAACGGAACGTACCCGCTATCTAAACTTCGGAAACTACTGGAAAACAGACTTTACGGTCACGCTGAATGCCTCGGACGAGGCACTGTTTGATGCAGCCCTTGCCCCGTCGGGCTGGCAGGTGGATGCTCTGGCCGGGGCAAGCGTCGAATTGCGCGGCATCGTGCAGCAATGGGACGGCCCGCATATAGCGCTCCATCATCCGGAGCAGTTGGTGGTACTTGAGGATAAAAGGGCAGCACGTGGCGGCCGATAAAGGAACCGAATTCCGTCCCTCTCATTTCGGGAGGCCCGCGAGAGTGATCCGCGGCGTTCCGCGCGGCTGGCTGCGCGGTGCGGCGGCTTGCGGCCTGGTGCTTCTGGTCTCGGCCTGTCAGTTTCTCGGTGACGGCGCGACGGTCGGCACGGTTGCTCCGGGAACCCTGCGTCCGAACCTTGCAAATGATATCGGCGAGCGCGAGCATCCGCGTGTCGTGGCCACCTATGGCGGGGTCTACAAGGATGCGGGTGCCGAGCGGGCCGTTGCCAGTGTCGTCGGCCGGCTGGTGGCCGCCTCGGACGATCCTTCGCAAAGCTACAAGATCACGATCCTGAATTCGCCGGCGATCAACGCCTTCGCCCTGCCCGGCGGCTATCTTTATGTCACCCGCGGCCTGCTGGCCCTGGCAAACGATACGTCCGAAGTGGCCGCCGTCCTGGCCCACGAGATGGCCCATGTCACCGCCAATCACGCCATCAAGCGCCAGGAACGGGCGGAAGCAAAGCAGCTTGCCAACAAGATCCTGACCGACGTGGTGCAGGATCTCGGAAGAAGCGCGCCAGGCGCTGGTCTCCTCCCAGCTTTCCTTTGCAAGGTTCAGCCAGGTGCAGGAGCTGGAGGCCGATGCCATTGGTGTCAGAACCCTGGCCAATGCCGGCTTCGACCCCTATGCCGCATCCAGGTTCCTGAGATCCATGGCGGCCTTTGCCGCTTACCAGTCGGCGGACAAGGGATCTTCCTCCGCTCCGGACTTCCTGTCTTCGCATCCCTCGACGCCCGAACGGCTGCAGATTGCCGTGCGTTCGGCCCGCCAGATCGGTGCGCCGGGTATCGGCGAACGGGACCGGCAACGCTATCTCAGTCAGATCGACGGCATGCTCTTCGGCGATGATCCCCTGGAGGGGTTCGTTCGCGGCCGCTCGTTCCTGCACAAGGCGCTGGGGATCAGCTTTACGGTTCCCTCGGGCTATATTCTCGAAAATTCCCCGGAAGCGGTGCTTGCCAGCAACGGCGAGGGGACCGCGATCCGGTTCGACGGCGCGGATATCAGCGGTTATTCCGATCTCGTCGACTATATGACCTCCGGCTGGATCAACGGTCTCCTGCCGCAAAGCGTGCGGCAGACCACGATCAACGGACTGCCCGGCGTAACAGGCTCGGCCATCACCCAGGGCTGGTCTTTCCGCATCGCGGTGCTGCGCATCGGCCGAACCGGTTACCGGTTCATATTCGCCAGCCGGTCGCCCAACGACACCTTCGACAAGGATTTCCACCAGACGGTCGAAAGCTTCAGCCAGCTGACACCGACCGAAAGGGCACGCCTCCAGTCGCTGCGGATCAAGGTGGTGTCGTCCAAGCCCGGCGACACCGCGCGCAAGCTGGCGATCGGCATGAGCGGCGTCGAGCCTTCACGGCGCCTGGAGTTCTTCACCATCCTGAACGATCTCAGCGCCGAGAAGCCGATTCCGGTGGGAACAGCCGTGAAATTGGTGGTCGACTAGGCTGAAATGCTCGAGTGGGCTCGCGCCCGCAAACGCATCACCCGCCGTCGGCGAGCCGGACGGCGGGTGAGGCTGGCTCTGCATTGCATTTGTTCGCAGGCGATATCCGAAGCATTCAGACGCGATACACCGCCTGATCCGGCTGTGCCGCCAGCAGGGCGGATTTGAGCTTTTCCATCGCCCGGCTTTCGATCTGGCGAACGCGTTCCTTGGATATGCCCAGCTTTTCGCCGAGGGATTCCAACGTGGCGCCTTCCTCGGTGAGGCGCCGCTCACGCACGATTTTCAGTTCGCGCTCGCTCAGCACTTCAAGCGCGGAGGACAGCCATTTGTGCCGGCGTTCCGCGTCGATGTTGCCGGTGACGATCTCATCCGGCAGGGGCGCGTCGGAGACGAGGAAGTCCTGCCTGTCCGCGCTCGAGCCGTCACTGTCGGTCACCGGCGCGTTGAGGGAGGTGTCCGGTCCGGAGAGCCGCGCGTTCATCAGGGCCACATCGGACTGCTTGACGCCAATGGCGTCGGCGATCTTCCGGTGCAGCTCGCTGTCGGACAGCGGAGTCTGATTGTTGGAGAGCTTGGCGCGCAGCCGCCGCAGGTTGAAGAACAGCGCCTTCTGGGAGGACGAGGTTCCGCCGCGGACGATCGACCAGTTGCGCAGGATATAGTCCTGTATCGAGGCGCGGATCCACCAGGTGGCATAGGTGGAAAACCGCACTTCCCGTTCCGGTTCGAAGCGCGCGGCCGCTTCCAACAGCCCGACATGGCCTTCCTGAATCAGATCGCCGAGCGACAGGCCGAAATTGCGGAAGCGGGATGCAACCGCGATGACCAGACGCATGTGAGACAGGGAGAGCTTCTCAAGCGCTTTTTCATCCCGCTGATGTCGCCATCGGATCGCCAGCTTCAGCTCTTCCTCACGCGTGAGGTAGGGCGCTTTCATGGCTGCCTGAACCAGCTTGCGTTTTTCATTCAAGGACATGACCGACGCTCCGATGTCTAATCGGGGGGTAATTTCACACCTATACGCAGGTTAGAGCACTTCGGACTACCGCAGGGGCAGAATTTTTGCACATCTGCGTGATGTGTTCGCGAGCAGTGGCCCGCACCGCCCGATTTCGCATCATCCGGCCGGAAACCGCAGCGGTTACGAGGCGCTCGGGCGCCGTCGTGGGCCTTGATCAGCAGACGTTCAACCGATTCGATCGAAAGTCCAATTGCTGAACGATATTCAAGTGTTAGGGCGTCCTGCCGGCATTCCCCGGAATGCTGAAAGGCGCACTAGTGGAACGCCGGAAAGCTGCCAGGGTTCCATTTGACCGGTTGATTCAATCACCGCGAGCATAAACGGGTTGCACCGATCATCTTGCCTTGGGTGCGGCCCGTCAACAAAAAGGGCCCGGATTTCTCCGGGCCCTGCAAATTTCCAGTGAGGCAGAGGCCCCGTTGTCAGGCGGCTTCTTCCTTGCCGTCTTCCTCTTCCACATCGGCTTCAGCGGCGGCTGCAGCCTTGAGGCGGCTCGGAGATTTAGCCAGGTTCTGTTCGATCTGCTTGACCGCTTCGGTTTCCGAACATTTGTTCACGGCTGCGATTTCGCGTGCCATACGGTCGAGTGCAGCTTCATAGAGCTGGCGTTCGGAATAGGACTGCTCCGGCTGGCTGTCAGACCGGAACAGGTCGCGGACCACTTCGGAGATCGCGTTCAGGTCGCCGGAATTGATCTTCGCTTCATATTCCTGCGCGCGGCGGCTCCACATGGTGCGCTTGACCCGCGGGCGGCCCTGTACGGTTTCCAGGGCCTTCTTGACCGCTGCCGGATCGCCGAGCTTGCGCATGCCGACGGATGCGATCTTGGCAATCGGGACACGAAGGGTCATCTTGTCCTGTTCAAAAACGATGACGAGCAACTCCAAAGAGTGACCTGCAACGTTCTGTTCTTCAATGGCGGTAATCTGCCCGACGCCGTGAGCCGGGTATACGATGTACTCGCCGGTTTTGAACCCTTGACGCTGCGCGGTCTTTTTGGTGTTCATTGCCATGCTCGTATTCTCTCCTGCGCAGTTGTTGGTTCTGTCAGACCTTAGCCTGTCAGAACTGGGACGGACCGCGTCGCGGTCCCCTGTTCTTTTGTGACACGCACCCTGCCGTGCGATCCGATGATGGAACGCCTGTTGATAACGCGGCGTGTCAGGGCTGGTCAGTCGTTGCTTTCCACTATAGAACCTTGTCAGTCATGAAAGCTGCCGGGATCTCACGCTGTCCGGTTTCTGAAGATCCGGGACGCGTTTCGAAGACTCCGTTTTGGGGGTTGTTCTCGTGGGTGGCGACTTAAAGTAATATATAGCACAGTCTTGTGGAAAATTAAAGAGCTGTGCTTAGGCGGTGCACAAACACCACACAGGGCACCCGCGGCACGCCAATCCGCAGGTACTTGAAAACCCTTATGAAGGGCTGCCGTATTGCACTGCCCACAAGCAGCTTGCGTCAGTCTGACGCAGCTAGCAGTTCGCGACTCACTCGGGCGGGTTCGCTGAAAAATACTGCGCGAGCTTGTTTTCCTTGCCGTCGAACTCTTCCGCCTCGGGCAGAGGATCTTTCTTCTCCGTGATGTTGGGCCACTTCTCGGAGTATTCGGCGTTCAGCTCGATCCATTTTTCAAGGCCGGGCTCCGTGTCCGGCAGGATCGCTTCGGCCGGGCATTCCGGCTCACAGACACCGCAGTCGATGCATTCGTCCGGGTTGATGACGAGCATGTTCTCGCCTTCGTAGAAACAATCCACCGGGCACACTTCAACACAGTCGGTGTATTTGCACTTGATGCAATTGTCTGTGACGACGTAGGTCATCGGATCCTCACTCGGCGCCGTTCGGCGGCGCGATGACGGTCAAGCCTCGCATGCCTTCGGCAGCCATTTTAGTGCCTTGCGTCCCGTCGGGAAGCGCAGGTTAAATTCTCTTGCCGCTGTTGGGTATCGTTTTTGGCCGAGACACGCAAGCGCCCAGGATGACGCATATCGGGCCGATGAGAGAAAGTTATTCTGTTTTCGCGCGGTATCCGGGATTCTGCTTCAGTCGTCGTTGCGAAAGGCGTCGAGTTTGCGCCGATCGCGCTTGGTCGGGCGACCCGATCCGGCATCGCGCTGCGCGGGCGAGGCAGGACCCGGGGCCTCTTTCGGGGCAGGCGGCGGAGACAGATCCTCATAAAGCATGCGGGCCTCTTCGTACGGTCCGCGCCGGGTGCCGAGGGCGAGCACCTTGAGCACGAGAACGCGCCGCTCGAGGGCGATGGTGAGCACATCGCCGCTCCTGACCGTCTTGCTGGCGGAGGAGATCTTGTCCTTGTTCACCCTGACACGCCCGGACGTGGCCAGCTTCTGAGCCAGGGATCGGGATTTGGTGACCCTGGCGTGCCAGAGCCACTTGTCGATGCGCAGGCTGCCGCCGGCAGCTTGTGGATCAGGCGTCGGAATTACTTTTTGTCCTTGTCCATATCCGCCTTGAGCGCCAGCAGCGCGGCAAAGGGTGAATTCGGATCGATCGGCTTTTCCCTGGGCTTGTCGCGGCGTTGTCCGCCCTCAAAGCCTCTTTGTCCGCCGGGCTGGCCGCCACGGCTGCGATTGGGGCCGCCTTTGCCGCCCTTGCCCTGATGACCCTGGCCCTGGCGCTTTTCGCCCTGGGCCTTGCGGTTGTCGCCGCGGCGCTGGTCCGGACGGCCGCGCGGGCGCCTGTCATGACGACCTGGCCGCCAGATCTCGATGGTGACCGTTTCCACTTCGGCCGCGGGTTCGTCCGATGCAGCTTCCGCGGGGGCTTCCGCTGCTATCTCGACAGCGGCTTCGACGACCGTTTCGGCGGCAGCCTCGGATGCAGCTTCCGCTGGAGCATCCGCTTCGGCAACGGCTGTCTCGGCAACGGCAAGCTCTGCAGCGGTGGTCTCGGCTGCGGATTCTACCGCCGCGGCGACAGCTTCCTGAGCGGAGGCTTCCTCGCCGGAGGTTTCCGCACCGGCTTCTTGCGCTTCGGCAGGCTCCGTCTCAGCGGCGTCCGGGCTTGCCTCAGCCGTTTCGGCAGGCGTCTCGGCGCTCGCCTGTTCCGCTGGCGTCGCCACAGGTTTCGCGGCGGCCGGCCGCTGCACTTCCCTGCTCTCCATGCGGTAGCCGAGGGTCTTGAGAACGGCGGAGAAATCCTCGCCCGCACAGCCGAGCAAAGAGGTCATGGCAACCGTTACGGTGAAGCCGCCGCCCTGGGCGATCGCGCCTTCGGGCGGGCTGACTTCGGCGTCGAGCGGTTTCCAGGCGATCAGCGGACGGATCAGGTCGGCCAGGCGCTCCAGGATATCGACGCGCACGGCCCTCGGGCCGCAGACCCGGAAGCCGACGACCTTGTAAAGCGCCTTGTCGATGGTCTCATCGACCGGGATGGAGGTGCGGCCGGATGCCGACAGTTGCGGCAGTTCGGCCATGCCGTTCATGTCCAGCGAACCGTGCTTGAGGGCCCACAGCTGGGCCAGGAGCTGGCTCGGCGCCGGTTTCAGCAGGGCCGGGACGAAGATGGTATAGGCGCCGAACCGGATGCCGTGCTTGCGCAGCGAGGCGCGCATGTCCTGGTCCAGCTGGCGGATTTCATCGGCTGCTTCCTGGCGCTCAAGAATGCCGAGGCCTTCCACGACACGGTAGGCGATACCGCGCGCCAGGCCTTCCAGGCCTTCGCCGGCCTTCAGGTCCAGAAGCGGCTTCAACAGCGTGCCGATCTGCGAATTGATCCAGAGGTCCAGGCGGTTCTGCACGGTTTCCCGGGCGGGCCCGGTCAGGTGTTCGTCCGCCAGGAGCAGCACCGTCGGCGACAGCACGTCTTCACCGGCCACCAGCTTGGCCACCGGTTCGCCGCGCCAGCGGATGACGCCTTCGGAGGTCAGCACGAAGTCCGGATTGTCGGACTTGCCGAGCTTTTCAGCGCGGGACTCGATCTCGCTCGTCAGGGCCTTTTGCGCGGCCGCGCGAACGGTCTTGCCATCCGGGCCCTCGGCCGCGGAATCGGGCGCGAACCGGAAGCCAAGCAGGTTTCCGATGTGCTGACCTTCCACGAGCACATCGCCGCTCGATGTAATTTCCGCTTCCAGCATTGCGTTCTCTCTCAAACGTCGCATCAATACACTTGTCCGCCGATCCACGAAGCGCTGTGTCAGCCGCTCGTGAAGGGCGTCGGATAGTTTATCTTCGATGCCGCGCGTCTCGCCCTGCCAGTGGGCCGGATCGGCCAGCCAGTCGGGGCGATTGGCGACATAAGTCCAGGTCCGGATGTGAGCAATCCGGTTTGCGAGTGTGTCGATATCACCATATGTGCGGTCTGCGAAGGCCAATTGACGGGTAAACCAGTCGTCGGCAATGACATTATCCTGCATCAGATGGGTGTAAATCGTGTTCAGCAGCTCCGCATGGTTGGCCGGCGCGATCTTACGATAGTCGGGCACCTGACACACGTCCCATAGCAATTCGACCGCTTTTTCGCCCCTTGCCATGTCGGATATTGCCGGATCGCGCAACAATTGTTCAAGAGCCGCGATATCGTCTCCCGTCGGCGCCCTTGCGAGACCATCCTCTTTCGGGACCACATCCAGGCTGTGGCGCAGTGCGTCGACGGATGAAAAATCCAGCGCAGTGTTGCGCCATTGCAGCACTTTGAGGGTGTCGAAGTGGTGGCTTTCGATCTGCTCGATCAGGTGATCGTCCAGCGGATCGACCCGCCCGGTCACGCCGAACGTGCCGTCTTTCGTGTGCCGGCCGGCGCGCCCGGCGATCTGGCCCATCTCCGCGGCGGTCAGCTGGCGGTACTGGTAGCCGTCATATTTGCGGTTGCCGGCAAAGGCGATGTGATGGACGTCGAGGTTCAGGCCCATGCCGATGGCGTCGGTCGCAACCAGGTGTTCCACGTCGCCGTTCTGGAACAGCTCCACCTGGGCGTTGCGGGTGCGCGGGCTCAAGGAACCCAGGACGACGGCCGCACCGCCCCGCTGGCGGCGGAGCAGTTCCGCGATCGAATAGACCTCGTCGGCCGAGAAGGCGACGATCGCCGAACGTGCCGGCAGGCGGGAGACCTTCTTGGAGCCGGCATATTCCAGAACGGACATGCGCGGACGGGTGACCACGTTGAGCCCGGGCAGCAGCCTTTCCAGCAGCGGGCGGATTGTCGCGGCGCCCAGAAGCAGGGTCTCGGACTTGCCGCGCAGGTTCAGGATGCGGTCCGTGAAGACATGGCCGCGATCCAGGTTGCCCGCAAGCTGGACCTCGTCGATGGCGACGAATTCCGTGTTGAGGTCCATGGGCATCGCCTCGACGGTCGATACCCAGAAGCGCGGGTTTTTCGGAATGATCTTTTCTTCGCCGGTGATCAGCGCGACGGCATCCGGGCCCGCGCGTTCGGCAACGCGGCCGTAGACCTCGCGCGCCAGCAGCCGCAGGGGCAGGCCGATCAGCCCGGAAGGCTGCGCAAGCATGCGCTCGATGGCCAGATGCGTTTTTCCGGTATTGGTCGGACCGAGGACTGCAGTCACGGTGCGTGACCGTGCTGACGGCGGCAACGACAGGAATTGAGGACGGGACATGGAAACTGTAGTGATCGGCTTTCTTCCGGCGGCGGAACCAGTTCACGGTGATCGAGATCGATCTGAAATGGCACTTGCGCCTATATCTGGTGCCGCGTGTCTAACACACGCGAGAGGGTCGTGTCCCCATTCTTTTGGAATATAGGCGCCGTTTTCGTCCGTTTAAATATCTTGTGGAGAACGACTCTGGAACAAACAGGAACCGAATCGCTGACTCGGGACGATTCAGGCTTTGTTCCCTACGACATGTGGTTCGGAGTCGCTCAGGCGCTACCAAATCGTGAATCCGGTCAAGGGTTTGAGTCTTTGCCGGCACGGGGTGCCGGATCGACGGAAAAGTCTGTCAATGATTAAATTCCCGATAACCGGTGTCCGGCTTCCACGACGTTGGGGTTTACCTTTGGACACAGGGTGAACGAATCCGGGTCGAATCGCTGATTCAATCAGGTTTCCCGTTTGTTCTCACAACATCTAGTAGGCCGGAGGACGGCCTGCCCCAGTTAAATTTAGTCTCCGGTCGCTAATTTGTCTGGGTGTGGTCGGAAGTGCGTCCTGAAATGACGCAGATCGGCCTGTGCGGGGCCGGTGAGGCGACAATTATGCACTGCGAAACGGAGATCGCATCGGGGCGTTACGGGTGGGCAGGCCGGGCCTTGTCGCCCGATCCACGGGGCGCAGCTGCGGGGGGGATTGCTGCGTTGCAAAATTTTTTGATGCTGTGCGGCAACAGGATTCAGAACCGGAAAGGGGCGCCTTTTCCGGATCGGCGGGCCTTCAGCCGGAGGCGCTTCGGCGTGCAAAAGCTGATCGATATTAAATAGTTAGAACATCTTCCCTGGGGTGGGTGCAAGGCAAGATGTTCCAGGTGTTGCGGGTGCGGATACAGAGATGTTCGTCATGTTCAAGGAAAGGACATCTCTTCTGCCCCTTTTCAAGCGCGTCAGGCCAAAGTAGAAATCGTGCCGAAATCGGCTTTCGTTTTGCGTAAACTGAGGGGGAGTAGAGTTTGGCGATCAAGAAGATTCTCGTTGCGAACCGGTCCGAAATTGCGATCCGGGTGTTCCGGGCGGCAAACGAGCTCGGCCTGAAGACCGTTGCGATCTATGCCGAACAGGACAAGCTGGCGCTGCACAGGTTCAAGGCCGACGAAGCCTATCAGGTCGGCAAGGGCCTTGGCCCGATCGAGGCTTACCTCTCCATCGACGAGATCATCCGTGTCGCCAAACTTGCGGGCGCCGATGCAATTCACCCCGGGTACGGCCTTCTGTCCGAAAGCCCGGAATTCGTGGACGCCTGCGAGGCGGCCGGCATCACGTTTGTCGGTCCGCGCTCTGAGACCATGCGCCGCCTGGGCAACAAGGTCGCCGCACGCAATCTGGCGATCGAGGCCGGCGTTCCGGTCATGCCGGCAACCGAGCCGCTGCCCGACGATCCGGCCGAAATCAGGCGGCTGGCCAGCGAAGTCGGCTATCCCGTGATGCTGAAGGCCTCCTGGGGCGGCGGTGGCCGCGGCATGCGCGTCATCCCGGATGAGGCGGCGCTGGAAAAGGAAGTCCTGGCCGCCAAGCGCGAGGCCAAGGCGGCGTTCGGCAAGGACGAGATCTATCTGGAAAAGCTCGTCCAGAGCGCACGCCACGTGGAAGTGCAGATCCTGGGTGACGGCCAGGGCGGTCTGGTCCATCTTTTCGAGCGCGACTGCTCCATTCAGCGGCGCCACCAGAAAGTGGTGGAGCGCGCGCCGGCGCCGTATCTGGATCCCGCAAAACGCGCGGAACTGTGCGATTACGGCCTCAAGATCGGCAAGGCCGTGAATTACCGCGGCGCGGGCACGGTCGAGTTCCTGATGGATGCCGATACCGGCGCGATCTACTTCATCGAAGTGAATCCGCGCGTTCAGGTGGAGCATACGGTGACGGAGGAAGTCACCGGCATCGACATCGTGCAGGCGCAGATCAAGATCTCGGAAGGCGCCAGGATCGGCACCCCGGAAAGCGGCGTTCCGGCCCAGGAGGATATCCGTCTCAACGGCCACGCCCTGCAGTGCCGCATCACCACCGAGGATCCGGACCAGAATTTCATTCCGGACTATGGCCGCATCACCGCCTATCGCGGCGCTACCGGCTTCGGCATCCGCCTTGACGGCGGCACCGCCTATTCCGGCGCGGTGATCACCCGCTACTACGATCCGCTTCTGGAAAAGGTCACCGCCTGGGCGCCGACGGCGGAGGACGCGCGCAAGCGCATGGACCGCGCCCTGCGCGAATTCCGTATCCGCGGCGTGGCGACCAACCTGGTGTTCCTGGAAAACATCATCGGCCATCCGGATTTCAAGGCCAACAAGTATACCACCCGGTTCATCGACGAGACGCCGGCGCTGTTCCAGCAGACGCGGCGCCTGGACCGGGCGACCAAGCTGCTCACCTATGTTGCCGACGTCTCCGTCAACGGCCATCCGGAAACCAAGAACCGGGCCCGGCCGCCGAAGGACGTCGCCGCGCCCATCGTTCCGAATTTCGGCGATGAAAAGCCCTACGGCACCCGGCAGCTTCTCGATCAGCTCGGGCCGAAAGGCTTCGCCGACTGGATGAAGGCGGAAAAGCGGGCACTGATCACCGACACGACCATGCGCGATGCGCACCAGTCGCTGCTGGCGACCCGCATGCGCACCCATGACATCGTCAGCGTCGCGGAAGCCTATGCGTCGGGCTTGCCGTCCCTGTTCTCGCTGGAATGCTGGGGCGGGGCGACATTCGACGTTGCCATGCGCTTCCTGACGGAAAGCCCGTGGGAGCGTCTGCACCACATCCGGGAAAAGGCGCCGAACATCCTGCTGCAGATGCTGCTGCGCGGCTCCAACGGCGTCGGCTACACCAACTATCCGGACAATGTGGTCAAGTTCTTCGTCGCCCAGGCGGCCGAGAACGGCGTCGACCTGTTTCGCGTGTTCGACTGCCTGAACTGGGTCGAGAACATGCGCGTTTCCATGGACGCGGTTCAGGAAGCGAACAAGTTGTGCGAAGGCGTGCTGTGCTACACCGGCGACATGCTGGACAGCGCCCGGCCGAAATACGACCTGAAATACTATGTCGGCCTCGCCAAGGAACTGGAAGCCGCGGGCGCTCACATCCTCGGCATCAAGGACATGGCCGGCCTCCTGAAGCCGCAGGCCGCAAGGATCCTCGTCAAGACGCTGAAGGAAGAGGTGGATCTGCCGATCCACTTCCACACCCACGACACGTCCGGCATTTCGGCGGCGACCGTTCTGGCGGCGGTCGAGGCCGGCGCGGATGCGGTCGACGCGGCGATGGACGCGCTTTCCGGGCTCACCTCCCAGCCCTGCCTCGGTTCGATCGTCGAGGCCTTGCGCGGCAGCGAACGGGACACGGGGCTGGATGCCGGCAGGATCCGCCAGATCTCATTCTATTGGGAGGCCGTGCGCACCCAGTACCGGGCCTTCGAAAGCGATCTGCGCTTCGGCGCGTCGGAGGTCTATCTGCACGAGATGCCGGGCGGCCAGTTCACCAACCTCAAGGAACAGGCACGCTCCCTCGGCCTCGAAACCCGCTGGCACGAGGTTGCCCAGGCCTATGCGGACGTCAACATGATGTTCGGGGACATCGTCAAGGTGACGCCGTCGTCCAAGGTGGTCGGCGACATGGCGCTGATGATGGTCAGCCAGGGCTTGAGCGTGAAGGAAGTGGAAGACCCGGCCAAGGACGTCGCCTTCCCGGACAGCGTGGTGCAGATGCTCCATGGCGATCTCGGCCAGTCTCCGGGCGGATGGCCGCAGGCGCTGCAGAAAAAGGTGCTCAAGGGCGAAAAGCCGATCACGGTCCGTCCGGGCTCGCTTCTGAAGGATGCGGATCTGGAAGCGGAGCGCGGAACGGCGGCGGAGAAGACCGGACGCGACATCAGCGATACCGACCTTGCCTCCTACCTGATGTATCCCAAGGTCTTCACCGATTTCGACAAGGCCCAGCAGCAATACGGGCCGACATCGGTCCTGCCGACGCCGGTTTATTTCTATGGGCTGGAGCAGGGCGACGAGATCTTCGTTGACCTGGAGCCTGGCAAGACCCTCGTCATCCGTTGCCAGGCGATCGGCGAGACGGACGAAAAGGGCGAGAAGAAGGTCTTTTTCGAGCTCAACGGTCAGCCGCGCAACGTCAAGGTTCCGGACCGCGCGCATGGCGCCACCGGCGCCGCCGCCATGCGCAAGGCGGAGGACGGCAATGCTGCCCATGTCGGCGCGCCGATGCCGGGCGTGATCTCGACCGTCGCCGTCGCGGCGGGTCAGGACGTCACGGCCGGCGACGTGCTGGTGTCCATCGAAGCAATGAAGATGGAAACGGCCCTTCATGCGGAACGCGACGGCAAGGTGAAGGAGGTTCTGGTGAGCCCCGGATCACAGATCGACGCCAAAGACCTTCTGGTGGTGTTCGAAAGCTGAGGCCGGCGCGACCAGCCTGGAAACGGCATTGCCGGGCGAGACGCCCGGCAGGGAATGACGAATTGGCGGGTTCGGCAATTGTGCGGGCCGGGCCTGTCAGTCGTCAGGTGGGCAGCTCGAAAACCGCTATGCGGCGCCTTCCAGCTGCCGCGCCATTTCCAGCAATTTGTGCACGGTATTGAGGTTGCGTGCCGTGCCCGGTTTCACCGCCGGGAGCTTCAGTTTCGAACGGCCCATGCCATTGGGGAAATGAACGGCAATTTCCGATCCGAGCACCGCGGCCTGTTCTCCATCCGGCGCAATCATGTGCTCCAGGGCATCGGCTGACGCTTCTTCCGGCAGAAAGGTGATCAGCACCTGGTTGGGCGCGGCATCGGCGAAGGGAATGCGGCCGCTGAGGGATTGGAGTTCCTCGGCCGTGCGCAGAAAGACGTCGGCGGACCTGCCGAAATGAGCTGCAAGCGCCTCCTCGAGCCTGGCCTGCGCCTCCTGCCGCGTCAGCTCGGTACGAAACACCAGATTGCCGCTCTGGATATAGGTGGCGACATCCCTGAAGCCCTGCCTTTCCGCGATCGCGCGGAGGTCGGCCATCGGCAGCTTTCCGGTCCCGCCGACATTGACAGCGCGCAGAAGCGCAACAAATACGGTCATCTCTCGCCTCGGCTTTGATCGGTCCGCAGGGAATGGGGCCGATCACTCCGCCGCTTTCAGCACGCCATGCTGCACGGGCACCTCCGCCGTGCCGATCCACAGATCCAGGAACCTGTCGAGCCATCTCCTGACGGCCGGATCGTGGACGAAGCGGCCGGCGAAATGGTCGCGGCGCTGCTGGGCACCAGGGAGCTCCATGCGCGGGGCGCCTTTCGTGGTCCAGCGCACCATCATCTGGTGCGTGAGTTCCGGGTGGAACTGGATGCCGAAGGCCGAGGAGCCGTACCGGATGGCCTGGTTGGGATAGGTCGGGCCGGTGGCCAGCAACTCGGCGCCCTTCGGCAGGCTGAAGCCTTCCCGGTGCCATTGATAGACCTTGCTCGGCCAGTCCATGAAGTTCCGTCCGGCCTCCGTCGGCTGCAGCGGGTAGTACCCGATTTCGACCAGGCTGTCATTGTGGCCGGTCACCGTTCCGCCGAGCTGTTTTACCATCATCTGCGCGCCGAGGCAGATGCCGAGAAACGGCTTTTCCTCCCGCAGGGGCACCTCGATCCAGTCGATTTCCTTGTGAAGGAACGCGTCGGGATCATTCGCGCTCATCGGCCCGCCGAAAACCACCGCGCCGGCGTGCTGGGACAAGGTGTCCGGCAGCATGTCGCCAAAACGCGGCTTGCGGATGTCGAGGGTAAAGCCCCGCTTGACCAGTTCGTGGCCAACCCGGCCGGGCGATGAGTGTTCCTGGTGAAGAACCACCAGAACCTTTGGACGGTTTTTCGCAAGATCAGTTTGGAAGAACATGATCTTAATATGATCCAGAGCGGCTCAAAAATCGAGTCCTGCTGGCCGCCGTCCTGACCGAATTATCGGCAGGTCAGCGAAAATCGGGTGCAGACTGCGAAAACCGCTACTCGGTTTCGTTTTCTTCGGGAGCCGTGTTGGCAACCTTGTGGCGCAGCGTCATCCGGTCCCGCGTGGACACGCCGAGAAGTTCCGCAACACGCCAGATGGTGTTGTCCTCGAACTCATGGACGTGGCCATCCGCGTAGACGATTTCCCACATCATCTCGACAATGGCGAGCCGTTCGTCTTCGTCAGTGGTGCGCTTGAGGACGGATGTGAAGCCGTAAAGATCCACCGCTTCCTCGTCGCGCTGCTTGGCGGCGGCGATCAGCTCGGTGGTTTCCTTGTCGGTCAGCTCGTAGCGTTTTTTCAGGATCTGGCGAAGCTTTTCGCTTTCGCTGTCGTCGATGACCCCGTCAATGTCGATCAGGTGGAACAACAGCGCGGCCGCCGCCAGACGCTTGTCGTCTTCAGCAAAGGTCTTGTTACCACTGTCGCCAAAAGTCAGTTCGCGGACAAAGCTTTTCAGCGCGTTGAGCATGAGTGTTATTCCCGTTATCCGGCGGCCCTTTTTTCAGCCAGTTCAATAGCTATACCAAACCTTCTTGAGCATCAAAGGGTTGAAGACCGCATTAGGTTCCCGAAGTGGGATTTAATTTCAGGCATTTCCACCTCAGTATTTTGGAATTATTCTAAAGTATTGATTTCTTTCGAATTTAAAACTTGACTAGGAGCCTCATAAAATGTTTGACACGACGCGTGTATGGTAGCTCGATACCAGCAAAACATTCAGTATTCGTCTGCGCAAGGCGCCCGCCAGGCAGCAGGCGGCTCAATAAATTGGGATGGGACGATGAATTCCTTCAAGCTCGGCCTGATGGCCGCAACAGCCTTGTTCGTTACCCCGGCACTGGCTGCAACACCTGCCGAGGTCCTCAAGATTTATGGCGATGTCGCTCAGGCCGCATATGAAGATCTGCTCGAGAGCGCCATGACGCTCAAGGACGCCGTCGATGCGCTGGTCGCCGAGCCGACGCAAGCCAACCTGGAAGCCGCCCGCGCTGCCTGGATCGCGGCGCGCAATCCCTATCAGCAGACCGAAGCCTACCGTTTCGGCAATGCCATCGTCGACGACTGGGAAGGCAAGGTGAATGCCTGGCCGCTCGACGAGGGACTGATCGATTATGTTGACGCGTCCTACGGCGAAGATTCCGAAGCAAACGTCTTCTATACCGCCAACGTGATCGCCAATCCGAGCCTGGAAGTCGGCGGCGAGACAATCGACGCCGGCACGATTACGCCGGCCCTGCTGGCCGACAGTCTGCAGGAAGCAGGTGAAGTCGAGGCAAATGTCGCCACCGGCTATCATGCGATCGAGTTTCTGCTCTGGGGGCAGGACCTGAACGGCACCGATGCGGGCGCCGGCAACCGTCCGGCCACCGATTTCGATCCGGCCAACTGCACCGGCGGCAATTGCGAGCGCCGCATCCAGTACCTGCAGGCCGCGACCGATCTGCTGATCTCGGATCTGGAAGAAATGGCTGCCGCCTGGGCACGCGGCGGGGAAGCCCGCAAGGAACTCTCGGCCAAAGGCGATGCCGGCGGCCTTGCCACCATCCTGACCGGCATGGGCTCCCTGTCCTATGGCGAACTGGCGGGCGAGCGCATGAAGCTCGGCCTCATGCTGCACGATCCGGAAGAAGAGCACGACTGCTTCTCCGACAACACCCACATGTCTCACTACAATGACGTGGTCGGCATCCGGAACGTCTATTTCGGCGAATACAAGAGCCCGTTGGGCAATGATGTTTCCGGCCCGTCGCTGGCGAGCCTGGTGGAGGACAAGGATCCGGAACTGGCAGCGGAAATGAAGGCCAAGCTGGATGCAACCCTGGCGGCCTTCGAAGCCATGAAGGCCCGTGCGGAAGGCGGCGAAGCCTATGACCAGATGATCGGCGAGGGCAATGAAGAGGGCAATGCCGTCGTCCAGGCCGCCATCGATGCCCTGATCGACCAGACCAGGTCCATCGAGCGCGTTGTCAAGGCGCTGGAACTCGAGGACATCGCGTTCGAAGGGTCCGACAGCCTGGACAATCCGACCGCCGTCTTCCAGTAAGTCATCCGGAATTTCCTGCGTCCTGCCGGGACGCGGCGTACATCTGTCAGGCGGTGGCCATCTGCCGCCAGACCGTCAATCCTTCCGCGAACGGAGAGCGCGGAGGACAATCAGGATGCGACAATGGGCGTGTTCCCAAATCCAGGCGCTTTGCTCGGCGCCGTCATCATCTGTCTTGCGGCGGGTACGGCCGCCGCAGAAGAACCGCTCTCCCACCGGGACGACCTGACGCCCGCGGACCGCGAAAAAGCCGCCAGCGTGCTGCGGCCGCCGGCCGATTTCGAAACGCCCGAATCGTTCGAGCCGATGCAGGGCGGGGCGGGAACGTCGACCCGGCGACCGGACCGGAATGCGTTTTCCCTGTCGAATGCCAACCTCACCTTCGAAGAAGAACAGACCTTCAAGCTTGGCAACGGGATATTCAAGAAGCTCTGGGCGTCTTCGCCTTCCTCCACACAAGCGTCCGACGGTCTCGGGCCTCTCTATAACGCCCGGTCCTGCCAGGGCTGCCATCTGAAGGACGGGCGCGGCCGCCCGCCGCGTCCCGGGGACGAAGCGGTGTCGCTTTTCCTGCGGCTTTCCATTCCCCCGCAGACGGACGAACAGCGCCGGGCGCTTGCCGACGGCAAGATCCTGTTTGTTCCAGAGCCGGTCTATGGCGGTCAGTTCCAGGGCTTTGCCGTGCCCGGTCTTCAGGGGGAAGGTCGGTTCGATATCGAATTGGAAGACATCGAGGTGCCGCTGAACGGCGGCGAGACAGTTACCCTTCAAAAGCCGGTCTACCGCATCCGCGACCTCGGCTACGGCGAAATGCATGCGGACACGATGGTGTCCCCGCGCGTGGCGCCGCCGATGATCGGGCTCGGCCTGTTGCAGGCGATCCACCCGGGCGACATTGCGGCGCTGGCCGATCCGCAGGACGCCAACGGGGACGGCATCTCCGGCAGGATCAGCCATGTGCCGGATCCGGCGAGCGGCGAGACCGCCATTGGCCGGTTCGGCTGGAAGGCCTCGACGCCGACGATCCGGGCCCAGACGGCGGCCGCCTTTTCGGGAGATATCGGCATAAGCTCGCCGGACACGCCGGACAATTACGGCGACTGCACCCAGGCACAGATCGATTGCCGCGCCATGCCCCACGGTGAGCAGGTGCGTCTCGGCCTCTCCGAAGTGCCGGACCCGATCATGGACCTGGTGACCTTCTATTCGGAGAACCTTGCCGTGCCGATGCGCCGCGACGTGGACGATCCGGCGGTCCTCAAAGGCAAGCAGATTTTCCACGAGGCGGGCTGCCCTGCCTGCCACACCCCGAAATTCGTGACCAGCCGCGACGCCGAAAACCCGGCCCACCGGTTTCAGCTCATCTGGCCCTATACCGACCTGCTGCTGCATGACATGGGCGAGGGCCTGGTCGACAACCGCCCTGTCGGAGACGCGAGCGGGCGTGAATGGCGCACGCCGCCTCTCTGGGGCATCGGGCTGACGCGCACGGTCAACAATCATACGCGGTTCCTGCATGACGGGCGGGCGCGCAATCTGCTGGAAGCCATTGTGTGGCACGGCGGCGAAGCGGCCCAGGCCCGGGACAAAGTCGTTGCGCTGACGCCCGGGGACCGCCAGTCTCTCATCCGGTTCCTGGAGTCCTTGTGATGCGCCAGCTTGTCTTGGCGGCCCTTGCCGCGTGTTCAGCCCTGCCCGCCATGGCTGCGGATTTCAATCCGCCGCTGGAGCGGATGATTTCGAATTACATCCGTCCGGCAACGGCGGAGTTCGCCGAAGCTGCCGCGGCTCTTCCCGCGAGCGTGGCCGCCGTCTGCAGCGATACGGATGCGCAAGCCGCCGACAGCTTCAAGGCCGCTTATGCGCAAACGCTGCGCGGCTTCGCCCGGGTGCATTTCCTGAGGTTCGGTCCGCTGCTCGATGACGACCGGCTGAACCGCCTCGCCTTTCTGCCGGATCCGCGCGGCATCGCGCAGCGCCAGATCCGCAAGATCTACGCGGAAAAGCAACCCGATGCACTTTCGGCCGACGGCCTCAAGAGCAAGAGCGTTGCCGTTCAGGGCCTGACGGCCCTGCAACTGATCGCGTTCGACAAGGAAGGCAGCGTCGTTCTGGGGCAGCCGGACGCGGACAGGGATTACACCTGCGGCTACGCGCAGGCGATTTCCGAAAACGTCGCCTCCATCGCCGCCGCTCTCGCCGCTGCCTGGGCCGATCCGGACGGCTACAGTGCCGTGCTGCTTTCGGCCGGACCGGACAGCGAGGCCTTCCGCTCGTCCAAGGAGGCGATGGAGACGGTCTTCAATGCGCTGGTAACCGGGCTGATCATCGTGCGGGACCAGGATCTTCTGCCGGCGCTCGGCGCATCCGCGGAAAAGGCGAGGCCGCATCGTTTCCCGTTTTCCCGCTCGGGCAACGGCGTGCTTTACCTGTCGAGCGAACTCGGCGGTATTCGCGATGCTCTCCTCGGCTTCGACCTTGAGCGCAGGACGCCTGAGGATTTCCGCTGGATCGCCGGCACCTTGCGTTTCGAATTCGACAATGCGCAAACCTACCTGGACAGGCTCGAGCCGCCGTTGAGGCAGACATTCGATGAAGAGGGCGGCTACGACCAGGCCGCCGTGCTGGCGATCACGGTGAAATCCATCCGCGACACCGTGGCGCTGGAACTGGCCGGCGCCCTGGGGCTGGCGGGCGGCTTCAATTCGCTGGACGGTGACTGATGGCAAAGCGGCCTTCCACGGCACGGGCCTTGTCCCGTCGAAGTTTTCTTTCGGCGCTGGGCAGTCTTGCGGCCCTGCCGGCCTTCGGCCGATCGACGCTGGCTGAAAGTCTGTTGAGCCGGGAGGCCGCCGCGGGGGTGCCGATCTTCGCCAGCGCCTTCCGAAAGGCGAATGGCGATTTCGGCATCGCCATTGTGGACGATCTCGGCCAGATCCTTGCCGAAATTTCCCTGCCCGGAAGAGGGCACGGCATTGCGGTCGCGCCGGACCGGTCCCGGTTTGCCGCCTTTGCCAGGCGCCCCGGAACCTTTGCGGTCGTCGTCCGCCCCTTCGCCGACACCCGGCCGGAACTGCTGACATCGGAACCGGGGCGCCACTTCTATGGCCACGGCTGCTTTTCCGCCGATGGCCGGCTGCTTTACGCGGTCGAGAACGACTATGCCGCAACGCGGGGCGTCATCGGTGTCTACGATGCCAGCGGCCGTGAGACCCGCCGGGTCGGCGAACTGGAGACCCATGGGGTCGGTCCGCACGATATTCTTCTGTCTGCCGACGGCCGCACGCTGATTGTCGCCAATGGCGGCATCGAAACCCATCCGGAGAGGGGACGGGAGAAACTGAACCTCGGCACGATGGCGCCCTCCGTGGTCTTTCTCGACGCCGGGACGGGGGATCTGCTCGCCAGCCACGCGCTGGAGACCTCGCTTCATCAACTGTCGCTCCGGCACATGGCGCTGGACGGTGCCGGCCGGGTCTGGGTCGGCGGGCAATTCCAGGGACCTGAGAGCGAGACGCCGCCGCTGGTTGCTGTCTTTTCCCGCGATGAAGCCCCGATACCGGCCGCCATTCCCGGACCGGTCGCATCAGGGCTTCAAAATTACATCGGCTCGGTCACCGCGAATGCGGCGGGCGATGTGATTGCAACCTCGGCGCCGCGCGGCGGGCAAACGCTGTTCTGGCACGCCGGCACCGGTGCCTTCCTAGGCGCCCAGGCGATCGCGGACGGTTGCGGCGTCGCGCCGATCGACCAGGGCAGTTTTCTGATTTCGGATGGAAACGGTGCGCTGTCGCTGGTGAGCGGTCCGTCGGCGCCCGCCGAAGTGCTTTCCCGTCCGCCGGGCGTTTCCTGGGACAATCACATGTTTGCCTTGTCCTGATTGAGATACGGGCCGCGTTCGGATAAAGCTCGACGCAGGTGCCTTTCCCGCTTTTGTCAAATTCGACAGGCATCTTTGCGCCGGGATTGGTCTACATTGGACCGATTCGCGAAAGGGAGACGCTGAATATGCGACGGCTTTTGATCGGACTGGGCAGCCTTGTGTTCGTGCTGGCGACCATCGTTCTGGTGGCGCCGCTATTCCTGCCCAAGGACGAGATCAAGCGGCAGGTCGTGGCGGAAGTCGATAAGCGACTGGGCTGGCGCGTCCGGCTGGACGGGCCGGTGTCCCTGTCGCTCCTGCCCGGTTTTTCCCTTGTCGCGGAGAATGTCGGCCTCTCCGGTGAGGCGGGGGCCGACGGAATCGAATTTGCCAAGGCGGAGCGCGTCGAGTTCGGTCTCGCCTGGGGCGGCCTCGTATCCGGCAATATCCGGGTGACGGGCATCGCGCTCGACAAGCCGGACATCTACCTGGAGGTCGGGCCGGACGGCACCACCAGCTGGGAGCCGCGCAAGGACCTGCCGCTTGAGGAAGCGGTCACGGCTTCCGGCGAAGGAGACGTTGCCTCCCCAGCCGGCGAAACGGCACCGCAGGAGGCGCCCGCCGCCCCCGAACAGCAGAAGGTTTCGGAAGGCTATCTGAAGAGCATTGGCGTCGACAGCCTTGAGATCACCGGCGGCACGGTCACCTACAGGGATCAATCCTCGGACCAGCCGGTCAGGATCGGCGGTCTGAACCTGACCTTGCAGGCACCGGATCTTGCCGGGGACGTTTCTCTGGCGTCCAGCTTCACGCTGCAGGACATTCCCTTCAATGTTGCCGGGCACCTCACCAATCCGCTTGGTCTGGCGGCGGGCGAGCAAACACCGGTCAACCTGACGGTATCCTCCGGCGAAAACACGATAGAGGTTTCGGGTGAAACCGGACTGGCGCCGGTGCGCGGGGAACTGGCGGTCGAAGGATCCGGTCCCTCCCTGAAGGCACTGGCCGCGCTTGCCGGACAGGAGCTTGCCACGGATCCGGGTGCGTTTACCGTGAACGCGAAAGTATCGGGAACCGAAGCGGCGGTTTCGGTCGCCGATCTTCATCTCACCCTCGGCCAGCTGTCTCTCGGCGGCGCGGCGGAGGCCGATCTTGCCGGACTGGTGCCGGAGGTATCCGGGCGGCTGATCCTGAAAGACGGATCGATTGCCGACCTGCTCCTGCTTGCCGGGCGGGATCTTCCGGCCAGCGGAAAACTGAGTGCCGACCTTGGCTTTGAGACCGTCGGCCTGACCGCCGAGGAACTGGTGGCCGGGCTCGATATCAACGGTTCCATCTCGATTGCGGACGGCGAGATCGGGGGCCTCGGGCTGGCATCCGCCGTCGGCGGTGACCCGGAAGCGGACCGGCTGACCAATCTCGCCATGGAGGTGGATCTGCAGGGGCTCGAGGAGCCGATCGCGTTGAGCGGAGCGCTCTCCTGGCGCGGGGAAGCCTTCAGCCTGACGGGCGAGGCGGACACGGCGCGGCTGCTGGCGGGCGACGCGGCTCCCCTCTCGGTGAGCCTGAAGGGCAACCGGGTAAGTGCCGGCTTTGACGGCCGGGCGGCGATGTCGGGAAATCTCGACGGCGCGGTGCGGCTGGAGACGGCCGATCTGCGCGGGCTGATGGCCTGGATGGGCCAGCCGATCGGCGCGGGCGGCGGTCTGAAGACCTTCAAGGCGTCCGGCATCTTCGGAATGCAGGGCGAGGCGATCACGTTCGAGGAAACCCGCTTCACGCTGGACGACACGTCGGGCGAGGCAAACGGCAAGATCGTGCTCGGCAAGAAGCCCAAGGTCACCGCACGTCTGGCGCTACGCGAACTGGTTCTCGATCCCTATCTCGGCGACCCTTCCGGAGCGGGCGAAGGCGCATCCAGGCCGTCTTCGTCTTCCGGCGGTGGTAGTGGAAACGGCGGAAATGGCGGCAAGAGATCCGGCCCCTCCGGCTGGAGCACGGCGGCGATTGATTTCTCCGGCCTGCAGGCGGTGGATGTCGATTTCAAGGTGACCACCCGCGAAATCCGCTGGGACAAGATCAAGATCGACGAAAGCGCCCTCTCGACCACCATTGAGAACGGCGTCCTGACGGCCAATCTCGAGAACCTCTCGCTTTATGGCGGCTCCGGCACGGGCACCGTGACGCTGAACGGCGCGGCGGCAACGCCCGAGATTGCCGCAAAGGTTTCGCTCTCCCAACTGAATGCCTATCCGTTGCTGCGGGACGCAGCGGAGTTCGACTGGATCGAGGGCAAGGCGGCCATCGACCTCGACGTGACGTCGCAGGGCGCCAGCGAGCAGGCGCTCGTCCAGGGATTGAACGGCACGGCGAGCTATCAGTTCGCCGATGGCGCGTTGCGCGGCATCAATATACCCCAGATGGTGCGCGGGCTTTCCATCGACACCCTGCTGGGCTGGCAGGAAAACCCGTCCGCGAAGACCGACTTCAGTACGCTCGAAGCAACCTTCCTGATCGAAAACGGCATCGCCCGGACGGAAGACCTGCTGCTTGTCGGCCCCTTGCTGCACATGACCGGCAAGGGCACGACGGATATGCCGGCGAAAAGGCTTGCCTTGCGCGTGGAACCGAGAATCGTGCCCACCCTGCAGGGCCAGGCGCCGCAGCCGCGCCGCAAGGGCGAAGACAAGAAACTTGCCGGATTGGGCGTGCCGATCGTGATCGAAGGCTCGTGGAGTGATCCGCGCATCTATCCGGACATAAAGGGGATCTTGGAAGATCCCGAAGCCGCCTACGAGCAGCTGCAGAAATCCGGCGGTGAACTGATCTCGATCCTTCAGGGCAAAAAGGATCCGTCGGAGCAACTGGTCGACACCGCCAACCAGGTCATCGAGCGCGCGACCGGCGGAAACACGCAGATCGATGTTCAGAAAGTCATCGACGGCGAGGTGGACGATGAGGAAGTCCTCAAAGCCGTTGAAGAAGGCTTCGGCCTGCCCTCCGGTCTGCTGGGCACCTTTCTGGGCAAGAAAAAGAAAGAGGACGAGAACGAGAATTAGAGCGCGTCCCGGTTGATACACCGTCATTCCAGATCCGCGCGCAGCTTGCCCTGCATTCGTCCGGACTAGTTCCGCTGGTCCCGCGTTACGCTCTAAAAGCCCAGGGCGTCCATCATCGTCGCGACGGCTGTCTCGACCGTGCCTGTGTTTTCGATCCGGATCAGGTTGGGAACGTTGTCCGGCTCCAGGTCAGCCCGTTCCAGGCGCGCCAGGATGTCTTCCCTGCTTTCCCGGCCCCGGGCCGCCAGGCGTTCGGCCAGTACCTCGACAGGGGCGGTGATCAGGAGAACGCAGGCGTTCTCGTATTTCTCCGCGGCCCGTTTCAGGACGCGGCGGGAGCCGTTGGCGATGACCGTGCCGCCGGAGGCGATGACATTGTCATAGGGTTTCGGGATGACATAGCCGAGACCATGGGCTTTCCAGGAAAGCGCGACCTCGCCAGCGGCAACCAGCCGCTCGAACTCCGCCTGGCTCAGCGTGTCGTGGTCTTCGGCATCGGCGTCGGCCGGGCGGGTGATCGCGCGCCGGGCGAAGATAACGTCGTCGCGGTGTTCCAGCCGATCCCTCAGCGCCGCCATCAGCGTGTCCTTGCCGGCGCCGCTGGGGCCGACGACCAGGACCATGCGGCCCGGGCCGAGCTTTTCCGATGTGTCCTTCACGGTGTCAGGCAACGCGCCGTCCTTCCCGCCAGACCCCGCGGACGATCGGAATGCCGCCCGCAAGCCTGACCTGGATGAGGTCCGCCCTGAGGCCCGGCTGCAGCACGCCGCGGTCCGTGAGGCCGATGGCCCTTGCAGGGGTCGAGGTCACCATGGCGACGGCTTTCGGCAGGGAAATCGCCTCGATGTCTTCGGCCAGCTGAAAGGCCGCCTGGATCAGCGAGACCGGTACATAGTCCGAGGAGAGCACGTCGAGATATCCGGCTTCCGCCAGTTCAGCTGCGGAGATATTGCCGGAGTGGGAGCCGCCGCGCACCACGTTGGGCGCGCCCATCAGCACCGCCATGCCGGCTTCGTGCGACGCCCTGGCGGCTTCGAACGTCGTCGGGAATTCGGCGATCCTGGTATTGAGTTCGATGGCTTCGTCGACGTGATCGCGCGTGGCGTCGTCATGGCTGGCAATGGTGATGCCGCGCTTGCCCGCAATGGCCGAGAGATCCTTGCGGTTCTGCGGCGCCAGGCCGCTGGCGCGTTCCTGACGGCGCGTGATGAACTCGTCCATCTCGGCGTCCGAAAAGCCCTTCTTGCCCTGATAGTAGATCCGGTAGGAATCGAGCGAGACGAACTGGCGCTGGCCCGGCGTGTGGTCCATAAGGGAAATCAGCCGGATGCTGTCATCATCCTCAAACACCTTGAAAGCCTCCAGAACGTCCGGAGCGGACACTTCGCAGCGCAGGTGGATGAAGTGATCGGCCCTGAGGCGCTGTTCCTTCTGGCCGGTCTCGATCGCATCCGCCAGAATGCGCATGTCCGTGTAGCGCAGATCCGCATCCTCATCCATGCCGACCCGCAGCGCGTCGAAGACGGTGGTGATACCGGCACAGGCGATCTGGGCGTCATGGGCTTGAACGGCCGAAACCGCATTCCAGCGGACTTTCGGGCGCGGGGCGTAGTGGGTTTCCAGATGATCGGTGTGCAACTCGACCAGACCGGGCAGCAGGTAGTCGCCCTCGCAATCATGTCCGTCGGCTCCGGTCGGCGCGGAGATGTCGCCGATGCGGCCGGCCGCATCCACCGTCAGCGATCCGTCGATGACCTCGTTGGCCAGAACCAGCCTGGCGTTCCTGAAGACTTTCGGGTGCGTACTCATAGGGTCTCCTTGCGGGTGAGGCGGCCGGCATCAGGGGCTGCTTCCAAAGGTGCGGTCGTGCCGGTGAGCCTGAACACCGTATGCACGTCAAACGGGGCGCCGGCTTCCGGCTCGACATAAAGGCCGAAGCTGCCGCAGCGCCGCGGATGGCCTGTTACCTCGGCAAAAAAGGTTCTGGCGGCGTCCGCCAACAGACCGGCTTGCGCCTCATCCTCCAGCTTGTTGGACAAGGTCATGTGAAAGCGGAATTCGTCGAAAACGTAAGGATAGCCCCACTCGGTCACATAGAGGTCCTGCCTGGGCGTCAGCCCGCTCCTGCGGCGGCGTTCCAGGTCCGCCTCCGTCAGCGGTGCGCGGAAGGGCTCGAAGCTGCGCACGCACAGCGCCGCAAAACCATTCAGCGCGGCTTCCGGCTGGTTCGGCGTCAGGGCCAGGAATTTTCCGAGCCGGTTGACATCGAGCCCCTCGATATTGAAGGGAGCAATCTCGCCGGCAAAGGCCTCGCAGGCTTCCAGGAGCGCTTGTTCTCTCTCCCCGGCGCGGAGGGTGAACGGCGCCTTCAGCGTGCCGTGAAATCCGTAGCGGCGCGGGCTGGAGGTGAGGCTCTGAACCTGCGCAGCCGTCAGGCCGGGCATGGCCGCCTGCCGCAGGTCGGTTCCCCTGAACGGGTCGCGGCCAAGCCAGGCATTGCCCAGCTGCATCAGGCGGTCGTCGGCATCGGCGGCGAAATAGATGGCGTAGCGCATGGTGTCACGGTTCTAAAATGGGGTTGACCCGAGAAGGGTCCGCGAAATGATGGCCCGGAGAAAAGTGGCCCGGACAAATCGCGGCTTGGCGACATGACGGCCTAAAGACGGGCGACGCCCTTTCTGTGACAGTTCGCGCCCGCCCGCAAGACTTTCCTCTCCGGTTCCCGTCAGGCCGCGGCCTCCGTGCTGAACCGGGTGACGTCGATAATGCGGTCGGCGATTTCCTCCCGCACGTCCTGGTCATGCAGAATGCCGACCATGGCGACGCCCCTGGCCTTCTTCTCTTCCACCAGCCGGACGACGACGGCGCGGTTGGCCGCGTCGAGCGAGGCGGTCGGCTCGTCCAGCAGCAGGATCGGATAGTGAGCGATGAAGCCGCGGGCAATGTTGACCCGCTGCTGCTCGCCGCCGGAAAACGTTGCCGGAGGCAGGCCCCACAGCCGCTCCGGCACGTTAAGCCGGGCGAGCAGTGTGCGGGCGGCGTCGACGCCTTCCGCCTCGCTCGTGCCCTGGGCGATCAGCGGTTCGGCGACGACATCTTCGGCCGAGATACGCGGGATCGTGCGCAGGAACTGGCTGACATAGCCGATGGTATTTTCGCGCAGCTTCAGGATCTCGCGCGGCTGGGCGCCGGCCACGTTGACGATTTCGTCGCCGAGCGTGACCAGGATCTGGCCTTCGTCGCAGCGGTAATTGCCGTAGATCATTTTCAGGATCGAGCTCTTGCCGGCACCTGACGGCCCGCCGAGAACCACGCATTCTCCGGCATCGACCGAGAATTCGACCTTTTCGACCACGGGAATGACGGTGCCGTCCTGCAGATGCATGGTGAACGACTTGCCGACATTGTTGAGATAGAGACGGACAGCCATCTGGATTTTCCTCACACCTGGAGAATGGAAGAGACGAGCAACTGCGTATAGGGCTCGCGCGGGTCGTCCAGCACCTGGTCGGTGAGGCCGCTTTCGATGACGTTGCCGTGGCGCATCACCATGATCCGGTGCGACAGCAGCCGGGCGACGGCCAGATCGTGGGTGACGATCACCACGGACAGGCCGAGATCGGCCACCAGCCGGCGCAGGAGGTCCAGAAGGCGCGCCTGAACCGAGACGTCGAGACCGCCGGTCGGCTCGTCCATGAACACCAGCCGGGGGCGGGTCACCAGATTGCGGGCGATCTGCAGGCGCTGGCGCATGCCGCCGGAGAAGGAGCGCGGATCGTCGTCGATCCGGTCGCTTTCGATTTCCACCCGGCCGAGCCAGTCATCCGCCGTGGAGCGGATATTGCCGTAGTGCCGCTCGCCCACGGCCATCAGCCGCTCGCCGACATTGGCGCCGGCGGAGACGTTCATGCGCAGCCCGTCGGCGGCGTTCTGGTGCACGAAGCCCCAGTCGGTGCGCATCAGCAGGCGCCTTTCGGCTTCGGTTAGCTGGTAGAGATTGCGCATGGTGCCGTCGCGCATGCGGTACTCGATGGCGCCGGCGGTCGGTGCCAGGCGGGTGGAAAGGCAGTTGAGCAGGGTCGTCTTGCCCGATCCGCTCTCGCCGACGACCGCCAGCACTTCGCCGGGCCACAGATCGAAGGAGACATTCGAACAGCCGATCCGGTCGCCGTAATAGCGGGTGACGTCATGAACCTGCAGGAGCGGTTCATCCGATTGAAAGACGCTCATCCGGCTGTCTCCTCTGTCTTCGCGCCGCCGATCTGCGCCGCGGCGGGATCCGCCGCCATGGGGCCGAGATGGCCCTCGGCCCGGCGCTCCTCGCAATGGTCGCTGTCGGAACAGACGAACATGCGCCCGCCCCTGTCATCGAGAATGACCTCGTCGAGATAAACATTCTCCGCACCGCACAGCCCGCAGGGCTTGTCGAATTTCTGGATTTCGAACGGGTAGTCCTCGAAGTCGAGGCTCTTCACCTTGGTATAGGGAGGCACGGCATAGATGCGTTTTTCCCGGCCGGCGCCGTAAAGCTGAAGCGCGGCCATGTTGTCGATCTTGGGATTGTCGAATTTCGGCGTGGGCGAGGGATCCATCACATAGCGGCCGTTCACCTTGACCGGGTAGGCATAGGTGGTCGCGATGTGGCCGTTCCTGGCGATATCCTCGTAGAGCTTTACATGCATGAGGCCGTAATCCTCCAGGGCGTGCATCTTGCGCGTCTCGGTCTCGCGCGGCTCCAGGAAGCGCAATGGCTCGGGGATCGGCACCTGGAACACCAGGATCTGGTCTTCCGTGAGCGTCTTTTCCGGAATGCGGTGGCGGGTCTGGATGATGGTCGCCTCGGCTGTCTCGAACGTGGTTTTGACACCGGCGGTCTTTTCGAAAAAGCCGCGCAGGGATACGGCGTTGGTCGTGTCGTCCGAGCCCTGGTCGATCATCTTCAGGCAGTCGTCCTTGCCCAGGATCGAGGCCGTCACCTGCACGCCGCCCGTGCCCCATCCATAGGGCATCGGCATCTCGCGCGAGGCGAAGGGAACCTGGTAGCCCGGTATGGCGATGCCCTTCAGGATCGCGCGTCGGATCATGCGTTTGGTCTGTTCGTCCAGGTAGGCGAAGTTGTATTCCCCCTGGCCGTAGATCTCAGCCGTGCCATTCATTCGGCGGACCTCCGCTCTTGCAGGATTTGGCGATAGTTTTCGAGCCGCATTTCCAGCGTGCCCGTATGCAGCTCGAAGAGATGATTGTCGTTGTCGTAGAAGTAGATGGACCGGCCTTCGCCCTCGATGCGCGGTCTGGGTGGCTTGATTTCCAGACCGAGTCGCTCGATTGCGGCCAGCCTGTCATCAAACTCGCTGTCCTCGATCTTGAACGCCACGTGATTGTAGGTCCGCCCAGGCAACGCTTCGCCCTTCATGATCGCGATCCAGACATCTCCGACCAGAAAGAATTTTTCCGGAGATAGGGAGAACGTATTCTCGCCACTGGCGTAAACCTCCCTGGCCTTCAGCACGTCTTTCAGCAGTCGGGTCGTTTGCTCCAGATCGTTGACGATGAAGGTGATATGGCTGAGGCCGCTGCTCATTGTGCGGCCTCCTGCGCGGCGTCGCCGTCTTCTACTTGCTGACGGCGTTTCTCGAACCATTCCGCACGCATGCGCCGCACCAGGTCGAGTTCGGCCTGAAAGTCGACGTAATGCGGCAGTTTCAGGTGTTCGACGAAACCGGTCGCCTGGATGTTGTCGGAATGGGAGAGCACGAATTCGACGTCCTGGGCCGGGGCGACCTGCTCCTCGCCGAGTTCCTGCCAGCGCATGGACCGGTCGACCATGGCCATGGACATGGCCTTGCGTTCCACCTGGCCGAATACCAGACCGTAGCCGCGGGTGAAGGCCGGGGCGGCCTTGGCTGATCCCTGGAACTGGTTGACCATCTGGCACTCCGTCACCTTGATGGTGCCGAGCGTCACGGCGAAGCCGAGTTCTTCGGCAAAGAACTCGACCTCCACCTCGCCGTAGCGGATCTCGCCGGCGAAGGGGTGGGTGCGGCCGTAGCCGCGCTGGGTGGAATAGGCGAGTGCGAGCAGAAAGCCCTCGTCGCCGCGGGCAAGGTTCTGCAGGCGCAGGTCCCGATCCGCCGGGAAGGCCAGGGGCTCGCGGGTGAGATCGCCGACAGGCGCGTCCTCATCGGAGACCGGGTCCGGTTCCATAAGGCCTTCGTCACCCAGAAGGTCGGTCACCCGCGGCATGCTTTCGTCTTCCGCCGGTGCCGTCTCGACGGGCGGTTGCACGCCGTCGTCCTCGGCCGCGAGGGCGAAATCCAGGAGCCGGTGGCTGTAGTCGAAGGTTGGGCCCAAGACCTGGCCGCCCGGCAGATCCTTGTAGGTGGCGGACACCCGCCGTTCGACCAGCATCCGGCCCGTGTCGACCGGCTGGCTGTAGCCGAAGCGCGGCAAGGTGGTGCGATAGGCGCGCATCAGGAAGGCGGCCTCGATCAGGTCGCCGCGCGCCTGCTTGATCGCGAGCGCGGCCAGCGTCTCGTCATAGAGCGAGCCTTCGCCCATCACCCTGGCAACGGAGTGCGAGAGCTGCTGGGCGATCTGTTCGAGGGTCAGGCCGGGCAGGGACGTGTCGCCCCGGCGGCGCCTGGCCAAAAGGTTGTGGGCGTTGCGGATGGCCTTTTCGCCACCCTTGACGGCAACATACATTGGGTCAGCCTTCCGTGATGCGGGTGGAGCGGGGAAGCGCGGCGATCTGGTCGCCGCCGGCAAAGATCACGTCGATGCCGCGCGGAAACTGCTTGTTGTTGCTGATGACCTGATCCCAGAAGACCGGCGGCAGCGGGCCGGATGCGAAGGTCCGGCTGTCCTTGATGCCGGGCCCCGTCAGCGTCACGGTCTGTGCCGCGCCGAAGTCCTGGCCAAGGAGGATGACGGTTGTTGAGCGGTCCGGATATTCGGCGGATCCCTGGTTGAAACCTGCCAGCGGGATCATCGAAAGCGGGTCGCCGACCAGGGCGAAGGCCGCCTCCACCGGTTCGGTGACGATCGGCGCGCCGGTGTGGAAGCGCAGGAACGCCTTCACCGCTTCCGACTTCATCAGCGACCGGTCGAGCCAGACCGGCGTGTCGTAGTCGAAGAGGGTGAGCGCAAGCGCGGCCGCGACCGGCGTGAGCGGCGCCGGGGGTGTCAGGCCGGTCGCCGTTGCCGCCTGAAGCGTTCCCGGCCGGGCCATGGCGTTCATGATAGCGCGGAAGCAGGCCTGCGCGTCATGAACCGGGTCCTGAAAACCGGGGGCAAGCGGCGTGGCGGCTGCGGTATCGTGGGACATGGTCATCAGTTGTCTCCCCGCACCATGGTGAAGAAGCTGACCTTGGTCGCTTCGGTTTCCTCCCTGACGGTCGTTTTGGCGTCCGCCTGGGCGGCTTCGAGCGGAGCGATGACGTCTTTTTCGATCCGCCCGCGCGCATCCGGGCGCTGCCACAGGGCGTCGATCACGGCCGACTGCAGCGCCTTCTGCTTGTTTCGGCCGAGGCTGTAGGCGCTGCCGGTTTCCCCGGTTTCCAGGCGGACCACGCAGCGTGTCACGGTCACCTCGCCAAGATTGAACGGGCTTCCCGTTCCGCCCATGCGGCCTCGCACCATCACCAGTCCGGTTTCCGGCTGGCGCACCAGTTCATAGGCGGGCGGGGTCAGGGCCTGGAACTTCTCGGCGACGGCTTCGGGCGTTGCCGCGGCCAGGGCCGCCATGATCTTCCGGCGGGCATCAGAAGCGTTCTTGGTTGGATCTTGGGCTGTGGTTTCGGTCATGAAGCGCGCCTTTTTGCTGGGGCGGTCATTGGTGGGTCGCCAAATCTGCGTATTGTCTAGACTCGATTTGTCTATTTGTCTATACAAATAATCAGGTTGACTCCTGGGTACCGAAATTTGATGACGAGAGCATGACGACGATCACCACATTCGACCGCAGCGCGGGCATTGCCGTCTGGCGCCAGATCATGGAAACGCTGAAGGCGGAAATCGTCAGCGGCGCCTTCGAGAAGGACCGGCGCCTGCCGCCCGAATCCGAGCTGGCCGCGCGTTTCGGCGTCAACCGGCACACGGTGCGCCGGGCGATCGCCGCGCTGACGTCGGAAGGCATCCTGCGGGCCGACCAGGGGCGCGGGACATTCGTCGCCTCGGCTCCGCTGAGCTATCCGATCGGCCCGCGCACGCGTTTTTCGGAGATTGTTTCCGGGCAGGACCGGTCGCCGAGCGGCCGGCTCATCGGCTCGGAGATCGAGGAGGCGGACGCGCTGCTCGCCCACCAGCTCGACGTTCCGCTTGGCACGCCGCTCTTGCGGGTGGCGACGCTGCGCGTTGCCGACAGCGTGCCGATGATTGTCGGCACCAGCTGGTTCGAACAGGCCCGCGTGCCGAATTTCGTTGCCGATTACGCGGAAAGCGGGTCGATCACCGCGGCGCTGAAAAAAGCCGGCATCGACGACTACCGGCGCAAGGAGACGCGGATCACGGCCGAACTCGTCGAAGCCCGGGACGCCCGGCAGCTCGGCCTTGCCCTCGGGCAGCCGGTGCTTGTTGTGGAGAGCCTGAACCTCGATATGGCGGGCCGCCCGATCCAGTACACGCGCGCACGCCTTGCCGCCGACCGGATGCAGCTTGTTGTTGATGGAGGCGGGGTGTGAGCCAGGCCGCGTGGACGTTCGCCGTCTCGCTCGCTTGTCACCGCTCCATGGATGAAGCGGGTTTGCCTGGCTTCCGGTAATGCCATGTCGCTTTGCCGGCGCCTGGCGACCCGGCCCTGGCTGGCGTGCGGCGCCCCGCAATCTTGCGACACTGCGGAACGCCGCCGCAAATCACCGGCTAGCCAGGAAACTGTTTGGACAGAAAGTCCGAAAATGCATTCCAGCTGGCGGTATCGGCCCGCTCCTGGTAGCTGTCCGAGCCCAATACCGTGAAGGCGTGTGGGGCATCGGAATAGATCTCGATCGTGTAGGTGTTGCCGGCCTCTTCCAGTTCGCTGGCGAAGGTGGCGACATCCGGCAATGTGATGGACGTGTCAGCACCGCCGTGCATTATCAGGAGCGGAGGCTCGTCTCCATCCCAGGACTGGCCCTCGGGGGTCGACAGCCCGCCGTGGAAGGTCGCAAAGCCGCTGGCCATCCCGGCCATGTCGTCGCTGCGCGCCATTTCGAGCGTGACAGCGCCACCAAAGCAATAGCCCATCACCACCATCTGATCGACGCTGGAGCGTTCCTGCGCCTGTTCGATGCCGGCCTGTAGCAGCGACCTCATGCGCTCCCGGTCCTGGTAGAGCGCGCCGGTCGCGGCACGCCGGTGATCCATGGTTTCGGTGGGCGTATCGTTGCCGAACATGTCCAGGGCGAATGCGTTGTAGCCCATCTCGGCCAGCATATCGGCACGCTGACGCTCGTAGTCGTTCATGCCGTCCCAGTCCTGGACGATCAGCACCAGACCCTTGGGGCTTTCTGCTTCCGCCCAATATCCGGTGAACGCTTCGCCGTCCACCTCATAGGCCACGTCCTCCGCCAGCGCGGGCGTGGTAAAGAAGAGTGACGCCAGGAAAATCGATTTCAGTCGCATCTTTGTTCCCCATCTCAGATTGATTTCATCCGCATCAAAACAGGCAGCGGTATTGGGGAATATGGGCCAGAGGCTGTTTCCGGCAACTGGCTCCACCGCGCGTGGCGCGGCCCACGCCGGAAAGCCCCGCGACGACAGCCGGCCACCCGGAAGCGGCCTTGAGGCCTCGGCGCGGGCTGTCGTCGACTTGCGGATCAAGCAGGAACGTAGGTCAATCTGATCGCCTCCTCGCCGATCCGATCGCTGGCCACAAGGCGGAGAGGCGGCCGGGGACCGGCGAAGAACGGCGTGCCCCGACCGAGAACGACGGGATGGAAGTAGAGGCGATATTCGTCAATGAGACCAAGATCGGTCAGGCTTCCCGCAAGATCTGGCCCGGCGACCGCAACCTCCCCATCAAGTCGCGCCTTGAGGTCACGGACCACGTCCTCGACGTCGTTCCCGACAAGTGTGGCGTTGGGGCCGACGGAGCTCAACGTGCGCGACACGACCCATTTCGGCTGGCGCCGCCACGCCTCCGCAAACGCGCGCTGCTCCGCATCCCACTCAGGAAGGTCTTCGTCCCAGTAGCGCACGATCTCGTACATGCGGCGGCCGTACACACTGCCGGCCAGGCCGCGCACGTGCTCGATCCAGTGACGGAAGAGCGCGGCATCAGGCGCAAATCCCTCGTGATCGACATAGCCATCCAGGGACTGGTTCATTCCGAAAACAATCTTCGCCATGCTGCAAGATCTCCCTCCCGGATTCTGATTCCGAGGCTACCACGAGTTGCAGTGATGAGCCTCCGAACAAAACGAAGCCTTCACTTCCAGAATTTCGGTGTTTTCCGGGTGTCTTCCCAGTAGCCCCTGGCGTGCTGCCACATGGCCTGGCTCTGCGCTTCGTGCCAGCCGATGACGAAGCCGATCGCCTGGATTGCTTGCCGTTCGCCGGACGTGCCGTATGTCTGCGGCAGCTTCTCGGCCATGGCGACGTCGTTGAGATAGCCGAAAACGTCCTGCAGCTTTTTCATGCGCTTCAGGAACGGCTTGACCCTGTCGCGCGGGTAGAGGCAGCCGAAGAACTCCACGCCGTAGCGCATCTTTTTCAGCGCCTTGCGCATTTCGTGGCGTTCGGGGATCGAGAGGTCCTCCAGGCGCTTGCCGTATTTGAGGACCTTCTTCCACTGCTTGGCCATGGCCCTGCCGGCATAGGTTTCGATCGGCTGGGCAAGCAGCGCGCTCTGGTCCAGATTTTGCGGATCGAGCCAGCCCCGGCACTCCGTATAGGCGGCAAGGTCGAGCAGAAAGCCGCTGACTTCCGCGGACCTGAGATGGCCCCTCAAGGCCTCGCGGGCCTCGTCGCCGCGGGACGCGCTCAGGTGTTCGAGCAGCGCCTGGAAGGAAATGCTTTCCGGCGCCTTTTCCGCCAGCGGCGTCACGATCTCGTCGATCAGCACGTCGAGGTCGCGCAACGCGCCTGCTTCGGCGGCAATGGCACGGGCGACCCGGTCCAGGGGCGCCATCGTCGCCGGATTGAGGACCGGCTTGAACAGGCGGAATGCGCTGCGCAGCCGGCGCAGGCCCACCCTCAACTGGTGCGGACCTTGCGGGTGGTCGCCGGCCAGCACCGCCAGCCGGTTCTCCGAAATCTGGGCCAGGCAGGAGCGCAGCACGTCGCGGAAGGCGATCTCGACACTTATCCCGGTTGCGAGGGTGAGCGAGCCGGCGAAACAGGGCGCGTCTTCCTGCAGCTCCCGGCCCTCCGCGAACCGGTATCCCCGTTCGGCCTTGCTGAAGGGCGAGAACCGGAAGGGCGCGTCCTTCAGGGCGGCCTTTGCCGCCTCGAACAGGGCAAGGCTGGGCCCGGATTTCAGTTCCATTTCCAGTTCGCTCAACGGCTGGCTGCCGTTGCCGGCAAGAATGGTTCCGGTATCGAACGCCAGTTCGATCCTTGCGCCGTCGCTGTGCCGGGTGAGCTGCCGGGTCGTTCGCTTCATCACCGTCTCGAAACATTCGGTCAGCCGTGCCGTTCCGATCGTTTCCGCCAGCTTGTCCGTGACGGCTGGATCGTCAATGACGGAAAAATCGAGCGCCCGGCCCGTGACCGGATGTTCGGCTTCCACGGGGGAGGACAATCCACCCTTGACGCCCGTCCCGATCTTGACCGTCTGCAGCCAGCTCCGGCCCGATTTGCGCACCCTGAGAGAGATCCCGGCCTTGCGCAGGGCCTGATCGGACGTGTCGAAATAGATCGATCGCAGCGTCTTGCTGACCGCACGCCCGGCGGCGAAGCCTTCGATCGTGCCGGTGCGTTTGATCACATCCTGCGCGGCCGGATCCAGTTCGAGCTTGAGCTCGATTTCACGTCCCGATTTGCTCATCTCGCAGTTTTAGGGCGTCTTTCGGTTGAATTGAACCATTTGATGAGCAGACGCGGCTCATTTGGTCAAGCGAGTCACGCAGCACGATGTGAGTAAGCAGCGGCATAACGCCGATGGCCCTGCGATCTCACCCCTGGCGTTGAGTTGTCTGTGTGGTGGATCAGACGGGCAAAAATTACTTGTCCGGAATAAATCGCAGATGCTTGCGTTTACGATCCGGGCCATTGAGTAGGCGAACTCGTGTCGGGGAATTCAGCCTGTCGTTCTTTTCACTTTCGACCAGGTCTTGTCTACGATGCGGGACAAGATGTGCAGGTACCGAGGTACCGGGTTGTGATTGAAGGCTATCTTGCGGACGTAGTTCGGAACGTGCCACACCGCAGATGTTCCGGCAGGGAAAAATAGGCTCACGCCGGGCTGCCCCACATAAACGTTGCCGTTTTCATCCGTGATTTCTGCGAGACCTTCCAGGAACAGCACAGCCTCGTCCCATCCGTAGTGCCAGTCGAATCTTCCCGAGGTACAAGACCAATGACAGGTATTTCCTCGATGATCACTCAAGGAGGATAACTCCTTGCACATCGCCTCCGGATTTCCTTCCAGGATCCAGTCCGGGTTGATCGGTGAAGGCTCAAGAACATTCTTGTCGAGCTGGGCGAACTGGAAGATCCCGGTCTGCGGAATGCTGCGCGCTTCCGGGGCTGACAGAAAGCCGAGCTTTTCGGGAAGGCTTTGTGAACCGTCCGAGCGGCCTGTCGCCCGGTCTTTGTGCTTCTTGTGCGAAGTCGCGTCTTCCGTTATCGCCATAAACTCATCCCTTCCGGAAATTTTGACTCAATCTGGAAGCGGGTGAATTGAAACCGTCTTAATTTTCGGCGGGTTTTCACAGGGCGTGCGCGGAAAGGTTGCAGTTTTTCGCCTCAAGGTAAAAGCAGGGTTAACCGCCGGCCCGATCCGGTCGGCCCGCCGGCCATTGCCGCGGGCCGCGGCGCCCGGAAGTCCGGTGGATTGTTTGAGGGCGCGGTGTTTCTATCCGCTTGCATCCTCAAAAGCTGCATGATACGCACCCCTCCGGTGTCAGTTTGCCCCTCTGGCGGAACTGGTAGACGCGCGGGATTCAAAATCCCGTTCCTTCGGGAGTGCCGGTTCGATTCCGGCGGGGGGCACCATCTTTACAGTGCGCTAGCGGCGATCGTCTGCCTGAGCGCGGGGTTGATGGCTACTGCCTGCCCGAATTCTTCTCCTTTCGGACTTATTTTCGCTTTGCACGGGATTTAGCCCTGACTCCCGGATTTCCGCAGGTGACTTTTGCCACGGCGGCGGTTAGAGCCTGATGAGTTTAGGTTGACGCAATTGAGCGGAGCGCCATGATCAGACGCCTTTATGACTGGACCCTTGCCCTTGCCGCCGGTCCACGCGCGCCCGCTGCTTTGGGGTCCATTTCCTTTATCGAAAGCTCCGTCTTTCCGATCCCGCCGGACATCCTGCTGATCCCGATGGTGATCGCCCGCCGGGAGAAGGCCTGGTGGTACGCGCTGCTTTGTACCGTCACGTCGGTGGCGGGCGGCATCCTGGGCTATGTGATCGGCATGTTCCTGTTCGAACAGCTCGCCGTGCCGATACTGACCTTCTACGGCAAGATGGGATTCGTGGAGGAGTTCAAGGAGATCTATCACCAATATGGCTGGTGGTTCGTCTTCATTGCCGGCCTGACGCCCTTTCCCTACAAGGTGATCACGATCGCATCGGGTGCCCTCGGTCTCAGCCTGCCGGTCTTTGTCGCGGCCAGCATCGTCTCGAGGGGGCTGCGGTTCTTCATCGTCTCCGGGTTGCTCTACCTGTTCGGACCGCCTATCAGGGATTTCATCGAGAAGCGCCTCGGCCTCATGTTCACGGTGTTCGTGGTGCTGCTGGTCGGCGGATTTGTTCTGCTTCGCTACGTGTGATCGGACGAGGGTGTAATGGCTAATGACACAATGGCGAGAAATCTGACCGGCCTGCTGTTGCTCGGCGGCCTGGCGGTCATCGCGGCCGCCTGGGGCTTTCAGCTGATCGGCGGCTATGTTCCCTGCAAGCTCTGCCTCGAACAGCGCATCCCCTATTATGCCGGCCTGCCGCTGACGGCACTGGCTCTGGTGCTGATTGCCTTGAGGCGGACGGGATTTGCCATGGCCGTTCTTCTGGTGGTCGCCGCCTTATTCGCTTACGGCGCGGGCCTTGGTGTCTACCAGGCAGGGGCCGAATGGCAGTTCTGGGACGGTCCGAACGATTGCGGCGGCGGCAGCGCGGCGCCGTCTTCGGCGACAAACATGCTGCAGGCATTGCAGTCGACCCGCGTGGTCAGCTGCACGGAGGCGAGTTGGCGCATGCTGGGCCTTTCCTTTGCAGGCTGGAACGCCGTCGCCTCGGCCGGGCTCGCAGGGCTCGCGCTCATTTCCGCCGCGCTGTTGAAACGGCGGCGGAACGCTGTAGATTTAGGATCATGAGCGGACCAAGACACCCGAAGGACGAACGGCGCGAGGAAGCGCTCCGGACTCTCGACCGGATTCAGGCCGACAGCGAGACCATTGGTGGGTCCACCTTCGTGCGCATGGCCGAACGGGCCAAAAGCCACATGAGCGCCGGCGACAAGGACGACGACGACCGGATCGAGGTATGGGGCACCCGCATCGGCCGCAGTCTCGGTCTTGTGTTTGCCATAGGACTGGCGATTTATCTCGTTGTCACCTACCTGTTGTGACAAGAAAAACGACTTAAGCGGCCAAAGGAATGAGAATGGCGTCAATCCATCCCGTCAGCCGCAGTGACTGGTCGGAGCTGAGAGCTCCCGACCTTGCCGATTTCGAGGCCATGGCGAGTGAAACGCTGGCCGGCCTCCCGGACGATCTGTTGCTGCGCTGCGGACATCTGCAAATCAGCCTTGCGGAATATGCGCCCGACGAAGTGCTCGACGCGCTGTCGATCGAGGATCCGCATGATCTTCTGGGGTTGTTTGAGGGCAGCGGGCTGGCCGAAGGCGGCGATCTGTTCGCCACCGGCCGGATGCCCAACCGGATCTGGCTGTTCCGCAGGCCCATCCTGGATTACTGGGCAGCCATGGACGAAACGCTGGGCGATGTCGTCGCTCATGTCCTGATCCACGAAATCGGCCACCACTTCGGCCTTTCGGACCATGACATGGAACGCATCGAGGCCGCAGCCGAACGGTAAGCGTCGGCTACGGCCCCGGATGATTTTCCGCGAAACGGCAGCTTATTCGGCTGCTTCCTTCCGGGCGCGGGCGATGGATTCGGTGATCAGCCGCTTGGCCCCATCGATACCCTCGACGCCGGTCACCTTCACCCATTTGCCGGGTTCCAGGTCCTTGTAGTGCTCGAAGAAGTGCTTGACCTGCGCCATGGTGATGTCCGGGAGATCCGAAATATCGTTGATGTCGTCGTAGCGCTTGGTCAGCTTGTGGCTCGGCACCGCGATGATCTTTTCGTCCTGGCCGGACTCGTCTTCCATCAGCAGGACGCCGATCGGCCGGCAGTTCATGATCGCACCGGGAACGACCGGCCGCTGGTTGACCACGACCACGTCGATCGGATCGCCGTCGCCGCAGAGCGTGTGCGGAACGAAGCCGTAGTTGCCCGGGTAGCGCATCGGGGTATAGAGGAAACGGTCGACATACATTGCGCCCGCGTCCTTATCCATCTCGTATTTGATCGGCTCACCACCAACGGAGACCTCAATGATGACATTGATGTCTTCCGGCGGGTTGTTGCCAATCGGCACGGCGTCAATACGCATTGCAAACTCCTGTTGATCGTCGCTGCGTCTATCGCAATCCCTTGAACGAAGTTCAAGCCCTTATTTTGCATTGCACCTAATTGATGAACGTGGCCGCAAAAGGTCGGATTGATCGGCATGAACGAAATGGCGCACCCAGGGGCGAAGAGCTGCAGGCAGGTATGTTTGCGCGCGCACCGGAAAGTGAAAACGGCAGGATGGCGCCGGTTCACGCAGATCGGGCCCGGCGGCGGTACCTGCAAGATCACCCGCATCGTTACGAAATCGAACAAGACCGCCAATGAGCCGGCCAGGCAGGCGGCGGACAAGACGACCGGGCGTTTCGACTGGTCCCGGGAACCCGTCACGATCGGCAATATCTTGGCTGAGGCTGGCATTCCCGTGTGATCGCGCCAGCGCCAGACGTCAGGCTCCCGTCACAGGCCAGGTGTAGATCGACAGTTCCAGCCTCTTGCCGCCCAGCCTGTAGCCGGATTTTGCCGCCAGCCGGCCGCCAAGCGCCTTGTAGAAGGCGCGGGCCGGCTCATTGTCGCTGAGAACCTGCACCGCAAGGCCGGCGAGGTTCTTTGCCGCCAGGGTTTCCCTGACATTGTCGAACAGCACACGCCCGAAGCCGAGGCCCTGGTATTCCGGTTTCAGATAGAGCTCGTAGATCTCGCCGTCCATGCCGGTATTGCGCAGCCGGCAGGACCCGTAAGTGGCGTAACCGGCCGGAATGTCGGCAATGCTGAGGATCTTGATGTCGACGCCGCGGGCAAGGGCGCCCCGCCACCAGCCGAGCCCCCTGCGGGAAATCATCTTCTGCAGGTCGACGCCATGCAAAACGCCGCGGTAGGCACCGAGCCAGGCTTCGCAATGAATTCCGGCAAGGGCCTCGCAATCCGCGGTCGTCGCCGCGCGCAGATCGATCAGGTCAGTGGTCATCGTTCAAAAGGATACAGCAACAGGCGGAATGGAAAAGAGGCAATCGCGGCCCGGCAACCGAAAAGTCGCTGCCGCCCCGTGGAGCGGCTTGACAGATATGACGATATTCGGAGGCGGTGGTCGGAAAAATGAAAAGGGCCGGCATATAGCCGGCCCTTCAGTTGCCCTGATGTTTGACTCACTAAATCTGGCAGGCCGGTAGCAACCTCGGGGGGCTGGGGGGCTAATGCATTCCGCGGTCCCTACTGGCCATACCCATCAGGGTATATTTGGAATATGGATAGTCAAAGTGGCTGGCCAAGGGCTGGAATGCGGCAAAAACATGAAAATTTGCGCATTCTTTTTGGGCAAAACGCAAAGGGGCCGTTTTTTCCGTATCTCCCCGGAATTTCGCCTGCCGGGGTTGCCGGATCCGGCAGCCGGAAAGCGCTTTCTGGCATTGCGGGCTTGCCATACACCCCAAAGCCAACGCATCATGACATTCGGGTGACGGGAATATCCAGAGTGATGATTCCCGGTCAGCAGCGAAACCGCGAGCGAAATGGAGGCGGAATGAGCGAAGCCGACGATAGCGCGTTTCAGCGCGGCAGGGGGCTGAGCCCGCTGCCGCAAGGCCACCCGGCCCCCTCTCCCAAACCCGTCGTTGCCTTCAACCGGCGCGAACTCGATACCATCCTTCGTCTCTACGGACGCATGGTCTCCGACGGCGAGTGGCGGGACTATGCCATCGACCTTCTGAAGGACAGGGCCGTCTTCTCCGTATTCCGCAGATCTTCCGAAATGCCGCTCTACCGGATCGAGAAGGATCCGAAGCTTGCCCGGCGCCAGGGGGCCTATTCCGTCATTGCCGCCGGCGGCATGATCCTGAAGCGCGGCCATGACCTCGGCCAGGTCCTGCGGGTGCTGGAAAAGAAGAAGCATCTGAGCGTGGTCGAGGCCTGACCGCACCGGGTCTTGTCTGGCGGATCGTGCCTGGTGGATCCTGAGACCGCCGCCTCGCGCTGCAGCGCGGCTGTTCCGTGCCGTCGTGCCAATAAGGGTGGACGGACCGCCGCGAGCCGTGGGCGGAAACGCCCTGTTCCGGCTTATGAAATCCCCTGGACACACGCAGGCGACAACACCTTGGCCAAACAAAAAGCCCGGCGCTTGGCCGGGCTTCAGACTGCTGACAAACCCGCCGATTTCGGCGGGTTTGTTTTTTGAGATTTGTTTTGCCGTTATTTCTGGGTTTTGAATTTAGCGTGGTCGGGCTTTTTGCCTGTCAGGCCCGTACTTGTTTGGGTGGTTTGGTGAGGGCCATCGCGATCTTCTTGATGTTCTGGGCGGCGGCGGCGAGGAGGCACTGCATCTGGACGCGCACCAGACTTCGGAACCTGGCGTATCTGTGGCCATGGAGCTGTTTGGCATCGGCAAACGAACGCTCCACGGTTTCCTTTCGACGCTTGTAAACAGCCTTGCCCCAGGGTGTCAGGCGATATGTATCGCTTCGCTCCCTGCTCTCCTGCCAGACATGGCGGGTGATGGTGCGCTCAGCCCTGGCATTGGAGGTGCAGGAGGCCAGAAGCGGACACTTTTTGCAGATGGCAGGGTCGGAGCGGTAGTGTTTGTAGCCGTTCCTGTCCGTCGTTGCATAGGTCAGCAGCCGGCCTTCGGGACAACGGTAGCCATCGGTTTGCTCCTCGTAAGCGAAGCTTGATTTGCGCATCATGCCGGGCTTTGGGGCAGACGGGCGGCGGTATCCGGTCACCCCCAGAATATCCCGCTCCTCCAGTCCCCGGGCTATCGCTGAAGTGGCATAGCCCGCATCAAGACCAACCGCCTTGACCTGGAAGCTGAAGCGGTGTGCCTGACGGTCCAGCCGGTTCAGATAAACAATGCTGTCATGGACATTGGCCGGTGTGGTGAAGGTGTCCGTGACGATCCCCAATTTACCGTCCACCGTGCGGTGGTCCAGATAGAAGAAGCCCTTTGGCTTGCCCTCACGCACCATGTAGCCGCTGTCCGGATCCGTGCGGCTCACCTTGGTTTGCTTGACCTCAGGAGAGCGCTCCTGCTCCTTTAGCGGCTTCTGGCCATGCAGCCTGCGTTCCGCCTCAACCGCCCGGTCCAGGTCCGCCCAATAATCGGCCCGTGACTTCTCGATTTGAGCCAGATCGTATTTGCCTTTGTTGGCATTCGCCTTCAGATGTGTCGAGATCCGTATAAAGCACCGTGCCGTCTACAAGGCCATGAGCGATCGCCTGCTCGACAATGTGGTCGAAGATATCCTGGGCGACAGACGCGTCGTTGTAGCGACGCCGCCGGTTCTGGCTCAGTGTCGAGGCGTCGAACACCTTGTCCGTCAGCTTCAGCCGCAAGAACCAGCGGTAGGCGACATTCACCTCGATCTCGCGCACCAACTGGCGCTCCGAGCGGATGCCGAACAGGTAACCGATGAACAACGCCTTGAACATCAACGTCGGATCCAGCGGTGGACGGCCGTTGTCTGCGCAGTAGAGCGCCGAGACACGGTCATGGACGAACGAAAAGTCGATCACCGCGTCAATCTTGCGCAAAAGGTGATCGGCGGGAACAAGCTGCTCGAGTGTAACCATCTCGAGCGCTGTCTGATCGGGGCCGGGCTTCTTCAACATCTAAACAGTGAATCAAAAACCCCTGGACAATGCCAGGGGTTTGTCAGCAGTCTGAAGCCCGGCGCTTGGCCGGGCTTTTTTCGTTTCAGGATGCAGCGGCAGTTATTCGCGGTTGCCGAACAGCTGCAGCAGCATCAGGAACAGGTTGATGAAGTCGAGGTAGAGACGCAGGGCGCCCATCACAGACTTCTTGGTGGCGACTTCGCTGCTGTCACCTTCAAAGTACATTTCCTTGATCTGCTGGGTGTCGTAGGCGGTAAGGCCTGCAAACACCAGGACGCCGATCACGGAGATCGCGAACTGCATGGCGGAAGATGCCAGGAAGATGTTCACCAGCGATGCGATGATGATGCCGATCAGGCCCATCATCAGGAACGAGCCCCAACCGGACAGGTCTTTCTTGGTCGTGTAGCCGAACAGACTCAGCGCACCGAAGGAAGCTGCGGTGATGAAGAACACCCGCGCGATCGAGTTTCCGGTATAGACCAGGAAGATCGACGACAGGGAGATGCCCATCACGGCCGAATACACCAGGAACAGCGTGCGCGCGGACGAAGCGCTCATCGACTGAATCCGGAAGGACAGCCACATCACCATGCCGAGCGGAGCCAGCATGACGACCCATTTCAGCGGGCTGCCGTAAAGTGTAACGCCAAGCTGCGTCAGCATCTGTCCGTTGCCGAGGCTTGCGACAGCAGCGCTCGGATCCGTGGTCGTTGCCAGCATCGATGTTGCCAGCGCCAGGAAGCCGGTCAGCGCAAGGCCGAGCGTCATGTAGTTGTAGACGCCTAGCATATAGCTGCGCAGGCCCTGATCGATGCCGGCCTCGGCGCGTGTGCCGGCACCCGTGTAGGCGCCTTGAGATTGACGGTCAAAGGTCGACATGGTCGTGTTAATCCCCTTTTAGAACGATGTGCTCATGTGACATTACATGTAGCACAACTCCCTCAACATATGGGAAAATGTGGACATCAGCACAAGATAGAATTTCCGAAAATTTCGCAATCCCCTCGCGTCAGCCCGAATAATCCGCCCATATGTTTAATTCCAGCCGCGGTCGGCACGTGCCTGGACACCGTTTTCTGGCTTCAGCCGAAGCGATCTGCCGGTGTCAGTGCCGCCGCTGGTGACGAAAATAGTCAGTATAAGTTGCAGAATTCTGAACCTCGCCCTTAAGTCCGGCTTGGGCCACGCCTAGCTGTCTCGGGTTCGCACCCTAGAGATTCCGCAAAACCGGCGCCGGTTTTTCCCCCAGGATCCGCCAGGTGCCGATGAGGCCGAAGCCGACCGTCAGCACCAGGGCGATCAGTGCGGCGCCCGCGGCGGTAACCGGCATCATGACAAACGATCCGCCCATGATCTGCGTAGTGACGTACCACGCCGCGATGGCGCCGGCGATCACCGCGAACACCGCGGTCGCCAGGCCCAGGATGGCGTATTCCAGGCCATAGGCGACAATCAGCCGGTTTCTGGTCGCGCCCAGGGTTTTCAGGATGACGGCATCGTATATCCGGCTGCGGTGGCCGGCCGCGAGCGCTCCGGCCAGCACCAGCACGCTGGCAATCAGGGTGATCGAACTGGCGCCGCGAACGGCCCAGGCCAGCTGTTCGACCAGATCGTTCACCTGGGATATGGCGTCCCTGACGCGCACCGCGGTTACGGTGGGGAAGGCGTTGGAGACGGTCTTCAGGAGCGCCAGTTCGGTTTCGGTCGGCATGGGCTGGTCCCAGCCGAGGGTCATCAGATGGGCATGCGGGGCGCCTGCGAATGTATTGGGCGAAAACACCATGACGAAGTTGATGGCCAGTGACTGCCATTCCACTTCCCGGAAATTTGCGATTTCCGCAGTGATTTCACGCCCGAGCACATTGACGGTTATCTCGTCGCCGATATCGAGGCCCAGGTCCGTGGCCGCTTCCAGGTCAAACGAGACAAGCGGGGCGCCTGAATAGTCTTCCGGCCACCAGGCGCCTTCGGCGAGTTTGGAGTTTTCCGGAATGCTCTCTTCATAGGTGATGCCGCGGTCTCCGCGCAGGACCCAGTTGGAGCCGTCCCGCGCCGGCACGAACCGGTCCGCCGGGATGCCGTTCAGGCTGACGATCCGTCCCCGCAGCATGGGCACGCTCTGGATGGTGGCGCCGGGCGCCTCGTCTTTGAGCAGCGTCTCGAAAGCGTCGCGCTCGTGGCTCTGGATGTCGACGAAGAAGAAACTCGGCGCCTGATCGGCGATGGTGGCGGTCAGCTCGCGGCGCAGGTTTCCGTCGATCAGGGCAAGCGCCACTAGCAGGGAGAGGCCGAGTCCGAGGGAAAGAACGACCGAGGGTGTCAGCGCGCCGGGCCGGTGGATATTGGCGATGGCCAGCCGCAGTTCCGTCGAGCGGACGCTGGGCACGCGCCTGGCCGCGATCATGATGAGCCTTGCCACCGCCACCAGAAGGGCGAAGGCACCGGCCGAGGCGGCAAGGTAAATGCTTGCCATCTCCTTGTCCTGGGAGAGCAGAATGGCAATGGCCGCCAGCGCGAGGACGGTGACAAGCGTGGCAAACAGATAGCGCTTGCGCGGCAACTTGGAGCCGCCGGTGACTATATCCCGGAAAAGCGCGGTCGGCGGCACGTCATGAGCGCGGCCGAGCGGCCAGAGCGCGAAGGCAAGGGCCGTGAGCAGGCCGTACAAGAGGCCAAGTCCCAGTTCCGCCGGATAGATGCTCGCGGCAAGCTCGATCGGAAGAACGCCGGCGAGAGCTGCCCCGGCGGCAAAGGGGATCAGCGCCCCGATCACGAGGCCGATGCCGATGCCGATCAGGGCAAGCATCAGCATCTGGACCAGATAGATCTGAAAGACGAACCCGCCGGTGGCGCCGAGGCACTTGAAACTGGCGATCACTTCGCGCTTGGTTTCCAGATAGGCGCGGATGGCATTCGCGACGCCGACGCCGCCGACGATCAGGGCCGTCAGGCCGACGAGGGTCAGGAATTGCGCAAAGCGGCTGATGCTGCGTTGCAGGCCGGGTGAGGCATTGGCGCGGGAGCGGATCCGCCAGCCGGCGTCGGGCTGCGCGGACTTCGCTTGCGTTACTATTCCATCCAGCGCCTCGATGCGCGGCGAGGGGTCCATGCGAACGCGGTAATGCCAGCGCACGAGACTGCCGGGCTGGATCAGGCCGGTATCGGCAATGGCGGCATCCGAAATCATCAGCCGCGGGCCGAATTCCAACCCGCCCGACAGTTTGTCTGGTTCGTTTTGGATGAAATCGGTAACGCGCAACGTGGCATGGCCGAGAGACAGCGTCTCGCCGACCTCGACATCAAGCCGGGCCAGCAGCGAAATATCGGCCACCGCGCCCCAGACGCCGTCCTGTTTCGACAGGGCGGCACCGAGCGGCTGGCCGGACGCAAGGTCCAGCGACCCGTAGAGCGGGTAGGCATCGTCGACCGCCTTCAACTCGACAAGCGCCTGGTCGCCCGTGTCGCTGCGCCGGGCCATGGCCCGCAAGGTGGCGGCGCGGGACGTCTCCCCGAGCGATTCAACATAGGCGATCTGTTCGGGATCGGCCTCCCGGTGGATGAGCGAAAAGGACAGATCGCCGCCCAAAATGGCCTGGCCTTCCCGGGAAATGCCTTCGGTCAGAGCGCGGGACACTGATGTGACCCCGGCGATCGCCGCAACACCAAGCGCGATGCAGGCGATGAAGATGTAAAATCCCTTCAGGCCGCCGCGCAGTTCCCGCAGGGCGAAGCGGGTGGCAAGGCGGATGGTCTGATTGCCCGCCCGCATGCGCCCGGAAACAAAGCCGCTCATGCGGAGGCCTCTGCCTGCGCCGCCTGGGCCTGCGCGCCGGTTTCCTCGATCTCCCCGGATCGCACGCGGATCATGCGGTCGCATCTGGCGGCAAGGTTCGGGTCGTGGGTCACGAGGACAAGTGTCGTTCCGCGCTCCTGCTGGACCGCGAACATCAGGTCGACGATCTGGGTGCCCGTGTCGTCATCCAGGTTGCCCGTGGGTTCGTCGGCGATGAGGATTTCCGGCTCGACGACCAGGGCCCGTGCGACGGCAACCCGCTGTTGCTCTCCGCCGGACATCTGCGCCGGGTAATGCTGCAGCCGGCCGCCGAGGCCGACCGCTTCGAGTTCGGCCTTCGCCTTATCGAAAGCCTCCGGATCGCCTGCCAGCTCCAGCGGAACGGCGACGTTTTCGAGCGCGGTCATATTGGGCACGAGATGAAAGGACTGGAAGATGATGCCCACATTGCGGCCCCGGAACCGTGCCAGTTGGTCCTCCGAAAGCGGTCCGAGGTCGGAGCCGGCCACCTGAACGGAGCCCTCGTCGGCGCGCTCGAGACCGGCCATGACCATCAGCAGCGTCGACTTGCCCGACCCGGAGGGGCCGACAAGCCCGGTGGACGAGCCTTTTTCGATCTCCAGGTCGATGCCTTTGAGAATATGGACCCGGCCCGCGCCCTCGCCGAGAGTCAAATGGACGTTTTTCAAGGCAATCGCGGGCGGTTTTGTCATTATCGGGCCTTTACAACAGGGGTGCGATCGTCTTCCTGGCAGCAAGATGCCCTCGACAATCTGACGCTCTGCGACCATATGGGCCTGAAGCGACGCGTCTTCCAGTCCTGAAAGAATGTTAGCGTGACCAGAATTATCAAGCTTTTAAGCGTTCTCTTCTTCTGCCTCCTTCCGGCCGCAGCTTCCGCGGAGGGTCTGAAACTCGTGGTTCTGGGCGACAGCCTGTCGGCCGGCTACGAGCTTGCCCCCGAGGAGGGGTTCCCGGAACAGCTTCAACGAGCGCTGAGCGAGCGCGGGTATTCCGTCGAGGTGGTGAATGCAGGCGTCTCCGGTGACACCTCCAGCGGCGGCCTGTCCCGGCTGGAGTGGTCCGTGGGCGAGGATGCCGATGCGGTGATCGTCGAACTGGGCGCAAATGATGCGCTGAGGGGTATCGCGCCTGAAATCACGCGCAAGAACATTGCCGAAATCACCAGGCGCCTCAAGGAGCGCGGGGTCGAGGTGCTGCTGGCGGGCATGCTGGCGCCGCGGAATCTGGGGCAGGAGTATTCCAAGGCCTTCGATCCGATCTACCCCGATATTGCCAAGGCCCATGATAGTCTGCTTTATCCTTTCTTCCTCGAGGGCGTCGCCCTTGATCCGGACCTCAATCTTCCCGACGGCATGCATCCCAATGCGGAAGGGATTGCTGTCATTGTCGAAAACATTATGCCGAAAGTGGAAGAGCTTTTGGCCAAAGCCCAGTCTTCTTGAGGGTGAAAGCGGAGGCTCCCCGCCTTCCTGAGCGCCCGTTCATGCAAATCAGAAGGAAAGCCTGATGGAACAGCGCCGTCTTGGCCGCACCGATGTGCAGGTAAGTGCTCTTTGTCTTGGAACCATGACTTTCGGCGAGCAGAATTCCGAAGCCGAAGGCCATGCTCAAATGGATTTCGCCTTTGAAAAAGGCATCAATTTTTTCGACGCCGCCGAGCTCTATCCCATCCCGCCGAAGAAGGAGACGCAGGGGCGGACGGAGCGGATCATCGGGACCTGGTTCAAGAAAACCGGCAAGCGCGACAAGGTGATCATGGCGACCAAAGCTGTCGGCCGGACCGGGATGGACTGGTTCCGCGAAAACGGCGAGCTCGGCAGGCTGACGCGCAAGCAGATCGAATTCGCGCTCGACAGGAGCCTGAGGAACCTGCAGACCGATTACGTCGATCTCTACCAGCTCCACTGGCCCGACCGGAACACCTCCCGCTTCGGCTCCAACCCGACACGCTGGGTCGACGTGGATCCGGCCGATGACGAGCACAGCATCGAATCGACGCTGGAGATCCTGGCCGATCAGGTGAAGGCGGGCAAGATCCGTCATATCGGCGTTTCCAACGAGAGCGCCTGGGGGACGATGCGGTTTATCGCGGCGGCCGAACGTCTCGGCCTGCCGCGGCTGGTGTCGATCCAGAACGCCTATTCGCTGATCAACCGCACATTCGAGACGGGCCTCGCCGAGGTCGCCCGCCGGGAAGATGTCGGCCTGCTGGGCTATTCCGCCCTGGCGCAGGGCTATCTCACTGGCAAGTACCGGGACGGCGCACTGCCGCCGGGCGCACGAAAGACCCTCTTCGACCGCCTGCAGCGCTACGAGCACCCGCGCGCGATCGAAGCGACCAATGCCTATCTCGATCTCGCCGCGCAAGCCGGGCTCGACCCCGCGCAGATGGCGCTCGCCTTTGCAAAGTCCCGCAGTTTCATGACCTCGGTGATCCTCGGCGCCACCAGGATGGATCAGCTGGAAACGGACATTGCAGCAGCCGATCTCGAGTTGAGCGCGGACGTTCTGGAGAGGATCGACGCCCTTCATCAGGAGTTCGGCAACCCGGCTCCGTAAGGCGGATCTGCGCACGCCTGCCTTCAGAGAATCACGAGGATGGAATTGCCGAGCCTGTTCACAACCGGCCCGGCGTTTCCGGTCTGTCCACACGGAATTTGGTTTCGATCGCAGTCAGTTAGAATTTTGTCTTGCGAAATTCATGAAGTTGATTCCTCATGGGATTATCAACGACAGCGGAGGGAAAACCCATGCCGCGCCTATTTACAGGTCTTGAGATTCCGTCACAGACGGCGCTCATGCTTTCAATGCTCCGGGGCGGCCTCAAGGGCGCCCGTTGGATCGATCCCGAGAATTACCACATCACCTTGCGCTTCATCGGCGACATCGACGACCGCGCCGCCTATGAAGTGGCGGCCGCGCTCGACAAGATCCGCCGTGACCCGGTGGAGGTCCGGCTGAACGGGCTGGGATCGTTCGGCAACGGCAAGCCGCATGCCGTGTGGGCCCGGGTGGAACCGACGGCACAGCTTGCCGAGTTGCAGGCGGAGCAGGAGCGCCTCATCCAGCGCCTGAACCTGCCGCCGGAACGGCGCAAATACACGCCCCATGTGACGCTTGCCCGCTGCAAGTCCTCGACCAACGAAGAGGTGGCCAAGTGGCTGAGCGAGCGCGGCGATTTCCAGGCGGAACCTTTCGTTGCCGGTCGCTTCGTGCTGTTCTCCGCCAGATCCAGCATCGGTGGCGGGCCCTATCTGGTGGAAGAGGCTTATCCGCTGGCAGCGTGACGCGCACCGTCAATGACCGCAGTGTGTGAGACTTGCTGTCCGGGCTTCGGATTCGGCTCGGTTTCTGCAACCGTTCGCCATTCTTAAGGCGTTGCACGGCCTTGGGAAAACCCTAAGGTTGCTTTGCGCGCCGTAGCGGAAGAACCATGGAAAAACTGCGGGGGGCCCGGGATCGTGTCCGGGCCGGGGTGCGATCTACGGGAGGGTCGTCAGGCCGTCGAGAAGAATGAAGAAGTTCGGAATTTACTTGTACGTCTTATAGAATTTTATTGGTATCGTCCGAACTATTTTGACTGTCTTACTGTAAACGTATTTCTTGTTATCCTTCCTTTTTGCCTTCGTTTCTTTTAGATTGCAAAAATTACATGTAATTAAGTTTGTCTCCGTCCGGCGCGGGTGTATCAACTTTCCCGTCCCAACCAAGGGCATGCAACTTCCTCCCGCATGCCAAACGAGAAAAACGGAGACAATCATGATATCTCGCATCGTACTGACCGCCACCACGGGAGTCTTTCTGGCCACGTCCGCAATGGCGGCGGATACACAGCACTGGACCTATGAAGGATCGGAAGGTCCCGCGCATTGGGGCGAACTCTCGCACGATTTCGCAACCTGCGAAGCCGGCGACGAGCAGTCGCCCGTCGATATCGCCAATGCCGTCAAGGCAGAACCGGCCAAGATCGAACTGCACTGGAATCCCGAGGCGGACTGGAGCGAAGCGAATAACGGCCACAGCATCCAGAACAATTCCAAGAATGGCGGCTACATCACGCTCGCCGGCAAGGAATACGAGCTTCTGCAGTTCCATTTCCATGCACCGTCCGAGCACGCCCTCGATGGCGAGCGCCTGCCCATGGAAGCCCATTTCGTTCACAGGGCCGAGGACGGCAACCTCGCCGTTCTGGCCGTGATGATCAAAGGCGGCGGTGAGAACGACCTGTTCCAGGCTCTCATGGACGCAGCTCCCCGCAAGGGCGGCGAAGAAGTGGAAATCGGCAAGGCCGATCCGTCCAGACTGCTGCCGGCGTCGCAGCATTTCTATCGTTACCAGGGCTCTCTCACCACGCCGCCATGCTCGGAAACCGTGGTGTGGACGATCCTGAAGGAGCCGGTTGCCGTCTCGGACGCAGCCATCGAAGAGTTCCAGGACATCTACGCCATGAATGCCCGCCCCCTGCAGGAGCCCGGCCGCCGCTATATTCTCGAAGACTGATTGCTGCCGCTAGCGGCCGAATGACGGACGATGGGCGGCATCTGCCCATCGTCACGCAATTAGCGGACGGAAATCCCGGCCTTCTGTGTATCAGGCGGCGGCGAAGGGCTCGCTCAGAAGCTTCGTGTAGACCTCCAGGGTCTTGGCGCACATGGTTTCCACGGAGAAGTTGCGGCGGACATGGGAAAGTGCCCGGTCGGTTACCTGGTTTCGGGTGGCCGGATCCAGGTCAAGCACCATGCGGATCGCATCGGCAAGCGCCTGCGGATCGCCCGGCGGAACGCGCCAGCCCGTGCGTTCGTCCTCGCGCGCCTGGGGCGGGGCAAGCACGGTTTCCTTGACCGCGCCCAGATCCGAAACGATGACCGGGACGCCGGCCGCCTGGGCTTCCACCGCCGCGCGGCCGAAGGCCTCCGGTTCAACGGAGGCAACCACGGAAATATCCGCCAGGGCAAGCGCCGCGGGAACGTCGGCGCAATGGCCGACCAGCCGCACGCTGTCGTGCAGCCCGCGGTCCGCGATCATCTTCTTGAGCTCGCCCGTGTAGCCGTCGCGGCCCTGGGCGTCACCGGCCAGGATGGCAATCGGCCCGGTGAGGCCGGCCTCCTTCAAGAGCGCCATGGCCTCGATCACCACCTTCTGCCCCTTCCATGCAGTCAGGCGCGCCATGTTCAGGATCATCGGCCGGCCGCTGGGAACGCCCCAACCGTCCTTCAGCGCTTGCTGGCGCAAGGCGCTGACATTCTCCCGGGCCAGCGCCTTGAGGTCCGATCCGCGCTCGATCACGGTAATGCGGTCGGCGGCGAAGGCGTGGCGCTCGCCGATGAGATCTGCAATGAAGTTTGAATTGGCAATCACGGCGTCGCCGCGCGCCATCACCGAATTGTAGAAGGCCTTCAGGGCGCCCGACTGGTTATAGGTGCCGTGATAGGTTGTCACGAAGGGGACTTTCGCGCGCCGCGCCGCCCACAGCGACGACCAGGCCGGGGCGCGGCTTCTGGCATGGATGATGCTGACATTGCGTTCCTGAATGATGCCGGTCAGGCGGGCGGCGTTTTGCCAAAGGGTCAGCGGGTTCTTCGATTTCACCGGCAGGACGATGTGTTCGGCGCCGGCCTCTTTCAGCCCGCCCACCAGCTGGCCGCCCTGGCTGACCACCAGTGCCGTCCCGCCGGCGTCCACGATCGACCGGGCCACATCCAGGGTCGTGCGCTCCGCGCCCCCGGAATTGAGGTCCGGGATCACTTGCAGAACGGTGGTTGCGGGGGGCAATTGAACCAAGTCGGTCCTCCGGTAATCTTTTCAAGGCGGGTCGGCTGTGCCAAAGGCAGTATATAAATCAAACAATGGAATGAGAGCCATAATATGGGTGCAAGCGAACCGCAATTCATCACGGCGGGAAAAAACGGTGCCGAGCGCCGGATCGCCGTGCAGCACACCCCGGGCAATGGGCCTGGCCTTATGTGGTTCTCCGGATTCAAATCGGACATGAGCGGCACCAAGGCGGCGGCCCTTGCCGAGTTCGGCACGGCGCGCGGCCAGGAGGTGGTCCGGTTCGATTATTCCGGCCACGGACGCTCCGGCGGCGACTTCGAGGAGGCCTGCGTCTCCGACTGGCTGGAAGAGGCCGAAACCGTCTTCGACCGGTTCTGTACGGGCGAGACGGTCCTGGTCGGGTCGTCCATGGGCGGATGGATCTCCCTGCTGCTGGCCCTGAGGCGCAAGGCCTCCGGCAGGATCAAGGGCCTCGTCCTGATCGCCCCGGCGGTCGATTTCACCGAGGAGCTGATGTGGAACGGGCGGTTCAGCGACGAGGTCCGCAGCACTCTCCTGTCAGAGGGCCGGTGGGCGCAGCCCTCCGCCTACGGCGATGAGCCTTACGTGATCACGCGCAAGCTGATCGAGGACGGGCGCAAGCATCTCCTGTTCGGCAAGCCGCTCCATATCGGCGCTCCGGTCACGATCCTACAGGGCGGTGAGGACCCGGACGTTCCGGCAAGCCACGCCCGGCGGCTGGTCGAAGCCCTGCCCCAGGACGATGTCACCTTTTCCCTGGTGCCGGATGGGGATCACAGGCTGTCCCGGCCAGAGGATATCGAACTGCTGCTGCGGGCGGTTGCGGAAATGTCGGCACCCTAAACCGGCAGCGTTTCGCGTCCCTGTTTCTGCACCCGGTACCAGGCCCAGAAGAGGCGCGCGGCGATGGCGCGATGCGGCGACCAGTTCTCGGCGAGTTCGTCCAGAACCCTGGGCGCCGGCCTGTCGGCGAGCCCCAGCGCATCGCGGACGGCGATCTGGAGGGCAAGGTCGCCGCTTGGGAAAACGTCGGAATGTCCGGCGCAGAAGAGCAGAAAGATGTCCGCCGTCCAGCGGCCGATCCCCTTGATGGCGCACAGCCGGGCATGGGCCTCGTCGGCCGGCGCGTCCGCCAGGCGGGCAAGATCCAGGCCGTCCCCGCAGGCCAGCGCGACCGCCCGCAGGGTTCTGATCTTGGGGCGGGAAAGACCGCAGCCCGCAAGCGCTTCATCCGGGAATGTGTTCAGATGCTCGGCGGTGAGGGGCGAAACCAGCGCCCGGAAACGGGCGAAGATCGCCGAGGCGCTGGCAACGGATACCTGTTGGCCGGTGACGATCTGCGCAAGCCCCTCGAAATCTGCGCTCCGGCGGCGCAAGGGAAGGGCGCCGGCGGTTTGCGAAATCTCCTCCAGGCGCGGGTCGAGACGCAGGAGCCCGGCCAGGCCGGAACGGATGTCTTCTTCTGTGGCAATCGGTATCATCGGGAAGGATCGGGGCTGTGGACGTTTGCGAAGACCGCCGGGGGTGATAGGTAGTGACTTGAATTGAAGTTCTCCAGTCCGTCAACCCGGTTCCGCCTGCCCTATGCCAGAACCCGTCTTCCGTTTTGCTCCCTCCCCGAACGGGCATCTGCATCTCGGCCATGCCCTGTCGGCGCTGTTGAATGCCCGGGCGGCAGTGGCGCTCAGCGGACGGCTCCTGGTGCGGCTGGAAGACATCGACCGGACTCGCTGCACGCCCGAGCTGGAACGCGAGATGCTCGAGGATCTCGCCTGGCTCGGCCTTCAATGGGAAGAACCGGTGCTGCGCCAGTCGGACTGCTTTCCCCAATACCGCGAAGCCCTGGAGCGGCTGCAGGATATGGGGCTGGTCTATCCGGCCTATCTGACCCGTGCCGAAGTCAGGAGCTACGTGAGCGCTCATGAGGCGGAGGGCAAGCCCTGGCCGCGCGATCCGGACGGGGCGCCGGTCTATCCGCGTGACGAGGTGGTGATTTCGCAAGCAGAACTCAGCGCGCGGGCGGACAGTGACGCCCCCTTCGCCTTGCGCCTCGACATGACCCGGGCGCTTGCGCGCCTCGGCGGGCCGCTGTTCTGGGAGGAGACCGGCGCCGAAGGACCGGCGCTGTTCGCGCCGGGCAAAAAGGCGCCCGTCGACGCGGCCGCCTGGGGCGACGTGGTTCTTGCCCGCAAGGATACGCCGACAAGCTATCACCTTGCCGTTGTGGTCGACGATGCCCGCCAGGGAATCACCGACGTCCTGCGCGGCCTGGACCTCTACCACGCCACAAGCGTGCACCGCGTCCTGCAGGAACTGCTCGGCCTGCCCGCTCCGCGTTACCGGCATCACCGGCTCATTCTGGGCGAGGACGGCCGCAAACTGTCGAAGTCCAGCCAGGACACCAGTCTCAGGTCCCTGCGCGCAGCGGGCATGACCCATACCGAACTGCGCCGGAAGATCGGGTTTTAACTTAACGCAAACTCAGCCCGAACCAGCTGTCCAGGAACCAGACCCACAGGCTGGTGGTCACGATGGCGATCAGCGTGGTGGTGGTGATCGCGTTGGCCGACATGGCGTGGCCGGTTCCGTAGCGGTTGGCGAAAATATAGGCGTTGACGCCGGTCGGGCAGGCGGCGGTCAGGGTCGCCACCGCGGTCCACAGCGGCGGCAGGTTGAACAGGAACGAGCTTGCAGCGAAAACGGCGGCGGGCATGAGCATCACCTTGATCAAGCTGAGCAGCAGGCCCGGCACCACATTGCCGCGTATGCCGTATTGCACGAGACTCATTCCAAGCGACATCAGCGCCAGCGGCAGGGCCGTCGCGCCGATGCGGTTCAGGACGTCCTGCGCGACCTGGTGCGGCTCAAGGCCGGTCAATCGCCACAGAAAGGCGGCAATGATCGTCAGGATCAGTGGATTGGTCAGAAGGCTGCGGCCGGCGTTGACCGTCAACCGGCCAAGCGGCGGGGTGGTCGTGCCGCCGTCGACGGCGGCCGCCCGTTCCATGACGACGGACATGACGACCGTCATGGTCGCCAGGTGGATGGAAATGATCAGCAGCAGCGGAACCAGCCCGTCATCGCCGTAGACGGCCGCGACGAGCGGCAAGCCCACCAGAATGGTATTTGCGAAGGCGGACGAGATGCCGCCGATTGCGCCGGCGCGCGCATCGCGGCCAAAGCCCATGCGGATGACCAGCGTGCCGAGCGTCCAGGCAACGCCGACGCCCAGGAAGTAGCTCGCCCAGAGCGCCAGTGGCACGCCGGCAGACAGGTCCGCGTTGATCAGCGTCCGGAACATCAGCACGGGGATCGCCACCACGTAGACGAACTGGCCGAGCGCGTCGCTGACCGCCTGTTTGAGGATCCGGAACCGCGCCAGGGCGTAGCCGATCCCGATCAGAACGAAAACGGGGGCGACGATCAGGAATGTTTGTGCAAGCATCTCGTTTCGACCGGAGCGGCTTTTCAAATAACGGACAGGGCGGGACGCAACCGGCGGATGAGCGCGACGTTGCGGGACTGGATGGACAGAGGCAGGGTGCCAAGGTAATACCAACCGTGCGGCTGCAAGAAGCGCACAGCATTGGTCAAAGTGGCTTTTTGCCGGCCGTCTGGCAAGCCCTGTTGACAGCCATCGTGGAAGAAAGGGCCGGGCCTCATGGCAGATCATGACGACGACAGCGTCGAACTCGCGCTCCTGGCCCATGATCTGAGAACACCGCTTGCGGCCATGCGCCTGACCGCCGAACTGATCGGCAACGCCCCCCTCAACAAGGCCCAGACGGAGCAGCTTGCGATTCTCGTCCGCTCCATCGACGCGCTCACCCAGATGACCGGCGAACTCATCAAGGCGGCGGAGCCGGGAACCAGCCCGGAATCCGCGCCAGTGCGCATTGCCGACATCGTGTCGGATGTTGCCGGCCTCTTCCAGGCCGCGGCCGGCGCAAAGAACCTCTTGCTGGAGACCTCCGTCGAGGACGCGGCCCGCGATTGCCTGACCCGCCATGGCGGCGCCTTGCGCCGCGTGTTGGCGACGCTGGTGGACAATGCGGTGAAATACACGCCCGAAGGCGGCGTAAGGGTCGAGATCAGGGCTCTGGCGCCTGACGATGCCGGGAGAGCCTGGGTCAGTGTTGCGGTCGCCGACAGCGGGCCGGGCATCGACGCGGCAGAACGGGCGCGGCTCTTCCGGCCTTTCGTTCGCGGCCGCCACGGCCGGGAAACCGGGCCGGGGACGGGGCTGGGGCTCTGGGGAACCGAGCACCTGGTGCGCGAGATCGGCGGCGCGCTGCAGCTTACCCGGAGCGAGACCGGCGGCAGCCGTTTCGAGGTGGAGGTCCCGTGCGAAGGACAAGGGACCGGGGACGCCGCTCCCGCCACCGCGACACGAAGACCGGCCGCCTTGCCGCATCCGGCCCATGTCCTCATCGTGGACGACAACGACACCAACTGCCGCTTGCTGGAAGCGCTGCTGGAATCCTTCGGCATCACCTCGCAAATCGCCAATTCGGGCGAGCAGGCGATCGAGATGGTCGGCAAGGGCTCATTCGACGCGGCGCTCCTGGACCTGCATATGCCCGGCATGAGCGGGGTCGAGACCGCGGAAGAATTGAGGCATCTGCGTTCAGAAGCCGATCTTCCGCTTATCGCCGTGACGGCGGCTGCGGAATCGGTCTCCGACGAGCGCCTGCGGCAGGTGGGTTTTCAGGATGTTCTGACGAAGCCGCTTTCGCCCGCCGCGCTTTTCGAGGCGCTCGAAGTCGCCCGCCAGGCAAGACGCCGGCGCGAAGATCAGGACGAGCGTTAGGCCTCCAGCAGGTAATGTCCGGCACGTCTGGCTTTAACCAACCCGCATTTTTCGGGCGTCACACCGTTTCCGACACGGCTTCCAGGGCAATTTCCAGCCGGTCGTCGCCCCAGAACAGCTCGCCGTTCGGCGCAACAAAACTCGGCGCTCCGAATATGCCGCGTTCTTCGGCTTCCGCCACTGCGGCCCGCAGGTCGTCCTTGGCGGCCGGGGCATGCGCCTCGGCGAGGACCTGCTTTGCGGGAGCGCCGACTTCCAGAAGAATTGCGGCCAGCAGGCCCTCATCGGAAATATCGAGGCCCTGTCCGAATTCCGCCATGAAGACGGCGCGGGTGAAGGCGCCGACCCAGGCCTCGTTCCGGCCCCTGCAGGCAATGCGGGCAGCGAGAAGGCTCTGCTGGGGAAAGGGCTCGGGCAAGGTGAAGGGCAGACCGTAGCGTTCGCACTGGCGCTCCATGTCGCGCACCATGTAGCGGCCCTTTGCCGGATAGAAATTGAAGGGCGAGGTCGACCAGCCCTGCTTCTTGAAAATAGGACCCAGGAGAAAGGGCCGCCAGACGATCGAAACGCCGAGATCGCGGGAGACGGCCTCGATCCGCATGGCGGAGAGATAGCTGTAGGTGGAGGCGAACTCGTACCAGAACTCGAGGGCAGGTGCGGTTTCCGGCCCCAATGAAGCATTGGTCCCATCCGATGACTGCGCTGGCGGATTGTTTTCTGCCACGTGACGACCTCGCGAACGCCTGTGCCGGGCAGGCCGGCAAGAAGGGATTGGACAGGCTTTCCGGATGCGTTAAAGAGCAGCCATGAGCGAAGCCCGATCCAGCCAGAATAGTGTGAAGTCCGCGCCGCGCAAGGTCGCCGTTTGGTGCATTGATCATCCGATCACAGCGGTAAGCCTTTATATCTGTGTGGTGTCGCTGTTCTTCCTGGCGTTTCCCCGGGTCGATTTCTGGGCCAGCGGGCTGTTCCACTCGGCCGCCAGCGGTTTTGCCGCCGAGAACGTGCCGTTCCTGCGCGACGTCAGGCATCTGGGGCCGTTTCTCGTGCGGGTGATCGCGATCACCTGCCTTGCGGTGCTCTTAGCGAAGCTGCTGGTTCCGGAGAGGGGGCCGCTGATGCCGCTGCGCATGCCGGTGTTCCTGCTGACAACCCTCATTCTGGGGCCGGGCATCCTGGTGAACTCGATCCTCAAGGACAACTGGGGCCGTCCGCGTCCGCGTTCGGTCGAGGAATTCGGCGGCGACCTGCCGTTTCAGCCGGTCTGGAAGATCACCGATCATTGCGACAGCAACTGTTCCTTCGTGTCCGGCGAAGCCTCGGCCAGCATGTGGCTGGTGTCCGTGGCGTTTCTGGTCCCGCCAACCTGGCGCAAGGCCGTTCTGGCATTCGTCCTGCCGCTCTGTCTCATCCTGTCGGTCAACCGGATTGCGTTCGGCGGGCACTTCCTGTCCGACACGCTGCTGTCCTGGGGACTGACCCTTTTGCTCGTCCTGGTGGTTTACCGGCTTCTCTACGTGAAGGACCCGCCGCTTGTGAGCGACAGGCAGCTCGATGCGTGGTTCACCGTCAGCGGCCGCAGGCTGCAGGATGCTTTTCAGCGCGTCTCGGTGTGGATCCGGCAGGGCTGGCGCGGGGTGGTCCGGATCTTCTCCGAGCATTGAGCGCTCTATTTCTTGCGCGGCCGCGTGCGTTTCAGGATCCGGGCGAAGCGGAGCGGGGATCTGTCTTCCACCCAGGTGATCGCGTCGTTGAGACGGGGCAGGTGTCTGCGGCGCATGCGCAGCATCCGCGTCGCGCCGCGGCTCGTACCGACAATGATGATCATGCCGAGTGCCAGCAGCGGGACCCCTGTGGGCACGGGCAGCCAGAGCGTCGCCAGACCGAGCAGGATGAAAACAGCAGCCAGGGACCACCACAGAAGTTTCATTTCGAAGCCGGAATCACACGCGGGACAGGCATTCATACAGCAGAGCGTGAAACGGGATTATGAACGTCCTGCATCGCCGAAAGTCCGGCCGGTTCAGATCACCGTGCCGAGAAAATCCTCGCAGCCGTCCCGCACGAGCCGGTAGACCTGCTCAAATCCATCCGGCCCGCCGTAATAGGGATCGGGAACGTCCCTTGCCGGATTGTCCAGCAGCAGGCGGATCCTCGCGGTGCCGGCCCCGGTCCTGGACTTGAGCGTGCTCAGGTTGCTTCCGTCCATCGCCACGATCGTATCGAATGCACTGAAATCGTCCGCCCGGACCTGCCTGGCACGCTGTGCGGACAGGTCGATGCCATACGTGGCGGCAATCGCGATGGAACGCGGATCCGGCGGATTGCCGGCATGCCAGGCGCCCGTACCGGCGGAATCGATCAGCAACCGGTCCGCAACACCGGCCTCCTCCGCCAGCGCGCGGAAGACGCCCTCGGCAAGCGGCGAGCGGCAGATGTTGCCAAGGCAGACGAAGAGGACGGAATGGCGCAAGCGGATCTCCATGGCGTCTTTTGCGGGTGGGACCCATCTAACCTGCCGCCGCGGGCCCGGCAATGCAAACCAGTGGCCGGGCGCCCATCGCTTTCACGCAGACATGCCGTTAGGGTGGGCCCGGGGCACAACAGTTCTGGGGCACAACAGATACGGAGGAGGATCAGATGGTAGAACGGTTGAAACCGGAAGACCGCGCCGCCGGACTTTCGGCACTGGCCGGCTGGCATGCGTGCGAAGGGCGGGACGCCATTTCGAAGTCCTTCAGGTTCCGCAATTTCCGCGAGGCATTCGCGTTCATGACAGAGGTCGCGCTTGTCGCGGAAAAGATGAATCACCATCCGGAATGGTCGAATGTCTACCGCAGCGTGGACATCACCCTGTCCACCCATGACGTGGACGGCCTGAGCAAGCTGGATCTGGAACTTGCGGCGAAGATAGACAAGATCGCAAACCGGAATTGAGCGGCATGCGCCGTCAGCCGCCCTTGGCGAGCCGGAACGTATGCCCGGTTTCCGTGCGTTCGGCCGCCAGCAGCGTATGGCCGTTCTCCGCGCAGAAATGCGGAATGTCGATCTCGGCCATGGGATCCGTGGTCAGTACGGTCAACCGGTCGCCCGTGGAAAGGCGCGTCAATGCCTTGCGCGTTTTCAAAACCGGCAGTGGGCACTTCAGGCCCTTCAGATCGAGTGTCGTTTCGCTCACGGATCGCATTTCCTGGCATTGTGCGGGTCATCGTCGACGACAAGTGGTCGTGCTGCGGGCCGGCATATTAGAGCGTTTCCCGGGCAAATTGAAACAGTGAGCGTTATTGCTCCGGAGTCTCATGGGTGCTGCGGATATTCACCTGGGATTAGCAGTTCAATCTTAGGATAAGGACCTGACAAATCGAATGCACTGGTCGCGCCGGCACCTTCGCCGGGGGTGATGCAATCGGCCTGGCGAGACCTCTGTTCATGTGATGCAGAGTAGGTGCTTCCCCGGGTGCGGGTACAGGGGGAAGAATGCGGTCACAGCTCTGCAATGTCGTCAGGATCGTCGGTGTGGTTCTGGGGCTCCAGTGTGCAGCCGCCCAGGCCGAATCGATACCGGTCCGGATCGTCGTCCAGAGCTTTGCTCCGCTGCAATGGGAGAATGACCGGCGGCCGGATGGTTATGTGACCGAGTATATCCAGTCTGTTCTGGACCGTGTCAGCAAAGGTCTGCCGGTTTATGTCAGCAGTTTCGAGTTTCTGCCCTGGAAAAGGGCGCTGCTGACGGCGGAAAACGAGCCCAATGTTCTCTTCTTTTCGATCTCGCGCACCCGGGAACGGGAAGACATGTTTCACTGGCTCGGCGAAGTCTCGCCTTACGGCCAGTATTTCTATCGGCTTGCCGGCGGCCCGGACATCGGTGCGCAAAGCATCGATGACCTGCGCAATCTCGATGTGAAGATCGGGGTGCAGGACGGCAGCAATCTGCACGCCTATCTGAAACAGCTCGGCTTTGAAGGCAGCGGCAATCTGGTGCCCGTCACCGACTACCATCAGGAAATTGAAATGTTGTTCCGCGGTCGGGTCGACCTGATTCCATTGTCCGGCGCCTTGGCCGAAGCGGCGGCCTGCAAACAGGGATTTGACGGTGGGCAACTGGAGCCGGTGGTTTTCATCGAGGCACTGGCGCAGCCATTATGGGCCGTCTTCAGCAAGGATACCGACGCCAGCCTCGTCACGGCTTTCACCCGGGAAATGGCTGTTCTGAAAGAGACCGGCTTTCTTGACCGGGAAAGGTCCGAACATGTCGAGCGCTGGCGAAAACGGGCCTGCGGCAAGCGATGACAATTGCTATAACCGACAATTCGACCGCAATTGATTCAGGAAGACCGATATGACCGATCAGCCGACGACGCCCGTTGATGTGCTCGATTTCTGGTGGCAGGCCGGAGCCGCGAAATGGTTCGCGAGAGACGACAAGTTCGACCGCAGTTGCCGGAACCTCTTTCTGGCCGCCATCGAAAAGGCGGTTGCCGGGGAACTCGATCACTGGATGGAAACGGCGGACGGGGCGCTCGCGCTGCTTCTGCTGCTGGACCAGATGCCGCGCAACGTGTTCCGGGGAACGGCCGGCGCATTCAAGGGCGACGGCAAGGCGCTGTTGGTGGCGGAACATGCCCTGGAACGCGGCTTTGACCGCGCATTCCCCAAGGAGGTCCGGGCATTCTTCTATCTTCCGTTCGAGCACTCGGAAGACATGGCGCATCAGGAAAGGTCGGTGGATCTCCACCGGGCTCTTGGCAGCATGGAGTTTTCCTACTACGCGCTGGTCCACCTTGACACCATCCGCCGGTTCGGCCGCTTTCCTCATCGCAACGCGGCGCTTGGCCGGGAAACGACACCGCAAGAACAGGCCTATCTGGATGACGGCGGCTTTTCCGCCTGATCTGGTCCCTTGAAAACGATCACGGCTTTGCCGTCGCTGACGGCAAAGCCAGCCCTCCTGAACCGGCTGCCACTTTTTTATGCGGCTGCCGGACGCAAGTGTTTCGTGCACGATTTTTTACCATTCTCCAGCAGAGTGCCTAGAAAACAGGCTGTTTGTCTGCCTCCAAAACAATCATCTCCCTTTCCTCAGCGCGTCCTTTAGGCAGCATTGGCGCCAGCTATTCCGCGGGTTTCCGCGAAAAATCGACCGAAATTCGGAAGTTGGCACGGTCCTTGATTAGAAAGGGCGGACACCGGCCCGGGCTGCTCGTCGCGGCAAAGGCAAAGACCTGGGGACCTTTTCTCACAAGGGTTCGAAACAGGCGCGATATCCGGGGTGGTCAGCCGAGCTTCTTCGACGGGAAGGGGCGACAAAAAGGGGAATGAGCGAGCAATGAAAATAGTAATGGCCATCATCAAGCCGTTCAAGCTCGACGAAGTGCGTGATGCTCTCACCGGCATCGGCATCCAGGGGCTCACGGTGACTGAAGTCAAAGGCTATGGCCGCCAGAAAGGTCACACCGAAATCTACCGCGGCACCGAATATGCGGTCAGCTTCCTGCCGAAGCTGAAAATCGAAGTCGCTGTCGACAGTGCCTCCGTCGACAAGGTTGTGGAAGTGATCTCGGGCGCCGCGAAGACGGGCCAGATCGGCGACGGCAAGATCTTCGTCTACTCGATCGATCAGGCCGTCCGTATCCGCACCGGCGAAACCGACGCCGAAGCTCTGTGATTCAGGTAAGGAAACTATCATGAAAAAACTCGTCGCCAAGGGCGCGACTTCGCTGGCCTTGCTGAGCCTTTCGGCGCTGCCGGTGCTTGCTCAGGACACTGCCGCCGCTGCCGAAGCTCCGGCCGTTTCTCCGGAAGTCGCCTACATCTTCAATACGCTGCTGTTCCTGATCGGCGGTTTCCTGGTCATGTGGATGGCTGCCGGCTTTGCCATGCTGGAAGCCGGCCTCGTCCGTTCCAAGAACGTCTCCATGCAGTGCCTGAAAAACATCGCGCTCTACTCGATCGCGGGCCTGATGTTCTGGATCACCGGCTATAACCTGATGTATACCGGCGTTGACGGCGGTTTCATCGGCTCGATCGGTCCGTATGCCTTCGATCCGGTCGGCGGCAATGCGCTCGACACCGGCTATTCCACGGCCTCCGACTGGTTCTTCCAGATGGTGTTCTGCGCGACCACCGCATCCATCGTCTCCGGCACGCTGGCCGAGCGCATCAAGCTGTGGCCGTTCCTGATCTTCACCGTCGTCCTGACGGGCTTCATCTACCCGATTGCCGGCTCCTGGCAGTGGGGCGCGGGCTGGTTGTCCGAACGGGGCTTTTCCGACTTCGCCGGTTCGACGCTGGTTCACTCCGTCGGTGGCTGGGCGGCTCTTTCCGGCGCGATCATCCTCGGTGCCCGTAAAGGCAAATACGGTGCCGACGGTTCCGTGCACCCGTTCCCGGGTTCCTCCATGCCGCTGGCAACGCTCGGAACCTTCATCCTGTGGCTCGGCTGGTTCGGCTTCAACGGCGCTTCGCAGCTGGCGATGGGCACCATCAACGACGTGAGCGACATCTCCCGCATCTTCGCCAACACCAACATGGCTGCCTGCGCAGGTGTCGTGGTCGCAATCATCCTGACCCAGGTGCTCTACAAGAAGGTCGACGTGACCATGGCTCTGAACGGTGCGCTGGCCGGTCTGGTGTCCATCACCGCCGAGCCCCTGGCTCCGAGCGTCGTGCAGTCCGTGTTCATCGGTGCTGTCGGCGGCGCGATTGTCGTCTTCGCCGTGCCGATGCTCGACAAGCTGAAAATCGACGACGTCGTCGGCGCCATTCCGGTTCACCTGCTGGCAGGTATCTGGGGCACCCTGATCGTGCCGCTGTCCAACGACGGCGCCTCCTGGGGCACCCAGATCCTCGGCATCGCCGCTTACGGCGTGTTCACGATGGTTGCCTCGGCAATCGTCTGGTTCATCCTGAAAGCAGCAATGGGCATCCGCGTCACCGCGGAAGAAGAAGCACTCGGTCTCGACAAGGTCGAAATCGGCGTCGAAGCCTATCCGGAATTCGGCACCGGCTCTCAGCGCCTCTGACCAGATCAGACCGCATTCAGGTGGAAACACCTGAATGCGGGAAAGTTGATCGACTTAAAGGTGTCGGAGCGTTTTGGCCGCTCCGGCACGAATCTCCCAAGCGGTCTATTGGCTCGGACCGCAAACTTGGAAAGCCCGGAGTTGCTCCGGGCTTCTTTTTTGTTCGGGAGATGACGGGCTCGATCAGGCCGGTTGGTGCAGCAGAAGCGCCGCCAGATCGTCATGGCTGTCGACAACCCTGTGGGCGCCGGCGGCAAGCAGCTGGTCGGCATGTCCCGCGTGGCAATGGCCGCCGCCGACAAATCCCCAAACCGTCATGCCCGCCGCAAGACCGGCCCTGACGCCGTTGACGCTGTCTTCGACGACAAGCGTTGCCGCAGGGGTTACGCCGAGATTGTCCGCGGCAAAGAGAAACAGGTCCGGCGCCGGCTTGCCCTTGTCCACCTGCTCGCCGGAATAGATGTGCGGCTCGAAATAGGAATGCAGGCCGGTGTGCTGCAGCTTCTGGATCAGCCGCTCCAGCCGCGAGGAGGAGGCCACGGCCCGCGGTCCGCTATGGGCATCCAGGAGTTCCTTGATCCCGGCAATCGCGGCAAGTTCGCGCGTGATGCGCTCGAGGGTCGCCGCGTCGAGCTCCGGGCCGAATGTTTCGGGCAGCGCTCCTTTGCCGAGCGCCTGATGGTCCAGGTCCAGCGCGGCCCAGAAGTCGTTGGCGACAAGGCCCTGGAACCGGTCCATGTAGTCCTTCAGCTCGTAGTGCAGTCCGATCCGGGCCAGATGCTCCCGCTCCACTTCCACATAGATCTTTTCCGAATCGACCAGAACGCCGTCGCAATCGAACAGGATCGCTTCAAATGCCATCTGCTTCTCGTTCTCCCGGACCGGCGGAAAGGCCGGTCGCCTTCAATTTCACCTAGTGCGAGCCGTCGAACAGGCCCTTTACCACCTGTCTTTGAAACAGGATGACAAGCAGGGCCGGGGGCAGGATTGCCAGGATTGCCAGCATCAGCCCGGGAAGGCTGGTGCGGCCGAACAGCTGCATGCCCCGGACCACCGTGTAACTGCTTTCTTCCGACGTTACTATGACGGGCCACAGATACTGGTTCCATCCGGTGACGAACAGCACCAGAAACAGGGCCCCTGCCGTCGGCAGGGAAAGCGGCAGCAGGATGTCCCTGAAGAACTTGAACGGGCCAGCGCCGTCCAGCTGCGCCGATTCGAGCAGGGATTCCGGCACGGTCAGAAGGAACTGGCGGAAGAACAGCGTTCCCAGTCCGGACGCCACCAGAGGCAGGATGAGGCCGGCGCGGGTGTTCACCAGCCCGAGGCCGGCGACCACGTCGTAGGTCGGCAGGAACCGCGATTCCAGCGGCAGCAGGAGCGTGAGCAGGAGAACGGCAAAGATGGCGCTGGCGAACCTGACGCGGAAATAGATCAGCGCATAGGCGGTCAGGAGGGACAGGATCGTTTTTAGGCCGGCAAAACCCGCGCCAAGCAGGAACGAGTTCCAGAGCATGCCGATCGCAGTCACCTTGCCGGAAAACCCTGATCCCGACGCCAGGAAAGTTCCGTAGTTCTCAAGAAGACTACCGCCGGGATCAAGTCGCGGCATCATCGGGCTGCCGGGCGCATGCGTCGTTGCCGCGAAGATGGAATAGACCGGCAGCGCCATGACCAGCGCACCGGCGATCAGAGACGATGTGGTCGACAAGCTGGGCATGAAATCGCTGCCAGTTCGGCATGTGTGAACAGTCCTGAGTTCAAAACAAATGATGGGCCTTGCCTTCAGAGCACGACGATGCCCGAATGCTTGGCCTTGTGCTCGGGCTCGACGTGAATGGTTATTCTGGCACCCGGCACGTCTTGTGCAATGGCTGCTTCGATCCGGTCGCAGATTTCGTGGGCGGTTTCCACCGGCATGCTGCCCGGGACCACGAGATGGAAATCGACGAAGGTCGACTTACCCGCGATCCGGGTCCTCAGGTCGTGGGCCTCCAGGGCCCCTTCGCCCTGCTCGGCGATCTGCAGCCGGATCTTCTCAAGGACTTCGGCCGAGGCGGCTTCATCCATCAGGCCGCCGACCGATTCCTTGACGAGTTCCCAGCCCGACCACAACACCGTGAGGCCGACAAGAACGGCAAGGGCGGGGTCCAGGATTGTCCAGCCGGTTATCAGCACCAGAACCACGCCGCCAAGCACGCCGACGGAGCTGACGACATCCGTCATCAGATGCTTGCCGTCGGCGGTGAGCGCGGGCGAGCGGTCCTTTTTGCCGTGCCAGATCAGGTATCTTGCCCATACGCCAATGATGACGGCGGAAGCCACGTTCATCGCAATCCCGGCGGGCGAATAGTGCGGGCTGTCGCCGGAGATGAAGCCCATCCAGGCGGCGCGGAAGATGGAGAGGGCGGCAAGGACGATCATCACGCCGACCAGAACGGCCGCGAAATATTCGGCTTTGTCGTGGCCATAGGGATGATTGCTGTCGGCGGGCTTGGCGGCAAACCAGACGGCGGCAAGGGTGGCGATCGACGAGGCGATGTTGACTGTGGTTTCCAGCGCGTCAGAGAACAGCGCCACGGATCCGGTCAGCCAATAGGCGCCGAGTTTGAGTGCGAACACCACAAGGCCGACAATGATGCTTGCAAAGGCAATCCACAGCCTGCGCTTAAGATCCATGCCGTTTCCCTGGTACCAATTCGTGCGGAAGACAGGTGAAAGGCTCACATCCGCATTCGCTCGAATCCGGACCGCTCTCGCCTGAAGGTCGGGTCAGGGCAAGGGGTAGCAGCTTTTGTGCGGGTTACAAGGCGGGAAACGGTCTCATTCCACAATTGGGCCGCGCTTTGGCGTATGGCTTTCTAGAATCCGCCGCGCCGGTGGAGGACCGCAGCGCCGACGATGGCGCCGGGCCCGTCCCGGTCTTCCACCTGGATCAGAACGGCGCATGTGACATCGCCCTTCAGCATCAGTTTCGATTTCGGCATTCGGAAGGTTTCCGGTCCGCCGGACCACATTCCGATCGGTTGAAGGTCCCGGACGACATTGACATATGTGATCTTTCGTCCGGCGTTTTCGCCGCGGCCGATGTTGACGGTTGCCCGGTCCTTTATGCGCAGAAAATAGACGGTGGCCATTCTTGCGCCCTTGGGCAGGCTGCCGTCCACCGTGGCCTCCACCACCATGTCGGAGATGTTGAGATCGACCGTCGCCGTGAACGGATCGCTGCGGCCGAGAGCTGCGCGAACCTCGTTCTCGCGGCTGCCTACCACATGTTCATCGCCGTTGATGACCATTTGCGGCGTATAGACCGACCGGTCGCCCCGGCGGGCCGAATAGGCGCGCTGGCGCTGGGAGTGGGCCGGGCTGGCGAGGGTGTCCCTCCAGCCGAGATAGTCCCAGTAGTCCACTGGCATCACCAGCGTGAGAACGCCGTTGTCTTCCTCAACCAGACGCTCTGCCAGGCGATCGGCGGGCGGGCAGGACGAACAGCCCTGGCTGGTGAAGAGTTCCACGACCTTTTGCGGCTCTGCCGCACGGCTCGCTCCGGGGATCATCATCGCCGCCATTGCGGCGAAGACGATCAGGTTTTTCCGGAAAGCCCGATTGCCTGTTCCGGCAGCACTGCGGGAATGTTCACCCACCATCTGGCTCAGTTCCTTGTTCGATCGCTGCATAAACTAGGCAATCGGCCTGTCAATCGCGAGTCACGAGCCGGTGACCGGCAAGGGGGTGGCCCGGCCTTGCCACGTATGTCGGATCGCGAACAGGACCTTCTAATTCACTGATAGCGATCAGCTTTCTTCATATGCGGTTCTTGACCGTTCGGAAGATCCGATCGGCCGGTACTCCCTGAATTCGCGCAAACGTGATAGCGGCTGACGCCGGCTCAGCCGCCATTCGTGACCTTTTGCAGTTCGGGCAGGAAGGTGTCGCGGTAGGAGGCCGGTGCCAGCGGGCCGATGAACTTGTAGCGGATCGTGCCCTCAGGGTCGACGATGTAGGTTTCCGGCACGCCGTAGACGCCCCATTCGATGGCCGCGCGGCCGGCATCGTCGGCGCCGATGCGATCATAGGGGTTGCCGAGGCTGCCGAGAAAGCGGCGGGCGTTCTCCGGCTTGTCCTTGTAGTTGATGCCAAGCAACTGAATGCCGTCCACCTTCGCCAGCTCTTCCAGAAGCGGATGTTCCTGGCGGCAGGGCACGCACCAGGAGGCGAACACGTTTACCACCGACACCTTGCCCATCAGGTCCTGCCGCGAGAAGCCGGGGACCTGCACACCGTCCTTCAGCACGCCGTCGACGGGATTGAGGGCGAATTCGGGCGCCGGTTTGTTGATCAGCGCCGAGGGGATCTGCTGGGGATCGCCGCCGAGCGTCAGCTGAAAGGCGAACAGTCCGGCAAGCGCGGCAAAAACCACCAGGGGCAGCAGGACCAGGACCGGAAAGCCGCGCTTCCTGGTCTGCGGCTCGTCGCCGGCGTTTGTCTCAGGAGTGCTCATCGGGGCTTAGCGACCGTTCCTGTCCGGCCGCGCGCGGGAGATCCCCTGCTCGGCCAGTTCCTTGAGGGCTCTTTCCTGAATGGCCTTGTCGATCCGCACCCAGGCGATGAGGCCGAGCACGGTCAGAAGACAAAGCCCGTAGGAGGCGATGATGAAGCCGGCGTGGGGTCCGAGATCCATTGGGTTCACTCCGCAGGCTGGGCGGTTGCGGTGGCCGATCCGGAATGGGAGGCGTTTGCCGCCCTCTGGCGCAGGGCACGGATCCGGCGGCGCAGGATTTCATTGCGCATGGCCATCAGATGCAACAAGAAGAACAGCAAGGTGAAGGCCAGCGCCATGACCAGGAGCGGCCAGAGAATGTCGGGATGAATGGTCGGTCCATCCATCCGGATGACGCTTGCCGGCTGATGCAGCGTGTTCCACCAGTCGACCGAAAACTTGATCACCGGCAGGTTGAGAGCGCCGACAAGCGTCAGAACCGCCGCCGCCTTGCCGGCCTTGATGGGGTCTTCCATGGTGCGCCACAGGGTCATCAGGCCCAGATACATGATCAGCAGCACGAGCACCGATGTCAGTCTGGCGTCCCAGACCCAATAGGTGCCCCACATGGGCTTGCCCCACAGCGAGCCGGTCACCAGCGCCATGAACGTGAAGGCCGCTCCGATGGGCGCCGCGCTCTTGGCGGAAACATCGGCCAGCGGGTGCTTCCAGACCAGCGTGCCGAGGGAGGAGACGGCCATGATCGAATAACACATCATGGAAAGCCAGGCGGCGGGCACGTGAATATACATGATCCGCACGGTATCGCCCTGCTGGTAGTCCTCCGGCGCCACGAAGAAGCTCAGATAGAGCCCGGCCGCGAAAAAGATCACGCACAGGCCCGTCAGCCAGGGCAGGATCACCTGCACCAGCCTCAAGAACCGCGTCGGATTTGCATAGTCCCAGATTGCCATATGCGCCTTTTACTTCAGTCTCCGGCAGCCTTCAATCTATCGAAGGGTCGCAGTCCCGCATTGCGTTCTGTCAAGTGTGCACAATGTGGGGCGGGGCGCTTCAAATGGCTAGCCCGCATTTCTCACACTACCCTAGTCCGCGGCGAAGCGGAGCGCGGCGGCGGAGGCGACCGGCCCGATGACCGCTGCGATCAGCGACAGGGCGCACAGGATCAGGAACGGCGTCAGGAAAGGCACCGGGTCATGAATGGCGGCATCGGCGGCGCTGACGCCGAAGATCAGCACCGGAATGGCCAGAGGGATGACCAGCACGGCAAGCAGCAGCCCGCCCCGGCGCAGCGAGACGGTGAGCGAAGCACCAATCGCCCCGATCAGCGTCAGGGCCGGCGTGCCCACCAGCAGCGTCACGGTGACGGCGCCCATGGCGACGGGATCGAGATTGAGAAAGATTGCCAGCAGCGGCGCTGCAACGACCAGGGGCAGGCCGGTCGCCACCCAGTGGGCGAGGCACTTGATCAGCACCACCAGTTCCAGCGGCCGTCCGGCCATCAGCATCAGGTCGAGCGTGCCATCGTCCCGGTCGGCCTGAAACAGCCGGTCGAGCCCGAGCAGCGTGGCGAGCAGAGCACCGATCCACAAGATGGCGGGACCGATACGCGCCAGGAGGTTGAGATCCGGCCCGACACCGAAGGGAATGACGGTGACAACGGCGAGGAAGAACAGCACGCCGACCATCGCGCTGCCGCCGACGCGCATGGAAAGGCGCAGGTCGCGCTGGAAAAGCGTGAGCGCCCAAGAACTCATGAGAGCACCGCGTCCTGCAGCGGCGCTGTCCGGGCCGCCTCCATATGCAGGATCGTGGCCCGGGCGAGCGCTAGGTCCGTATGCGTCGCCGTGACGATCAGTCCGCCGGCCGCCAGATGCGCGTTCATGAGGTCCAGAAGCTGCCTTTCGGACGTCCTGTCGAGTGCCGAGGTGGGCTCGTCCATCAGCCAGATCGGCCGGGGCGTGACCAGAAGACGCGACAGCGACAGCCGCCGCTTCTGCCCTGCGGAAAGATAGGCCGCCGGCAGATGAGCGGTGTGGCCGATGCCGAGGGTCTCAAGGGCGCCGAGCGGCGGCTTCGATGCTGCGGAGAAATCGGGGGTCCGGGCAGGTGCGTTGAAACTTTGCCAGAATTGCAGGTTCTCCAGCACCGTGAGGGCGGGTTTCACCGCGTCCTGATGGCCAAAGTAATGTGCTTGCTCGAAGACGTGCTTCTCGTCTTCTCCGCCTTCCAGCCGGATCACGCCTTTCGCGGGGGGAACCAGTCCGGCAAGCGTGCGCAGCAGGGACGACTTGCCGATGCCGTTCGGCCCGGTGACCACCAGCGCGGTGCCGCTTTCCAGCGAAAAGGACAGATCCTGAAACACCCGGCGTCCGCCGCGGTCGATGGTGAGGTTTTCGGCAATCAGTTTCAGGGCAAGGCTCCCGTGGACGTGGACGTCCGCTTTGTTAGTTGGCGCGGCAGTTATCATGCAAGGAAAATTCCCTGCCTTAACCTTTGTCAAATGCGTCCACTTTGGGAGAGCCGCTCGTGCCGGCCCCGAAATCCGGCTCGCAGAAACAATGCCTTGGCCAGCGCATCCTGCGTTCTGATGAACGCAGGATGTTCTTGTGTGCTCAGTCGAAGACCGACGCGATCTGGTCGACGCTGACGCCTTCCTTGATCTCGCGCAGCCGTGCGTAGATCAGCGCGATCACGATGCTGACAAAGCCGGCACCGACGGTGGAAACCGCTGCGAAGATGATCAGTCCCAGGAAGGTGCCGCCGACGGCAACGATGACCCCCATCAGCAGTCCGGCGACGAGATTGATGACCACGACGCAGAGGATCCCGAGCAGGAGTGCCCCGGCGATGGGCCAACGGTATTCCTTCGTGAGCGTTGCGCTGCGGCCCATGCCGCCGAAACCGACACGTTCGATGACCACGGCCGGCGCCATGACGGAGAACACCGCGTAGAGCCACAGGCCGGGAACGATAAACAGGGCAAATCCGAGGCCGACGATGATGCTCACGACAATACTCAGGATCCCGAGCGGCACCAGGGCGCTCAGCGCCGGGGCGAAATAGCGGCCGATCTGCACCGGCCGGCCGAGCTTGGCATCATAGGCCAGTTGCACCAGAAGGGCGGTGGCGAAGGAATAGACCACCATGTTCACGATCGCCGAGAGCGCAAAAGCGAAACCGCTGCCCGCGCTGGTGAACTGCGGCTCTTCCACGCCGATTGCGACGTCAAAGCCAATCAGCGCGCCCGACAGCAGATAGCCGATCAAACTGGGAACGAAGGCGACAGCGACGACCTGAATGAACTTGCTGAAAAGGATCGAAAAACTGTCGCCAATAAGCGAGCCGACCCCGAGCGCGACTTTGGGCTGACCCATGGTGATGTCAGACATGCAATTCCTCCATCTTTAAAACTATTTCAAAAGCGCGGGATGTGTTGTATTTCCCAGTAGTATTTCCAGGTTTGCACGAAATGCTCCGTGAATAGTGACCATAAGTCTTTTTTCCGATGCTCACAAGACGCAAGCAAGACTTGGAAAACCGGGTCGTTCCATGCCCCCAGGGGCCGGGTGCCCCGTCAGTCGAACACGGTCGCGACCTGGTCGACGCTGACGCCCTCCTTGATCTCGCGCAGCCGGGCGTAGATGAGGGAAGCCGCTATCGCGAGAATGCTCAAGGCGGATGAGGACAGGGCGGCGATAAGGATTCCCGCGATTAATGATGCGCCCAAGGTTCCGAAGAACCCGATCACAAACACCCCGATGATGAGCATGATCAATGCGATGGCCGCCGTCAGGAAAAATGTTCCCATGATCGGCCAGCGGTAGTCCCGGGTAAGTGCCGCGCTTCGTGCCAGGGCGCTGTATCCGGCGCGCTCGATAACGACGGCAGGAGCCATGACGGAAAACACCGCCAGGATCCAAAGGGAAAGAACAATCTGGACCGGTGTGGCGGCAAGGGCAAGAATTCGCGATACGGCGCCGAAGAGCCCCAGCAGGAAGAATAGACCGACAATCAGCGCCCCGACGGCGAAGCTCAAGATCAGGATCGGCGGCAAGGCGGTGAGGGCGGGGCGCAGATAGCGGCCGATATGGACCCGGCGCCGGAGTTTGGCATCATAGGCCAGTTGCACAATCAGGGCCGTTGTCACCGAATAGGCGGCAAGTTGCACGATCGCCAGCACAGCGGCGCCGGCGAACATGCTCGCACCGATCGACAGCGGGGCGGAAAAGTCGAAGTTGGTCGCCATTCCGAGAACAAGGGCGGGGGCTACCTGCCCGAACAGGACCGGGATCAGCCCGATGAGGAGCACGGCGATAATGTGCTTGAATAAGATCGAAAAGCTGCCGCCGATAATCGAGCCGACGCCAAGCGGCAGTCTGGGATGACGTTCCGAAGGGGCATACCCGGTTTCGCCGGGCTCGATCGGGTTGTTCTGAAGCGTGGCGGTTTCCTGATGCTGCAAATGTCTTCTCTCAAATAAAATGATTGGTCTCAATGACTTTGACTATAGCCAGCGGGGTTCGCCGCTGCAATCTCTGCGCTGTGCGGGCTCACGTCTCCTGATCGGCCTGCGCATAAAACTTGTCCTCGCGCCTGTCGCCGAACAACTGGCGTTGCTCCAGATGCTTGCGCTGCGCGTTGTAGAACGCCTGCAGGAAGCGCAGGCGATCCGCCGGTGGAATCGGGTCGGCATAGCCGATCTTCTTGCGGATTTTCTCGACGATGACCTGGATCGTCTCGTTTCTCTGCCGGGCCGAATTGTCCGATGCAGGCAGGCTCTGCCCGCGCAGCAGGGCTTCCAGTGTCTGCAGCTCGAAGGCACCGTAATGGTCGAGCTGGTGCGACAGGAATACGAACTGTTTGCGGTTGGCTCCCAGGACCGGTGCTTCGCTTGCCAGGTCCTTCAGCAGGATCGGCACGGGCAGGTGGATCACGTGCGTGCCCGCCATCATGTCGCCGAGGCGGCGGCGGTAACGGTCGAAGAACGGCACCAGCAGTCCCATGATGATCCACGCAAGCGCGGCCAGGGAGGCAAGGGGCGAGGCCGAATCCAGCATGAGGAGGAGCGTGGCGGGCAGGAACACCTCCGCCTCCTTCATCAGGTTGCGCAGCACCAGCGCATGCGCCGTCAGCGGCCCGCCGTCATGGGAGACGACCTTGATCTTCATCATCCGCTTGCCCAGGGTCTGGCCGTTCCAGACGAGTTCGGCGAGCACGTAATAGGGAACGCGGATGAAGAAGAACAGCAGCACGGCGATGGCGAACAGCGTGTTCGGGTCGGTGAGGTCAAGGACCGCCAGCAGGACGATAAGGCAGACCGTCGCGATGGTGGTCAGGAGAATGTCGGTGATTTGCGCGGCGAGGCGGACACCTACCCCGGCAATGGGCAGGGTCAGCGCCACGCCTTCCGGCGGCATGAGCGTATCGGGCGAGGGCCCCGCCCGCCTGCGGTTTTTCCAGCGCCGCAGGATCATCGCCGCCCCCGTCCGCCGAGCGTGAACCAGGCAAGCCACAGGGCGCCTGCGCCCCAGCCGATGATGAAGCGCAGGGAACGGTCCTGGACCAGTTGCCGGCCGAAAGCTTCCAGGACGGCGGCGGCAACGAGCATGATCGCCGCCACGATGGCGAGCTTGACCGCGTCACGACCCGCATGGCGCAGGGCGCCGACCCGCGTTCTATCGCCGGGAAAGAGCACCGCCGTTCCAAGCTTCAGCCCGCCGGCGCAGGCGACGCAGATCGCCGAAAGCTCGGTCACGCCGTGTATCGACAGCCAGCCGCCGAGATCCAGCCCCAGACCCCGGTCGACGTGGAGTGCGTAGAAGGCGCCGAGCGACAGGCCGTTGTAGAAGGTCAGCAGGATGGCCGGCGCGCAGGCGAAGACGCCGAGCCCGAAAACGAAGATCGCGATCCGCGTGTTGTGCGAAAAGAGATAGGACGCGAACGCGCCAAGCCCGTGGCTGCCCGTGTCGTGTCCATAGATCACTTCGCGCAGGGACTCGGTCGTCGCGTCCGGCCCGCGGCCGCCGGCCAGCTCCGTCGGCATCAGCACGTAGTACCAGTCGCTGTTTTCAAGGTAGAGCAGGTAGCCCGTCAGCACGCCGAGCGCCAGGCACAGGAAACCCAGCAGGAGAAACGGCCAGGACCGGCGCATGGCCCGCGGTGCGCCATGGGTCAGGAACCGGCTCACCAGTCCGCCGAGCCGCTGCTGCGGGGCATAGACACACAGATAGGCGCGGGCGGTCAGGGCCTCCAGATATCCCAGGAGCGCCTTGTCGAGGGAGATTTCCCGGGCGATGGCCAGCGATGTGGTGGCCTGCCGGTAGAGGGACGCCAGGTCGCGCGCCTGGGCGAAATCCATGCGCTGCAGGCCCCGGCTTTCCGCCAGCAGCACCAGCTGTTCCAGATGCCGCCAGTCCGCCTCCCGCTCCTTGCGGAACCGCGCGGAGCGCATCAGGTCCTGTCCGTCCACAAGCGCCATGCTAGATCAGCTCCCTTGCCTTGATTTCAAGATAGGCTGAAATGAGCCGCGCGGTCACCGCATTCGGTTTGGCATCGACAATCGTGACGCCCATGCGGGTGAGCCGTTCGAGGACCAGTCGCCGTTCGTTGATCGCCTGGTTGGCGGCGACCAGCGCGGCCGCGCCGTCCAGGTCGCCGGGGGCGGTTTCAACGAGGGTTTCCAGGTCGGGATCGCGGATGGTCACGAAGATCAGCAGGTGGCGCTTGGCGAGAATGCCGATATTCTCGATCAGCAGTTCGGCGGAGGTCGTGTCCACGAAATCGGTGAAGATGATGATCAGGCTGCGCTTCGGCGTCCGGGCGTTCAGTTCGGTCAGCGCCAGGGTGTGGTTGGTCTCGCGGCTGACATAGGAGAGTTCCGCCGTCCAGTTGCGCAGCCGCGCAAAGGCGTTGCGGCCGGCGGCCGGGGCGGCGAAGGTGCGCGGTCGCACGTCATAGGAATAATACCCGACCAGGTCTCCGCCGATGGCCGCCGCCCAGGCGGTGGCGAGCGCCGCCGTGACGGCATGGTCGATCTTCGGCAGGCCGCCGATCTCCTCGCGCATCAGGTAGCCGTTGTCGAGCGCGACGATGACGTGGTGATTGCGCTCGGCCCTCAATTCCTTGGCCACCAGCGAGCGGCGGCGCGCGGAGCGTTTCCAGTCGATGGTCTTGATGTCCATGCCGGGAACGAAGTCGCGCAGCTGCTGAAATTCCGAGCCTTCGCCAATGGCGCGGTTTTCCTTGACGCCGTAAAGGGTGGAGAGCACCGTCGTGGTGATCTGGCCGGACTGCACGAGCCGGATATTCGGCACCACGCGGAGCTCGGCTCCCAGAGCGAGGCGCGGCACGAACTCCAGCAGCTTGAGCTGCGACATCCACAAGAGCCACGGGTGCTCGAAGCGCCAGATGCCCCGGCGCACGGCCCGGCAACGGACCTCGGCCGTGGCGGATCCGCCGGGGCCGGGCTGAAACGGGATTTCGCCGCCGCCGGCCAGTCCGTCCGGCCAGTCGAGCTTCGCCATGAGGCGGTGCGGCGCACGGTCGATGGTCAGGCGCAAGGTGGCGGTCTCGCCGACGAAGACCTCCGGCGGCGCTTCAAAGGCCACCGCCTTCGGCCGCCCGAAAGAGAGCGCCAGGTCGATGACGGTCAGCAGGGCAAGAACCGCCCAGGGCAGCCACGCGATATCACGCAGGGCGCCGCCGGCGACGACCGCGATCACCGAGATGACAAGCGCACCCGCGCCGAGTGCGAGCAGTCGTTTGGATGGCCGGATCAGCGGGGGCCTCGATCTGGTTGAGAATGTTCTCCAGGACCTGCTCGGGACTGCGTCCCTCGATCTCTGCCGCCGGGCCCAGCACGATCCGGTGGCGCATCGCCGGGATGAACAACCGCTTGACATCGTCGGGGATCGCGAAGTCCCGCCCGTTCAGGGCCGCCATCGCCCGCGCCGCGCTAGCAAGCGCGTCGGCGGCGCGGGTGGAGGCGCCGAAAGCGATCTCCGAGCTCTGCCGCGTGGCCCGCACCAGGCGCAGAACATAGGCCAGAATGTCGTCCTTGAGGATGATGCTGTCGACCAGCTCACGGGTTTCCGCCAGGGCGGCGGCGTCCAGCACCTTGGAGAGTGCCGCCGTTTCCATGCCGGCTTCCAGCGGTTTGGCGGCATGCTGGCTGAGGATCGCCATTTCGATATCCTCCGGCGGGAAATCGATCACCAGCTTGAACAGGAACCGGTCGAGCTGCGCCTCGGGCAGAGGATAGGTGCCCTGCTGCTCGATCGGGTTCTGGGTCGCCACCACGAGAAATTCCTTGCCAAGCGCATGGTCGGTCCCGTCGATGGTGACCATCCGCTCGCTCATGGCCTGCAGGAGGGCCGCCTGGGTCTTGGGCGGCGCCCGGTTGATTTCGTCGGCCAGCAGGACCTGGGAGAAGACCGGGCCCTTGGTCAGCACGAAGGCGTTGGTGCGGAAGTCGAAGATCGACGTGCCGAGGACGTCGCCGGGCATGAGGTCAGGCGTGAACTGAATGCGGCCGAAGTCAAGCTCCAGCGCGGCGGCAAAGCTGCGGGCGAGCAGAGTCTTGGCGGTTCCGGGGGGCCTTCGAGCAGGATGTGGCCGCGCGCGAGCAGCGCGACCAGCAGCAGTTCGATGACTTCGTCCTGGCCGAGAACGGTGCGCCCGATCTCCGCCCTCAAGGCGTCCGTACGTTCGCGCAGGGCTTCAAGCGTCATTGATTATGTTCTCCAAAACCTGTTCCAATTCGTCGATAAGCTGGATGGCTGCCGCTGCCGGCAGGCGGGCGGGAAGTTGCCGGATTCTACCCAGCACCCCGCGCAGGCGCGGGGCCTCGGCCGGATGCCGGCGCTCGGTGTAGTTCAGGAAGGCCCCTTCGCCGGCATAATGGCGCGCGTGGGCGGGGCCGAAGAGCGCGGCGGCCGTTGCCGCGATGCGTGCGGCCGCATAGTCGTGGACCAGGGCGCCGTCCTGGCCGGAAAGCCGCATCAGCCGCGCTCTTGCGCGCACCGCGAGCAGCTTGCTGGCGCCCGGCGCGGCCAGATCCGGCAGGGCCGGCCCGTATCTGAGCGCCGCACGCCACAAGAACAGCGCCAGGGTCAATGCAGCGCCGAGCCAAAGCGTCAGGAAAGGCGGGCCGAAAAACCGCGCGAGATCGGCCCAGGTCCGCTCGCGGACGGGGTCGGTCTCGGGATTGCGCAGCCATGTGGAGCGGCTGTAGTCGATCACCACATTGCGGTCTTCGGCTCTCGAGCGAATGAAGTCCAGCGCGATCGTCGCGTTGTCGCCGAGGCGCAGGCCGTGATTGTTGAGAAGATCCGGATCGGAGAGCACCAGAACCCGTCCGCCGCTGCCTTTGTCAGACACGCCAAGGGAGCAATCGGCAAGCAGCATGGCATCTTCGCGTCCGATGATCGGCGTGCAGGCGTCGCTCGCGAACATCTGGGCGGCATAGATGGTGGCGCGCAGGTCTTGCCCGTCCGACGAGCGATAGGATAAGTCGGTGAAGGCGGTTTCGGCAAGGACGGGCGCGGCCGTGCGGTCTCCGGTCACTTTGCGCAAGGTCGCCTGCAGCCGCTCCTGCTCCACGTTCAGAATGGGATGGGCAAGCCCGGTCAGACGCATGCCGCTGCGCCATTTCGGCAGGACCACCAGGGTCGGCACCCGCAGCGCCTTGTCGGCGACAGTCGGGAAATTCAGATCATATTCGTCCTGCTGCAGCAGAAGCTCTTCCTTGGTCGTCGGCCGCTCGCGCTCCTCGTCCAGCGCGGTGTCATAGACCGGCAGGACCAGGAGCCCGATCGAGGTCTGGTCCATCAGCCAGCCGCCGGCAAAGTTCTGCGCGCTGACGCCTTTCGAGGTCAGCCAGACCTGCAATCCGTCGAGCCCGGCGGGCGAGCTGCGCAGCGCCTGTTGGCGCTGGGACATGACGTACCAGCCGGCGGCCAGCACGATCGCGCAGACGAGCGCGATGACGACCGTCTCCGGACGCAGCGGGCGCGGGGCCGATGTCGCTGCCGTTTCGCTCATGATGTGCCGGCCCCCAGCAATCGCCGGACGGTGGCAACGTGCGACTGGAACTGTTCCTCGCTGACGTCACGCCCGCCGAACTGCACGCGTTCGCTTGCCATGACCAGGTTGCGCAAGGTGTCGAGCTGCCCCTGCCTGTCCGGGATGTGGCGCAGGGTGTCGCGCGCGGTCCAGCTTCGCTGCATCAATATGCCGTTCGCGGCCACGATCGTCGTCAGCACCTTCTGCGTCATCAGGACGAGCGCCCGACGCCGGTCCTTCATGCGCAGGATTTCCTCGAACGTGCCGAGCTTTTCGGCCCAGGCAGGGGCGTTGGGCTGGCCCTTCAGGCGTCTGCTGCCCGGATTGACCGCGTTGTCCTTCAGCGAGACGGCCAGACCGCCGCCGAAACGCAGGAAAGCATAGGCGATCGCGGCCAGTATGCCGCCGGCAATCAGGCCTATGAGCCACTTTTCCTCGGTGCTGCCGTCCGGTTCTTCCCGGGCGGCCGGGCGTTCCGGCTCCTGCCGCGTGTCCAGGTCCGGCGCGGGCGCGGACGGATCGAAATAGGCAACTTCCGGGTCGATGCCGCGCAGACGGGTCGAGCGCAGATACTCCCGGCCGGCTTCGCCGATCTCCACAGGCGCCCGCACGGCCTCCTGCGCATGCGGCGGCATGAAAGATGCGGATAAAATCAACAAAACAAGACTTAACAAAAACCGATGCATACCGATTTATTACTGGCAAGCCCGAGGTGGTGCAATAGACAGCTGTTGCTCCTTGCAAGCGCGTCTGGAGGCACATCCTCATCCTGAAGAGCGAGGAGTATGCCGCCCACGCTTCGAGACGGGCCTTACGGCCCTCCTCAGCATGAGGGAGGGGAAGGTAAGTCTGTGGTTGTTGAGCAAGGGGCGGCGGTGAACTTCTCGGTGCCCAAGCACAAGTCCGTCCCCCGTTCTGAGTCCTCATCCTGAGGAAGCGCGAAGCGCTGTCTCGAAGGATGCGCCGCTTGCTCGGAGTATGCCGCCCATGCTTCGAGACGGGCCTTACGGCCCTCCTCAGCATGAGGGAGAGAGGAGACAAGTCTGTGGTTGTTGAGCAAGGGGCGGCGGTGAACTTCTCGGTGCCCAAGCACAAGTCCGTCCCCGTTCTGAGTCCTCATCCTGAGGAAGCGCGAAGCGCTGTCTCGAAGGATGTGCCACTTGTTCGGAAAGTGCCGCGAGCAGACCGGGACGTGGCATCGCGCCTCGCCCGGGTCCTCTGTGCGGCTATTTGGAGGCTTTCGTTCCACGTCCGGAAAGAGCGGGAAGCATTTCAAAATCCCCGCGAATAAGGGCTTCTTTCTTTTCCCGTCTCCAGCCTTTGATCTGCCGTTCGCACGCGATTGCGTCGGTTATCCGGTCGAAGTGGCAATCGAATACGAGCGTGACCGGCCTGTAGCGCGCCGTATACCCGCCAAGGATGCCTTGCTGGTGTGCGCTCACACGGGTTTCCAGATCCTTCCGGGGGATCCCCGTGTAATACCTGCCGTTTGAGCACCTGAGAATGTAGACTGTTGCCCCCATGAACGTCCTCTAGCAGGAGAAGGTCATGTTGTCATGCGGGACACATCTTCCCCGTTTCCTGCCACCCGCTCCCTCATGCTGAGGAGTGCCGTTAGGCCTGTCTCGAAGCGTGAGCGACATACTCCGAGCAAGGGCCGATCCTTCGAGACGCGAGCAAGCTCGCTCGTCAGGAAGAGGTCGTACTTGGAGACAGGCTTGCAAATCTCACCTCCGCCGCTCGGTGAACAACCACTGACTTGCCTCCCCCTCCCTCATGCTGACGAGGGCCATTAGGCCCGTCTCGAAGCATGGGCGGCATATTCGGAACAAGCGACACGACCTGCAAGACCGGTTTCGCGTTCATCGGGAGGAAGTTCGCAGGTCGTGGCCCCTCGCCCCTCCCCAATATTCGGAACTCACCAAAAGAGGGGCTTTATTTTTGTATACGCTTGTATATAAAACGCGCCAGCGGCCCCATCGGGCTTTGCGCCGGTCACATTTCGGCATCGGATGAGGCTTGCGGGAGTGAAGTCTTCCGCGCCTGACTGCTGGTGATCGCGGCCAAAGTTTTGTATAGGGGCGGCGAAGCAGTGCTGTGCTTTCCTGTCCGGCCCCCTTGCCGGTGAGAGATGCAGCGCGAAATAAGCCCAAAAGGGCATGTTCGGTTCCATCGGAACCCGCCAGAGATTTATGACCGGCAGCCAGTCAGACGCGGCACGGCTGCCACGGACCTTTAAGGAGATCGCACGTCGTGACCCAGTCCCTCGATAGTTTCAAATGCAAGAAGACGCTGACCGCCGGCGGCAAGACCTACACCTACTTCTCCATTCCCGAAGCGGAGAAAAACGGCCTGGAAGGTGTATCCAGGCTGCCGTTTTCGCTCAAGGTCGTCCTGGAAAACCTGCTGCGCTTCGAAGACGGGCGCACGGTGACGAAGGAAGATATTCTCGCCTGCGCCGAATGGCTGAAGACCCGCAAGTCCTCCCACGAGATTTCCTACCGTCCGGCGCGCGTCCTGATGCAGGATTTCACCGGCGTTCCCGCCGTTGTCGATCTTGCCGCCATGCGCGATGCGGCCGTGAAGCTCGGAGGCGACCCGAAAAAGGTCAACCCGCTGGTGCCGGTCGATCTCGTTATCGACCACTCGGTGATGGTGGACTATTTCGGCACCAGGGACTCCTTCAAGCAGAACGTCGAACTGGAATATGAGCGCAACAAGGAGCGCTACGAGTTCCTGCGCTGGGGCCAGTCCGCGTTTGACAATTTCCGCGCCGTGCCTCCCGGAACCGGCATCTGCCACCAGGTGAACCTGGAATACCTGGCCCAGACCGTCTGGTCCAAGGAAGAGGATGGCGAAACCGTCGCCTATCCGGACACGCTGGTGGGCACCGACAGCCACACGACCATGGTCAACGGCCTTGCGGTTCTGGGCTGGGGCGTCGGCGGCATCGAGGCGGAGGCGGCCATGCTCGGCCAGCCGATTTCCATGCTGATCCCGGAAGTCGTCGGCTTCAAGCTGACGGGCAAGCTGAACGAGGGCATCACCGCGACCGACCTGGTTCTGCGCGTCGTCGAAATGCTCCGCCAGAAGGGCGTTGTCGGCAAGTTCGTCGAATTCTACGGCCCCGGCCTCGACAACCTGACCCTGGAAGACGCGGCCACCATCGCCAACATGGCGCCGGAATATGGTGCGACCTGCGGCTTCTTCCCGGTCGATGCCGACACGCTGAAATACCTGGAGGCCACCGGCCGCGACAAGGGCCGCGTCGCCCTCGTCGAGGAATACGCCAAGGCCCAGGGCATGTTCCGCCTGGGAACCGAAGAGCCGGTGTTCACCGACACGCTGGAGCTCGACATCTCCACCGTCGTCCCGGCCATCTCCGGTCCGAAGCGCCCGCAGGACCGCATCAACCTTTCCGATGCCGCCACCGGCTTCGCCAAGACCATGGCGGACGAGTTCAAGATGGCAGGCGATGTGTCCAGGCGCGTTGCCGTCGACGGCAAGGATTACGATCTCGGACACGGTGACGTGGTCATCGCCGCGATCACCTCGTGCACCAACACGTCCAACCCGACGGTCCTGATCGGCGCCGGTCTTGTCGCCCGCAACGCTCTGAAGAAGGGCCTGAAGGTCAAGCCGTGGGTGAAGACCTCACTGGCGCCCGGCTCCCAGGTCGTGACCGACTATCTGGAAAAGGCCGGTGTTCAGGACGATCTCGACGCCCTCGGCTTCACGCTGGCCGGTTACGGCTGCACGACCTGTATCGGCAATTCCGGTCCTCTCGACACGGCAATTTCCAAGGCGATCAGCGACAACGACCTGGTCGCCTGCTCGGTGCTCTCCGGCAACCGCAACTTCGAAGGCCGCGTGAACCCCGATGTGCGCGCCAACTACCTGGCTTCGCCGCCGCTGGTCGTCGCCTATGCGCTGGCCGGCAACCTGAACGTCAACATCACCGAAGACCCGCTGGGTGAAGACCAGGACGGCAATCCGGTCTACCTCAAGGACATCTGGCCGACCACGGAAGAGATCACCGACCTCATCCGCTCCTCCATCAACGAGGAAATGTTCCGCGAGCGCTATTCGGACGTCTTCAAGGGCGACGAGCACTGGCAGGCGATCAAGGTGGAAGGCGGCCTGACCTACTCCTGGCCGGTCTCCTCCACCTACGTCCAGAACCCGCCCTATTTCGAAGGCATGACAATGGAGCCGAAACCGCTCCAGGACATCGAGAATGCGGCGGTCATGGGTCTGTTCCTGGACTCGATCACCACCGACCACATCTCCCCGGCCGGCAACATCAAGCTGGACAGCCCGGCAGGCAAGTACCTGTCCGAGCATCAGGTCGCCCAGAAGGACTTCAACTCCTACGGCGCGCGCCGCGGCAACCACCAGGTCATGATGCGCGGCACGTTTGCCAATATCCGCATCAAGAACCAGATGGTTCCGGGTGTCGAGGGCGGCGTGACCCAGAAGGACGGGGAGACCAAGTGGATCTACGACGCCTGCATGGAGTACAAGGAAGCCGGTGTGCCGCTGGTCGTCTTTGCGGGCAAGGAATACGGCACCGGTTCCTCCCGTGACTGGGCCGCCAAGGGCACCAACCTCCTCGGCGTGCGCGCCGTGATCGCCCAGTCCTTCGAGCGCATCCACCGCTCCAACCTGGTCGGCATGGGCGTTGTCCCGCTCACCTTCAAGGAAGGCGAAAGCTGGCAGTCCCACAACATCACCGGCAAGGAACGCGTGACCATCAAGGGCATCGCCGACATCCAGCCGCGCCAGATGATGGATGTGGAGGTCACCTACGAGGACGGCACAACGAAGACCATCGAGTGCCTGTGCCGCGTCGATACGCTGGACGAGCTGGAATACATCAAGGCCGGCGGCATCCTGCACTACGTGCTCAGGAACCTGGTGACGAGCTGATTTCGGTCAGCCGGATTTGAGTTGAATGAGCGGGCCCTTCGGGGCCCGTTTTTTGTGGATCCGGTTCCGACAATTGTCTCGAAATTCTTACCCGGTTCTTTACCGGAATATGCCAACCCTGCTTGTAAAACCTCCCTTCAGGGGCGCGCGAACCGCCCCGGTTTTCAGATGATTGAGTCAGTCGGGGACCTTGGCACCATGTTTATGCTGTTGACACTCACCGGCCTCGCCGTGTTCGGAGCTCTCGTCCTGGCCGCAATTTCCTGGCGAAATTCCATGTGGACGCAGACAAAGGTCAGGAAGCTGTCCGTGTCCGAGGAGCGCCAGCAGAAGATCCTTGCCCCGAAGGCCGATTTTTCCATGCGGAATCGCTCGAGGAGAGCGGCCTCACCGGATCAGCCGCGCGTTTGAGACGCTTCAGCGGGCACGCTCAGCTAACAGCCGAAGATTTACAGTATCCCTGCCGGGCCCGTCTTCCGTTCTCGCCAGGGTTGCTTCTTCAGGCAGTGTTCACCTGCAATTAGGAGGCCGGTGCTAGACAATGGTGGCAAGCCGTCATTGGCTTTTTCGGGGTCTGGAATGTTTGAAGCAATTTTCAGCGAAGCCGTCATCGTATTCATAGCCGGGACAACGCTTTTCCTGATCATCATGCTGCTAATGATCGGGATGCTAATAAAGCTTGTTTTCTCGATCTTTCGAGGAAAACAAAGAAGGGCGAAGCAGGCTGATGCGGCGACGATCGACATCGACCGCGTGCATCAGGTCCTGGAGGAGATTGGCAATCGGGCCAATCGGCATGGCGAGCAGTCTCGGCCAGAACCGGCCTATCATGATCCTTCACCTTCATCCGTTCTGCACGAAGCCAGCGGTTCCTTTGGGCGGCGCAACAACGCGGCGGACGCTCGCGCCGACCCGTTCGAAATCGCCGCCGGTCGGACGGAAGTTCCGGATACAGTGCAGGAAACGATTTCTGTGATCCTGCGCCGGCAGGTGCCGATCCGGGACGACGAGCCGCCACGCTCATGGCTGGGTGGCCTGCCGATGATGCCCGAGAACGTGTCCTGGCCCAAGTCGACCTCGCGCGATTATCCGGGCAGGGACCCGATGCCATTGCATTTCCTCGCCCAGATCTGCTGTGCGGATCTTCCGGAAGAAGTGTGGGGTGGCCTTGGCCCACGGGTAGGTTGGCTGCTGTTCTTCATAGATCCGAACACGTGTGAACCAACCGGAGACGAAGGCTGCAAGGTCCTGCACACACTCGAGCCTGGTGTGGAGAGGCAGCCGCCCGCCGAAATCGGGCCTGTGCATGACGGCGTTTATGCAGGGCCGAGCTATGACTATGTCGAAGATGTTGGTGAAGTTCCGAAATCTTGGCGCCGTTGGCCGGTCGAACTTGTGACCGTTGCCAATAAGGTTAATGACGTCGATGGCTTGCTTACAGTTGCGCCAGCGAACTTTGCATCAGAGCTCTACCGCGGCCAGGAAGTGTCCGACGATCGTTTTCAGCCGGTCAATCCTTTTACCTCGACCATGGCTATTGCTGCACTCAGCCATATCGCACGTCGCTTAAAGCGGCAGACGATAGGCCCGGAGTTGCCGGACAGTGTCTTGCAAGGCCTGAACGATCCGGATGCATTTATCTCGCTTATTCCAGACCTCAGGGCGCTGAAGCAGCGGGCTGAAGATCGGCGCAGGGAAGCAGAGGCAATTGAAGATACTCAAAGCGATGAAGCCCAAAAAATATCGCACCGTCTCAGCAAGACAGAGAAATACCTTGACTCCCAAACTCGCCTCTCAGCTCTGCTGGGGCGCTATCCCTCAGGTGCTGCGCTAGAAGACTATCGACGTGACATAATTCATGCCAATGCACGATGGCGGGCCGAAGCTCTTCAAAAACTGCAGGATATGCTTGATGGATATCTTGCGCAGGACCCGGATACTCAGCTGCCCGTAGGCGAATGGGACCGTGTGGAAGCTTGGCTGAAACGGACGCGAACCAGCTATTTCGACTTCACTTTCCGGGGAGAGGCGAAGGATATTTCCAGGCGTTTCGCAGGCCATGAGCGCGAAGTTTCATTGTTGTCGCTATACGACGCGAAAGCGATTGGACTGCATGAATTTGTGTCGGATTATTATGTCGACCCGCATCGCCGATCTCTCATTCCGGCGGCAGTTCTGGCGCAATTCGAACCCTGGTGGCGGCAACTCTATGACAATCGGCCCCACCGCGTGGGAGGAGAGTTCGATGCCCTCCAGTCCACGCCGCGCATAGGGCCTACGGGTAGTCTGACGCTGCTCCATCTGGCATCCGACAATGCCATGAATTGGGCATGGGGCGATTCCGGGATCGTCTATTTTGAATTAACCACGAAAAACCTCGCTGAAGGACGGTTTGATAAGGCTATTGCGATTCTGGAATGTCACTGACGAAGCTTTGACATTGCATGGCTCTCGTTTGTGGCTTGTCCACTCTCGGGAATTGCGTGAGGCCGACGCAGGGTTCGAACGCCAGCTTTGCCGGGCCGGCACCAGCCCTCACCCGCGCCCTCTGTACGGCGCCACACCCTGGTCCGGGATCCAGACGCCCTCAGGGGCCGGGCCGGTCTGGTAGAAGACGTCGATCGGGATGCCGCCGCGCGGGTACCAGTAGCCGCCGATGCGCAGCCACTCCGGGTCGAGCAGGTCGACCAGGCGTTTCGCGATGGAGACCGTGCAGTCCTCGTGGAACGCGCCGTGGTTGCGGAAGGCGCCGAGGAAGAGTTTCAGCGATTTGCTTTCCACCAGGAAATCCTTCGGCACGTAGTCGATCACCAGATGGGCGAAGTCCGGCTGGCCGGTGATCGGGCAGAGCGAGGTGAATTCCGGGGCGACGAAGCGGACCATGTATTTTGTCCCCGCCTGCGGGTTCGGCACCTTTTCCAGGACGGCTTTTTCCGGATCGTCCGGCAGCTCGGTCGATGCGCCGAGCTGGGTCAGGTTTTCGTAAATGCTCTTGTCGGTCATGAGGTTTTCCTCAAACAGACCTCATCCTGAGGAGGACCGTCAGGTCCGTCTCGAAGGATGGGCCGCTTGCTCTTTCGTGTGCCGCCATCCTTCGAGACGCGAGCAGGCTCGCTCCTCAGGATGAGGCTGTTGAGTGTTGCGAGGCTCGGCCAGATACCTGCTAAACGCCTCTCAGATTGCCCCAGATCAGCGTGTGCAGCTGGGGCAGGACCGTGGCGGTGTACCAGCGGTCGGAGCTGACCTTGTCCACCAGCCAGCGCATGCGGTCCATGATGCCGGCCATGTCGATGGCGCCGTTGGCGTCCTCGGGCGCGGGCGGCGTGTGGTTGCCGGGCTGGAGATAGAGCATCAGGTCCGGATAGCGGGCGGCAGCGTCGCGGGCGAAGGCGTAGTCGGCCTCATCGAAGATCACCACCTTCAGCACCACCTGCGTGCCCGGGCCGGCCGCCTCGACACATTCGGCGAGTTTCTGCCAGTCGATTGCCATGCCGCTGGAGGGCGGCTTCGGGCTGAGCGTCAGGACGTCGAGCGTGGAAAACCAGTCCCTGGCGATGCTGCCCTGGGTTTCCAGCGCGAAGCGGTAGCCTTCCGCGTGGCCTAGGTCGATCAGGTCGCCAAGCGGCTGGATCGCCGGATTGCCGCCGGACAGGGAAACCGTCAGAGGTTGGCCGCCGGAGAGGATTTCCACCTGCATCATGACCGCTTCCGGCGTCATCGGGCACCATTGGTCCCGGTAGGCGCTGTCGACAGCATGCAGCGTGTCGCACCACTTGCAGCGGTAATCGCAGCCGCCGGTGCGCACGAACACGGTCGGCTGGCCGATCAGGGCGCCTTCGCCCTGGATGGTGGGGCCGAAAATCTCGCTGACCCGGATCAGGTCGCCGCTCATGCCGCCTTCACTCCGGGATGTGGCCGGTATTCGGCGCAGGTTTTCGGGGTTTCCTTGACGCGCACGGCCGAGGTTTCCGGCCAGCGCTGCCTGCACCAGTCAAAAAAGAACCGTGCAAGGGTCTCGGCGGTCACGCAGTCGTCGCCCAGGACGTCGTTCAGGTGACGGTGGTCCAGCGTCTCGTCGAGATAGCGCTTGAATTCGCCCAGTTCACGGTAGTCGCGCACGAAGCCGATCGAATTCAGCACATCCGACATCAGCTCCACCTCGACTACGTAATTGTGGCCGTGCAGGCGGGCGCAGGGGTGATCCTCGCCAAGTCCCAGGATCCGATGGCTGGCGGAGAAGTGAAATTCCTTGGTGATCCTAAACATGGCAGGCCGCCTTCCAGAACTCCGGGTCCGCGTATTCGGTCGGGTCGCTGCCGCCGGCCAGGTGAAAGGCCTCGCGCCGTTCCACGCAGGTGCCGCAGCGCCCGCAATGGACTTCGCCGCCCTTGTAGCAGGACCAGGTCCTGCGATAGTCGACACCGAGGCCCAGACCCTCCGCCGCGATATCCGCCTTGGACGTGCGGACATAGGGCGTGAAGAGGCTGATCTCGCCCAGGCCTTCCAGCGCATGGCGCTGCATGGTCTCGAAGCTTTCGGTAAAGGCCGGGCGGCAGTCCGGATAGATGAAGTGGTCGCCGCCATGAACGGCCGTCGCAACGGCCTGTGCGCCGCGCGCTGCGGCAATGCCGTAGGCGATGGTCAGCATGATCGCGTTGCGGTTCGGCACAACGGTGATCTTCATGGTGTCTTCGGCATAGTGCCCGTCCGGCACGTCCACGTCATCGGTCAGCGCCGAGCCGGTCAGCTGGCGGCCGATATTGGAAATGTCGATCAGGATATGTTCGGTGTTGAGCTCATCGGCGCACGCTTTCGCAAAGTCCAGCTCCTTCTTGTGGCGCTGCCCATAGTCGAAAGAAACGAGGCCGATCAGTTCATGCTCGCGCGCAACCTTGTGCGCAAGCGTGACGGAATCCATTCCGCCGGAACAGATGACGAGTGTTTTCAACGATTTGGTCCCTTGTTTTCGCTGGCACCGGGTAGGCTGCGACCGGTGGTCCCCTTATCGGGAACGCGGGCCTTTTAGCAGAAATTGGAAAAAAGGGAAGGGAAGCCCGGATTTTCCGGTTCATTTACGCCCAGATCGCCTTCGTCAGAGCTGGAAATGAATATGATCGTCGTGGCGCGCGGCCCGGCAGCCCTGGAAGCGTATTTTAGATCCCGTTGTCCCGAGACGGGATTTCAGGTGTGGTTCCAGAAATATCTTTCCGACACGCGCGTTTGATGCCAGCCAATTCAAGACAAACCGTGATCTTGCGGGTTCGAGCTTCAGATCACGCCACCAGGGCTGCAACAGTTCGAAGTCCCATCGCAATGTTAGGATGTTTTGTGGGCAGTCCGTCGGCCCTTGCTCGAATGCGAAGTAACCGATGGGCGATCGCGTCGCGCCCGGGAGGTAACCGGAGCCGTCCATATAGTACAGCGCCAAGTCCGCCTTGTCGCCGTCGTCATGGGACAAGTGCGGAAGCAAAGGGAAACCATCGAGGAAGGGAAAGCTTCCATCGAGGACGAGCGTTTGGGTTTCGGGGAACGCCTCACTCGTTTCTGCCGCTAGGTCATCCAGGACCGCTTTAAGCTCCCGAGAGACGTAATTTCGGTTAAGGCCGCAATAGAGCCACGACTGAACCTTCAAAGTTTCATCGGCAAAACAAGACAGGGCGACTCTGCCGCTTATGGATGGTGCCAGCCAAATTGCCGAAACACTCAGGCAAATGTAAACGGCGAAAAATGTAAGGGTGCGCCACCTGGAGAACAACGCGACCATCCAAGCCAGCCCACCGATTTGCGTCAACAGCGTGAGAAAGACGATCAAAGATCCATGCAGCACAATTTTCACGAAACGGTTCAACGACCAATCCCCCGATTTCCCTTAAAGCAACCCGGCCGTCGTCCTACGGTCGAGCTAAGCCCAGATCGCCATCCGTAAGCCCCTGCCGTCCCGGCGGAAATCCTTCGGGAACGGTTCGGCTCGTCCCAGGTGGATCCGCTCGGCAATCACGCTGTTTGCCGCAGCATCCAGGAGATCGTCCCGCCCGCAGCCGCGCGGTGGTGCCTGATCCAGGAAGTTCTTTGGAAGGCCAAGGGAGACGAGAAGATCCCGGCGCTGATCCAGGCCTTCCGCGTTGGCGCGGCTTTTGATCTTTTTCGGCAGGCTCATCTCCTTCTCGCCGTTGAGGCGCCAGAAGGCGAGTTCCGGATGGACTTCGAAGACGCGGGCTTCCAGTTCCGGCGTCATCAGCGCGTCTATTTCCCGGATTTTCGGGAAGAGGTGGAAGCACTGTTTGGAGACCTTCTTCGGCGGCTCCGACGTCTTCAGCGCCGTTTCGCAGGCGGCAAGGTAGTCGTCCTCGTAAACCGCTGCCCGGGAGGGCACGGTGAAGACGGAGGACTGCCGCATGCCCAGATGCCTGCGGGCGGCTTTTTCCGGGCCGCGGCCGCCGGCAAGGATCCGGTCTGGCAGGCCGATCGGCATATCGACGGCGATGACGGCCGCGGTGGATTTCACAAGGGCGGCGAAGGCCGGGAAGATTTCGAGCCGCAGGTCCTGCGGCCTGTTGAGATTTCGCAGGACGGCGACCCAGCCCGCCTTGCAGCCATCGACGCCGGCAACCCGGATGTCGGGCCCGTCAGGCACGGGCCTTTGCTTCCAGAACGCGCCGGGAGGTCACCAGCGCCATGGCCCGGACCACCGATTGCTGCTCCTCCGCAAACAGCAGCTCGTCCGCGCCTTTCTTGACACTCCTGGCCACCAGTTCGAAAACCGAGGCGGACGCCCGTTTCAGGGCTTCCTCGTCGTCGAGCCCGGCGAGCAGATTGGCCAGGAACAGCCCCGCGATCAGGTCGCCCGTGCCTTTCGGCGGATCGGTGATGACGGCGTGTTCGGCGGCAACGGCGCCGCGCGGCCCGGCAAGGAGATTGGCGATCGCATTGCGGCGCAGGGCGGGGGACGAGGTCACCAGAACCCGCTCGTTGCCGAGGAAGCGCGCGGCCGACAGGGCCTGCGTTTCGGTTTCGATGGTGCTGCCCGTCAGCCAGCCGAGCTCGAAGCAGTTGGGCGTCACGATATCGGCAAGCGGCACGAGCTGGTCGCGGATCGCCTCTGCCGTTTCTTCGGGCACATAGAGCCCGCCGTGACCGCCACTCGGATAATCGCCGATGATCGGATCGCACAGGTAAAGGGCCTGCGGATTGGCCTTCTTGACCGCCTTGACGATGCCCGCGATGGCGCCGGCCTGTTTGGTGCTGCCGAGATAGCCGGAGACGACCGCGCCGATCCGGTTCAGGTGGGGCGTCCCCGCCAGTTCCTCCGCAATCGCCGCGAAGCTTTCCGATGGCGGCACGATGCGCGTGCCCATGCCGTGGCCCGGATGCCAGGGCAGCAGGATGGTCGGCAGGAACCAGACCTCATGGCCAAGCCGTTCCAGGGCAAAGGTCAGTCCGCGCCCGCTGATGCCACCCTTCACCACCTGGGACGTGATCACCAGGATCGGATTCTTGTGTGGCGCGGGCGCCCCCGGCGGCTGCATCATGTGACTAAATCCTTGTTGGATCAGATCAACCTGCATTCAGGTGGATCGACGTGAATGCAGAAAAGTTGATCGCCTTTAAAGTGCTAGAGCAACTTGTCTTCGTCCGACCGGACGAAGGTTGCTCTAGGCGGCATCGGAAGAGGATTTTGCGCCTGTGCCGTAACGCTTTTCAATATAGTTCAGAACCATCCGCTTGAATTCGTCGGCAATGCCCGGCCCACGCAGCGTCGCGACCTTTTCGCCGTCGACGAACACCGGCGCGGACGGGGTTTCGCCCGTGCCGGGCAGGGAAATGCCGATATCGGCATGCTTGGATCTCGCCCGGCCCGTTGACGATGCAGCCCATCACCGCGACGTTGAGGTTCTCGACGCCCGGATACTGTTCCCGCCATTTGGGCATGGACTCGCGGATATGGTCCTGGATATCGCCGGCCAGCTCCTGGAAAACGGTCGAGGTGGTCCGGCCGCAGCCCGGGCAGGCGGCAACGATGGGAATGAAGGCGCGGAAGCCCATCACCTGCAGGAGTTCCTGCGCCACCTGCACCTCCCGCGTGCGGTCGCCGCCCGGCTCCGGCGTCAGCGAGACGCGGATGGTGTCGCCGATGCCCTGCTGCAGCAGGATGCCCATGGATGCGGCTGAGGAGACGATCCCCTTGGTGCCCATGCCGGCTTCCGTCAGGCCCAGATGCAGCGCGTAGTCGCAGCGGCGGGCGAGGTCGGCATAGACGGCGATCAGGTCCTGAACCTGGCTGACCTTGGCCGACAGGATGATCTTGTCCCGTCCCATGCCGAGGGCTTCGGCGCGCTCGGCCGACAGGAGGCCCGACTGGATGATCGCTTCGCGCATCACGGCGGCGGCGGAGACCGGATTGGCGCTTGCCGCGTTCTCGTCCATCAGTTTCGTCAGCAGTTCCTGGTCGAGCGAGCCCCAGTTGACGCCGATGCGGACCGGCTTGTCGTGCTTCAGCGCGATGTCGATGATCTGCGAGAACTGTGTGTCGCGCTTGGCCTTGAAGCCGACATTGCCCGGGTTGATGCGGTATTTGTCGAGGGCGGCCGCGCAGTCGGGATAGTCGCTCAAGAGCTTGTGGCCGATATAGTGGAAGTCACCGACCAGCGGCACGGTGACGCCGATACGGTCCAGCCGTTCCCGGATCCGGGGCACCTCGGCGGCCGCCTCCGGACGGTCCACGGTGATGCGCACGATTTCGGAACCCGCGCGGGCCAGCGCGGCGACCTGCGCAACGGTTGCGTCGGCGTCGGCGGTGTCCGTGTTGGTCATGGATTGCACGACGACCGGGGCGTCGCCGCCGACCAGCACATTGCCGACCCTCACGCCGACGGATTTGCGGCGGGGCAGGGCTTTTGCAAAATCATCAATCATCACAGGAACCAGCAGGTCTTTGAGCGTATGACCCCCATATGAGGGATCTTGGGCCGACTTTCCAGCGCATGATTAGGGGTTGCGGGCGAAAAGGGCAATGGGGCGGGCGTGGCCGGACACATTCGGCGGTCAAATTGCGGACCTCTTTCACATGGTCGACGTCTCCTGCCACGGCATGACCGCCTCCTGCGAGGAAACTCATGCCCGACGTGTCAATTATGGCTCCGCTGACTACCTTCGCCCGAGGTGATATGCTGGTACGCAGCGTGCCGCACCTGCCCGTTATCCTGGACAAGTGCAGCGTCAGCTGCGCGCAGATCCGGAATCCAGACATATTTCGCGTCGCAGGCGCGGCTTTCTCATCTGGCTTAAGGAAACGAGGCCTTTAAGAGGCGAACTTGTTCTCATGCAGGTTTGCCGGGCTATGATTGGAAGAAGTGCTCGCGGCCGCTCGCCCTGATATCTGGATCCCTGTGTGTTTCGGTTGTGGCAGGATGGCTGCGGGCAGGGGCGGCAGTCGGTCGGTACATCGTCTCGCGGAGGTATCGCCGCAGCCCCGGGCTCGCAGAGCAGAGTTGATGGGCAAGAGGGGATGCTGGCATCGTACCGTCAAATCGGTATCCTGCCGGACGCGGGATCGAAACCCCTGGAGCAGCACATGTTCATCACCGTTCTGGAACGCTCGCTGTCGCTTGCGCAGCACAATATCGGCACGCTGCTGCGGACCGGCTGGGCCTATATCCTGGTGCTCATTGCGCTGAATTTCGCGATCGGCGCGGCGATGATGCCGGAAAGCGGCTTCACGACGGTGTCCTACATGACCGAGCCCGTCGCGGCCGTTGATGAAGGGGCACTGCGGGGGCTGGCGATCATCGCCAATCTGCTGGTCGGCTTTTCGATCGCCATCGCCTATGTGCGGAGGATCCTGATCGATGCCCGCGACTTTCCGCTGACTTTCGAAACCCGCACTCTCAGGGTGATCCTCAACCAGGTGATCCTCGCCCTGATCGGTGCCCTGTCCCTGGTGCCGCTGGCGATCGTGGCGCTGATCGTTGCGGCCATGACGGCGGGTGTCGGCCTGCTGCTTTTCGTCCTGGCCCCGTTCATCGCGCTGATGGTGGTCCAGCGCTTCTCGGTCATTCTGCCCGCGGCCGCGGTCGACGATCCGCTGGGTTTGAAGGAAAGCTGGCGGGCGACGTCCGGTCTCGGCTGGGCCATGGCCTTCTCTGCGCTGGTGATGAGCCTGCTTGCGGGATTTCTCGTGTTGGTCTGGGTGGTCACGCTGAACATCAGCGACCGCCTGCTGCCGGCAAACGATCTCTGGCAGCAGATCCACTCGGCGGTCCTGCCGATGGGGACCATGCTGATCCTGACCTGGATTTTCGCCAGCCTGCACGCGACCTTCTACGGCCTCATCCGGGAACGTTTCGCGCGGCAACTGGGTTTGCGCTCTTCTGACTATGCGAAGGCCGACGAACGGCGGACGGCCGCAAGGGCGCGTGCCCTCAAGGCGCTGCACGGGGCGCAGCGCCTGAACCGCCGCTGATCGCTCCCGTGCAGCGGAACCTGTCCTGGATTTAATCAATCCGATGTTGCGGTGCGGCGAGAACTGGTGAAATGATGGGCCGGAATTTGGTTCAGTCATCGGGAGATCGTTCATGCTTGCCAACAAGACCGCCGTCATCACCGGGTCCACCTCCGGGATCGGGCTCGGCTGCGCCCGTGCCTTTGCGGAAAAAGGCGCCAACGTCGTCATCAACGGCCTGGGCGATGCGGACGAGATCGAAAAGACCCGGGTGGCCATCGAGGCGGATTTCGGCGTCCGCTGCATCTATTCGCCCGCCAACATGCTGAACGGCGAGGAGATCGCCGGCATGATCGCCGATGCCGAAAAGGAATTCGGCGCCGTCGACATCCTGGTCAACAATGCCGGCATCCAGTTCGTCTCTCCGGTCGACGAGTTTCCGATCGACAAGTGGGATGCCATCATCGCGATCAACCTCACCTCCGCCTTCCATGCCATCCGGGCCGTGCTGCCGGGCATGAAAAAACGGGGCTGGGGCCGGATCGTCAACACCGCCTCGGCGCACGCGCTGGTCGCCTCACCCTACAAATCCGCCTACGTGGCGGCCAAGCACGGCATTGCGGGCCTCACCAAGACGGTGGCGCTGGAGGTGGCTCAACAGGGCATCACCGTCAACGCGATCTGCCCGGGCTATGTCTGGACGCCGCTGGTGGAAGCGCAGATCCCCGACACGATGAAGGCGCGCAACATGACCGAGGAGCAGGTCAAGAACGACGTCATGCTGGCCGCGCAGCCGACCAAGAAATTCGTCACCATCGAACAGGTCGCCGGATATGCCGTGTTCCTGTGCTCCGACACGGCGGCCTCGATCACCGGATCGATCCTGCCCATCGACGGCGGCTGGACCGCGCACTAGGGTACGGACCCACAAATGAGGACGAAATGGCATGAGAAATGGCTTCACCCCGCTTCGTCAGCGCGCTTGACCGGGCACACGGCCCGCTCTGCGCACCCTTTCTAACGGCGTTTCGCCATTTCTCATGCCATTTCGTCCTCATTTGTGGGTCCGCACCCTGGTCTTTCTGCGGCCTTCACACCAACCAGGAAGGAGGGCCGCAGTGGCGGACCCCAAGAAGATAAACCTCGCCCTTCAGGGTGGCGGCGCCCATGGCGCCTTCACCTGGGGGTGCTGGACCGGTTCCTGGAAGACAAACGGCTCAAGATCGATGCCATCACGGGAACCTCCGCGGGGGCCATGAACGCGGTGGTTCTTGCCAGCGGCATGGAGGCGGACGGCGAAAAAGGCGCCCGCCGGCAGCTGGAGGACTTCTGGCGCAGTGTCAGCGATCACGCGCGTTACAGCCCGATCAGGCGCTCGCCGCTCGATGTGCTTCTGGGCCGGTGGAGCCTCGACAACTCGCTGAGCTATCTCTATTTCGACGTGGTGTCGCGCTTCGCCTCGCCGTACGAGTTCAACCCGCTGAACATCAACCCGTTGCGCGATGCGGTCGAGCGGGCCGTCGACTTCGAAAAGGTTCATGCCTGCGACTGCATAAAGCTCTTCGTCGCCGCAACCAACGTCTTCACCGGCAAGATCCGGGTGTTCAGCAACAAGGAAGTGACGCTGGATGCCGTCATGGCCTCCGCCTGCCTGCCGCAGCTCCACCAGGCCGTCGAAATCGACGGCGAGCCGTACTGGGACGGAGGATACATGGGCAATCCGCCGCTCTATCCGCTCTTCTACGAGACCGACACGCCCGATGTCGTCCTCATCCAGATCAATCCGCTGGAGCGCAGGGTCGTGCCGAAGACGGCGCGGGAAATCCTCAATCGCATGAATGAAATCACTTTCAATTCCACGCTGATGCGGGAGCTGAGAGCCATCGACTTCGTCAGCCGGCTGATCGAAGAGGGAAAGCTGTCGCGGCAGGATTACATGAAGGTGCATATGCACCGGATCTCCGCCGCCGAACTGGTGCCGCTGCAGGCCTCTTCCAAGATGAATGCGGAATGGAGTTTCCTGACGGAGCTGCGCGACATCGGCCGCAGAACCGCCGAGGCGTGGCTCGACACGCGCTTTGAGGACATCGGCAACCGGTCGACGATCGATCTCAGGGAGGAGTTCTTGTGAGTTCGACGGCTTTCCCCACTCGCCCGCAAAGGGCGAAGACGTCCCGGCGGATGGCGGCCGGCGCCCTCCTTTCCCGTTAACCTTTTCTTAGCCATGCTCGCAAGTGGCATTGCAGATTGCAATGCAGGAGAGGTTAAATTTTTCTAAACAAAATCAGCATGTTGTGGCTTCGGCTTCCAGAAAGCCCACATCTGGAGAAATTCCGCCGAAAACAAATTGGCAAGGCTTTTGCGATTGAATTGGCACGCTGATTGTCAGGTAGTGCGTCGTCAGCGCTTGAATGGAGGAAGAAGCCGGCAATCGCGACCCCGCCTGCTTCTTCCCTCCACTTTCCGTCAGCGGCCAGTCCCGTTTTGCTGCGCAGCCGCCCTCACGCTTTTTTCATACAATTTCGAACCGCCGGGTGGTAACGGTCGTTAAAGAGCCGTTTTGGTGCCCTATCTTTTGGATAGAGACTTACCTCAAAAGGAATGTGCGATGAGCGATGGCTTCACCCGGTTTTTGGCAGGCTGCTTCGGCGCCTTCACGGTCCTTGTCCTGGCCGGCGGTGCCGGTGCGGGCAGCGACAAAGGGCGTATGGCAGAGATCACCAAAAACGGCGGATGCCCCGGCTGCGATCTGGAACTCGCCGAATTGAGGGCCCTCAAGCTCGAGAATGCCGATTTCAAAGGGGCAAAACTGCGCGAAGTGGATCTGAAGGAAGCCGTTTTGCCGAACGGCCGTTTTCAGAAGTCCGATTTCCGGCGCACGGAAGCCGAACGAGCCGATTTTTCCGGCGGTGATTTCTCCTATTCCAGCATGCGATCGGTCGACTTGGAGAAATCGGATCTGACCAAAGCCAACTTCCAGGGTGCCGACCTTCGGGAAGCCGATCTCAATGGGGTGATCGCCACGGGCGCGAATTTCGCGGACACCGATCTCAGAAACGCGCTGCTGGTACGCGCCGTAGCGGACAACGCTTCGTTCCGGGATGCCAAAATGGACGCGGCCAACCTGGAGCGGATGGATCTCAAGGGCGCGGATTTCCGCAATGCCCGCCTCCGGCAGGGCAAGCTGGACAGGATTGCGGCGCATAATGCCAATTTCGCCGGGGCCGACCTCAGCGGCGTGCGGCTGGTCAGCGCGGACCTGACCGGCGCCAACCTGACCGATGTCGATTTCGACGGCGCGCTGCTGCGCCGGACCCGCCTTGTCGGCGCCGACCTGACGGGCGCCCGCAACATGGACCAGAGCCGCATCCTCGGCGCCTGCGGCGACGAGACCACGAAGCTGCCGAAGGGCATCAGGCTGGGCAAATGTGACGACTGAGGGCGACCGGAAGCGCCACGAGGACAGGGGGGCTTTTGCCGTCTGTTCCGACAGAACTGCCGAAGTGGTGAGCGGGCTCTGCGCCTGCGCGTTTACGACGAGGCCCGGTGCCTGGGCACCAGGCGCGCCAAAGCGTCAGTTGAACAGGTCGAACGCGAAGCGGTAGGTGACGCCGACGCCGACGCTGAACTGGTTCTTGCCGCCGTCGTTGGCGATCGGGCTGTCGGCCGCCTCGCCGATGAGCCGGTCGTAGTCGCCCTGGATGTGCAGGCGGAAGTCGTCGTTCCAGTCATAGCTCGCCCGCGCGGCGACACCGATGCTCTTGAAACCGCCGCTCGGATCGTAAGCGGCAAGACGTCCGCCGCTATTGGCCGCTTCCGACGCCGTGACGCCGAAATAGGTGTCCATGTATTCGTCCGTGGCGAAATCGGCGCGCGGCCCGAAGCTGAGTTCCCATTTTTCATGCGGATAGACGATGCCGTCGATGCCGATCTGGCCGACCTGGCCGGTGTGACCGTTGAAGCCCTGGCGCACTTCCGCAAACGTGCGGAAATGATGCGTCCGGAACCCGCCGCCAAGGCCGAGCTCGAATGCCCAGTCGATGGTTTCCGTTCCTGTCAGGTCCGTGCTGTCGCTGGCCTTGCGTTCACCGATGAAATTGAAGGAGGGATAGAAGAACACGCCGGAGCGGCGATTGCCTTCCACCACCTGGCCCAGGCCCGGCAGATAGAAACGCCCGACCGACACGATCGGGAAGGGATAGACCAGGTAGGAATCGGCGGCTTCATAGCGCGGCTTGAGGACCGCCCCGACGCCGAGATCGACCACGAACTGCCGGCTGGCGTCCTGGTTGGAAATCCGACCGCTTTCCGCAAGAGCAGCTCCGGAGACAGTGCCCAGGGCGAGGGCGAGTACGGCACGCGACAACAGCTTGTTCATAAAAATCAATCCATGAGGGAATCTCGTTGCGCGAAGATAGCACGAGTAAGCCTTACTCAAAGCCTAAGGAAACCGGGTTTTGGGGAAGTGTTGCATTTGAGCATCTGAGCCGCCTCGTCGCAGCGGCCAACGATCGTTCCGGGCAGGCAATTCGATCAAAAAACATGTGCCGCCTTGCAGCTTCTCCGTCAGAAAGCTACATGAGGACCGGGACAGAGTTAGAAGGGCAACGGACCAGACCATGACCGCACTTTTCAACGTCATTCTTATCGCACTGGAACTTTACACATACGTGATCATTGCCAGCGCGATTTTCTCCTGGCTCTTTGCCTTCAACATCGTCAATTCGAACAATGAGTTCATCAACACGATCGGCCGTGTCCTGTACAATCTCACGGAGCCCGCCTTGCGGCCCATCCGGCGGTTCATGCCCGACCTCGGCGGGATCGACATCTCCCCGGTGATCCTGCTGCTCGCCATCATCTTCCTCCGCCAGATCATCATCATCAACCTGATGCCGATGTTCAGGGGATACTGAACTCGCTTCGACTGGCGATGAAACCAGAAGCCCGGGCGCGCACCGCCCGGGCTTCTGGTTTTCTGTCGTCCGGCCGGGTCAGTCTTCCAGCTTGCGCGCCTCTTCGGGCAGCATGATCGGGATGCCATTGCGGATCGGGTAGGCGAGCTTGGCGCTGCGGGAAATCAGCTCATGGGCCTGCGCGTCATATTCAAGCGTTGCCTTGGTGAGCGGGCACACAAGCAACTCCAGAAGCTTGCGGTCGACCGGACGTTCCGCGGGTTCACTCATGATGTCGTCTTTCCGTCCTGGGATCATTGCAGCGTGGTGCCGCCATCGTTCTGGGATCTGGCGAGATCCATCTCGGTAATGGCGATAAGCGTTTCCGCGCGGGTTTTCAAATCGCGGGCCTCCAGCAGCGCCTGCTTTTCCTGCGGCCCGTAGGGGCACATCATGCAAAGAGCGTTGACGAGCACTTCCGTCTCGGCTTCCGAGACGCTTTGCCAGTCGGCTTCCAGGTTGTTGGCGTCTAGGTAGGCCCGCAGCGTCTTCAAAAGCCCGTTCCGGTCCACGTCGTCTTCGCCGTTGCCGCATTTGAGATCATGGGCGAAGGCGGCGAAATCGCATTCCACCTGGCGGAATTCCGCGAACGGGGTCACTTCCCGCGCCAGGGCGAAGCGCGTGATGCCCTGCAGGGTGATCAGGTAGCGGCCGTCACCGGTCTCCTGGAAGCTGGTCAGCCGCCCGACGCATCCCACGCTCGCCAAGACAGGATGATCCGGATCGTCGGAGATCCTGTCCGGGGACGGCTGCACCATGCCGATCAGCCGGTTGCCCGAAAGGGCGGCGTCCACCATGTCGATATAGCGCTGCTCGAAGATGTTCAGCGGCAACTGGGTGCGGGGCAGGAGAAGGGCGCCGGACAAAGGGAAAACGGGCAGAACCGGCGGCAGATCCGCGATCGTTTCGTAGATGGCATTTCCTGCCTGCATTTCCGGCCTGCCTGGTTTTTTTATCGGGCCCGTTTTCACGCAGAGCAAACCGCGTGAAAACGTTCCAAAGTCTCCAGTTTAATGTGTGTCAGAACTTGCTTTCGTCAAGAAAACAGAACCGACGACAACTTCCGGCGCCCATAGGCACTTGCCGGGTCCTTGAAGCCCCAGGCCTCGAAGAACTGCAGCAGCTGCTTGCGGGCCCCGTCCTCGTTCCATTCCCGGTCCCGGCGGATGATTTCGATGAGCTGGTCGACGGCGCCGTTCTTGTCGCCCCTGCCGTTCAGTCCCAGAGCCAGGTCGAAGCGGGCCTGGTGATCGAGCGGGTCCTTCTCGACCCGTTCCTGAAGCTCGGTGAGATCGCCGAGAGATGCGGCCTGCTCCGCCAGGTCAAGCGCCGCCTTGGCCGCGGCGTATGCCTCGTCGGAGTGCTTGTCCTCCGGCACGAGTTCGAGCGCCTGCCTGGCACGCTCGAGGTCGTCCGCCCCCAGGTAACACTGGGCCAGGCCAGCAATGGCCTTCACATTGTCCGGTTCCATCTGCAGGACACCGCCGTAAAGCTGCGCCGCCTGGCCGTAGTCCTTGGCGGCGAGAAGTTCCTCGGCCTGTTCCAGGAACGTGTCCGTCTGGCTTACCGGGGCGGGCCCGGCGAGCTTTTCGATGAAAGCCTTGACCTGGCTTTCCTGCTGCGCGCCCATGAAACCGTCAACCGGCTGGCCGTCCTTGAAGGCGACGACCGCCGGGATGGACTGGATGCCCATCTGGCCGGCAACTTCGGGATGTTCGTCGATATTCATCTTGGCGAGCTTGACCCGGCCGCCGGCGGCCTTCACCGCGGCCTCGATGATCGGCGTCAGCTGCTTGCAGGGGCCGCACCAGGGAGCCCAGAAATCGACGAGCACCGGCTGATGACGCGAAGCCTCCATGACATCCGCCATGAAGGTCTGCGTCGTGACGTCAAAGATCAGATCGCCGCCGGATGGGCCGTCTCCGCCGCCATCTCCGCCGAAACCGCCGCTCTGACCGCCGTAGCCGCCGCCCATGCTGGCGCCGAAGCCGCCGCCAACCTGGCCGCCCACGCTGAAGTTGCCGTTGCTCATGTACCGCCTCGTCTTTTCCGGCCGGTACGCGCTGATCCGGCCTCGTGTTTTCCTTACCCAGGGTCCGGACCCTCTGGTCGATTCGGCCCCTAACATGGCGCCGCAGCCCCGGAATTACAAACATCGGGTCTCCGGTTTCAGGAGCCCGCGCCGTCCGCCTCTTCGCTGACCGCCAGGATTTGCGGCTCGTGGCCGCAGGCCCTGGCGAATTTCATCAGGTCGTCCGCGCCAATGGACGTCGTCGCATCGTTTTTCAACGGATGATAGTTCAATACATCGTGCCGCATCATGGCCGCGTCAAACACGGGCGTGACCCGCTGCGCGTCCCGGTCGTTGATCAGGGAAAAGGGCGTTACCGAGCCGGGCTCGACCCCCAGAACCTCCATCAGCAGATCCGCGTTGCCGAAGGAAACCCGCCCTTGCGCGCCGATGACCTGATGCACCTTCTTCAGGTCGATCTCCGCATCATGAAGGGCCACGATCAGAAAGAGGCGGCCCTTCTTGTCCTTCACGAAGAGGTTCTTCGTGTGGCCGCCGGGAATGCGCTCGTGCAGATCGCCGGATTGCGCGACGGTGAAGACCGGTTCGTGGTCGAACGTCGTGGTTTCGATGTCGAGATCCTTGAAAAAGGCCATCAGGTCGTCGCGGCTCGCCGGCATGTCTTTTCCCGTGTTTTCCAGCAGTGGTGCTGGTGAGAACATCCTGCCCGCATGCGTCACGATACGGGCCGTTTGCTCTAACGCATTAGAATCGATCAGTTTTCCGCTTTCATGCGATTTCACATGCAAGCAGCTTGATCTAGCGTGTTTTGGCCGGTGATCACAAGGGAAAACTTATGTGAAAATGCCGCTGTTTTCCTCGGTTTTCCAGAACAGTCTGCACAGGAAATCCACAGAAGCGGGCTCAGAATAATTTCTGAAAATTCCTTGTTGCAATCCGTCTCAGCATGGTTCATATACAGCGCCACCGACGCCGGGGCGGCCATCGCCGGGTGCTCGGGACACTATGCGGGTGTAGCTCAGGGGTAGAGCACAACCTTGCCAAGGTTGGGGTCGAGGGTTCGAATCCCTTCGCCCGCTCCAGAATTCAAAAAGGGTCCAGGAGAAATCTTGGGCCCTTTTTCGTTTGCGCAAGACACTCTCATCATGCTGACGTCCAGCCGAGCCGATGCCCGGCCCAAAGCTTTGCTCCGGCTCGCAGCAACGTGCCGAATCTTAAGGCCAGGCCGCATAGGATGTATCGCCTTTCAGCCGGCGTTCGCGGGCCTGGCGGCGGTAGCGGCCCGGCGAGTGTCCGGTCTTGGCCGAAAAGAAGCGGTTGAAATAGGCCGCATCCGAGAAGCCCAGCCGAAAGGCGACCTGTGCGACCGGCATTCCGGTATTGGCAAGCAGTTCGCAGGCCTCGCGTATCAGCCCCTGGTGCAGATAGGCCTGTGGGGAAAGGCCCGTCGCCCGCCGGACCGCCGAGCCCAGGCGGTCACGGGTCACGCGCAACGCGCCCGCGTATCTGCCGACGGACCAATGCTCGCGCACATGCTGGCCGGCAAGGGCGATGAACCGCTCGGCCAGACCCTGCGGCGCCCGGCCGTGGGCGATCAGGTCCAGACGCAGCACGCGCCAGACCTGCAGCAGCAGCAGGCCGACGTAATGAACCTGTGCAAGTTCGCTGCCGGGGGGCGTGTTTTGCCGTTCCCCGGCAAGGCCCTCGAGCAGCGCGATGAACGGGGCGGGCCGCTCGAGCGGCAGGGACATCGGCTTTTCCAGTGACCGGTGGATCTGTTCGCCGAGCGGACTGGCGGGCAGATAGTTCATCATCGTGGTGCCGCGCAGGAACAACAGCTCGGCGCGGGTGCCGGCGCCTGCCTTGATTTCTCCGGTTTCTCCCGGCGGCAGCCAGACGAGGCGCGGTCCCCGGATTTCCGTCATTTCGCCGGACCTGTCCCGCGGGACCATCAGGACCGTGCCCGTCAGCAGGATCATGAGCACGGCGTCCTGTGCCGGAATGCCGTAACCGGACCGGACCAGGGGGCTCAGGACGCGCTGAAGCGAGAGCGGACTGTAGTGCTGCGAGGTTGCCTGCTGCATGGCAAGGATCTTCAGGAATTTCCGGGCAACTTCAAGCAAAAGTGCAATTCTTGGCCGCAATAGTCCATTTTCAGCCGCCAGGCCGCTGCTATCCTCATTGTCCAGGCCGGCTAGGGGAACGGTTCCGGCCGCAGTGGACGGCCCGCGGGGAGGCGGGCCGATGGGAGGAAATCATGATAGCATTCACACGCCGCCGGGCGATGGGAGCGCTGCTCGCCGCCACGGCTGCAAGCCTGACGCTGGCCGCCGCATCCGTGTCCTGGGCTCAGGAGCAGACGGTCAAGATCGGTTACGCGATTGCCAAGACCGGACCCAATGCCACGGGGGCCGGCATAACCACCCTTCCGAATTACAAGATGTGGGTCGAAGAGGTGAATGCCGCCGGCGGCCTGTCCCTGCCGGACGGCTCGAAACGCATGATCGAGGTCATCGAATATGACGACCGGTCGTCGAACGAGGACCTCGTGCGGGCCATCGAACGGCTTGCGACCCAGGACGAGGTGGACCTCATCCTGCCGCCCTGGGGGACGGGCCCGAACCTTGCCATTGCGCCGCTGATGGACCGGTTCGGATATCCTCAGCTCGCGGTCACCGCGGTAACGGACAAGGCCCCGGAATTCGCCGCCCGCTGGAAGCGCAGCTTCTGGATGCTCGGGGGTGGGCATGATTATGCCGAGGGCCTTGCGGCCGTCCTGAAGAGTGCGCGCGATGCCGGGCACATCAACGGCAAGATCGCCATGGTTTCCGTCGCGGACGGCTTTGGCATCGACCTGGTCAACGGCGCCCGCCCCGCCTTCGAGGAAGCCGGCTTCGAGATCGCCTACGACAAGTCCTATCCGCTCGGCACGTCCGATTTCGCCGCCCTGATGAACGAGGCGAAGGAAACCGGCGCGGACAGCTTCGTCGCCTTTTCCTATCCGCCCGGTTCCTTCGGCATGACCAAGACGGCGCAGTCGGCCGGATACAATCCGAAAGTCTTCTATATTGGCGTCGGCGGGGCCTTTCCGATCTATCCGGGCATTGCCAACGACAAGCCGGCGGGCGTGATGTCGATCGGCGGCGTGAACGCCGCATCCCCGGAAATCCAGGCCTATTTCGAGCGTCACATGGAAAGCGCCGGTGCACCGCCGGACAGCTGGGCCTCGGCCATCACCTACGTTTCCCTGCAGATGCTGGAGCAGGCGGTCGAACGCGTCGGTCTCGATCATGAGAAGCTGGCCGGAGAACTGTCGAGCGGGACATTCGACACGCTGATCGGTGAGGTGAAGTTGGAGGACAATCAGCTTCGCGATCTCTGGTGGGTCGGCCAGTGGCAGGACGGTTCCTTCCGCGGCATCGATCCAGCGGGCAAGGATGGCGCGGCCGAACCGATCATTCCGAAGCCAGAATGGTGAGCTGAAGCGAGACCTGTCTTGGTCAAAGGCACGTGCCGGACGGTATGTCCTCCGGCACGGCCGCAGACGGTCGCCAGGCATTTTTCATGCGGGCATTCCAAGCCGGAGGAAATCGATGACGACGCTCGTTCTGGGTCTCGTGCTCGGAGGAACTTACGCGCTGCTGGCGCTGGGACTTACGATCCAGTACGGCATCGCGCGGATCATGAACCTCGCCTATGGCGAGATGACCCTGGTCAGCGCGTTCTGCCTGGTCTTTCTCTTCCAGAAGCTGGGCCTGCCGCCGCTGGTCTCCATCCTGCTCGTGGCTCCGGCCGGCTATCTGCTCGGCTGGGTCCTCTACACGGTGATGATGCGCCCGCTCGTCGACCGGGCGGCAAATCCCGGCAAGCTTGAGGTCGACTCGATCCTGGCGACGTTCGGGCTGCTGTTCGTGCTCCAGGGTGTCATGCTGCTGGTCTTCGGCGCCAATTTCACCTCGATCTCCTATCTCGACCGCGGCATTCCCGTCTTCGGTGTCACCATCGCGCTCAACCGCCTGATCGCGTTCGCAATCTGCGTCGTGGCCGGCGGCGGGCTGGCGCTGGCGCTGTCGGCAAGCCGATGGGGGCTGATCATGCGCGCGGTCGCGCTGACGCCCGGCTCGGCGCCCCTGGTCGGCATCGACGTCAACAAGGTTGCGCGCCAGGCCTTCGCGCTCGGCTCCGCGCTGGCGGCCGTCGGCGGCACGAGCGTTGCCATGTACCAGACATTTTCGGCAACCGATGGCGTCGTCTTCACGATGAAGGCGCTCGTCATCGTCATCATGGGCGGTGTCGGCAACGTGCCCGGCGCCCTGGCCGCAGGTTTCGCGCTCGGCCTCGTGGAAACCTTCGTTTCCGTGATGATCGATCCGGGGCTCACGCTCGCCGCGACCTTTGCGATCTTTCTGGCGGTGCTGCTGTGGCGGCCGCAGGGGCTGTTCGGGAGGCGCGCATGATCGGCCCCGCCATTGCGGCAGCGGTCGCCGCCGGGCTGGCCGCCTTGCCGTTCTTCGTCTCCGACTACAGTCTCGGCCTGATGATCGGCATGACAGGCTACGTCACGCTCGCTTCCGCCTGGGCGCTGTTTTCCGGCCACACGCGCTACATTTCGCTGGCGACCGTCGCCTTCTACGGAACGGGGGCCTACACGGTCGCGGTCCTGAACGAAATGATGCCCTATCCGGCCGTGCTCACCTGTGCCGCGGCGATCGGTGCGGGCCTGGCGCTTGTCGTCGGCCTGTCGACGCTCCGCCTCGCCGGCATCTATTTCGTCATTTTCACCTTCGGTCTGGCCGAGCTCGTCCGGCAGGTGATCACCTGGTACGAGGTGAACATCACCGGCACGCTCGGCCGCTACATCTTCCTGGATATCACGGCCCGAGGCATCTATTGGCAGATGCTGGCGCTCGCCGCCGTCACGATCGCACTCACGGCCTTCATCCGACGGCACCGGCTGGGCCTGGCGCTGAAGGTGATCGGCGATGACGAGACGGTCGCCGCCCATTCAGGCATCAATCTCGCCCGCACCAAACTCGTCGCCTTCACGCTGTCGGCAACGATCATCACGCTCGCCGGGGCGATCGCATCGCCGCGCTGGACCTATGTGGAACCCGTCATCGTCTTCAACCCGACCGTCAGCTTCCTGACCGTGATCATGGCGCTGCTTGGCGGGGCGAGATCGGGTCTGGGGCCCGATGATGGGCGCCGTGCCGTTGTTCCTGCTGTTCGAATGGCTGTCCGTCAGCTTTCCCGACACCTATCCGGTGCTTCTTGGCCTGCTCTTCATCGGCGTCGTGTTTCTCCTGCCGGATGGCATGCTGGGCACGCTCGACAAGTGGCGCCGGTCAACGAAAAAGGTGCCGGCATGAGCATGCTGGAGATCCGCAATGCGACGAAGACATTCGGGGGCCTCGCTGCCGTCGACCGCGTCTCCTTCAGCATTCAGCAGGGCGAAGTCGCCGGTCTGCTGGGGCCGAACGGATCGGGCAAGACGACCCTCCTGAATCTCGTCTCCGGCGCCCTGCCGCCCTCGGGCGGGCGGATCCTCATCGCCGGCAGGGACATGACCGGTAAGCGCGCCGACCTGATCGCGCGGGCGGGCGTTGCGCGCACGTTCCAGCTCGTGCGGATCCTGCCCTCGCTCACTCCGGAAGAGAATGTCATGGTGTCGGCGGTCTTCGGGGCTGTTCCCCACTGGGGCGAAAAGGCACGGGAGATCGCGCGCGCCGCCCTCGCCCGTGTCGGCCTGGACGGGCACCATGCCCGGGCGGCGGGAGACCTCACCTATCTGGATCAGAAACGCCTCGAGCTTGCCCGGGCGCTGGCTGCCGAGCCGAAACTGCTGCTGCTCGACGAATGGCTGGCGGGGCTGAACCCGACGGAGCTCAAGGAGGGCATTGCCCTGATCCGCAGCTTCTCGGAAACCGGCATCACAATCCTCATGGTCGAGCACATCATGGAGGCGGTGCGCGCGCTCTGCCCGCGGTGCCTCGTCATGAATTCCGGCGCATTGATCGCCGACGGTCCGACCGGGGAGGTGCTTGCCGATCCGCACGTCATCGCCGCTTACCTTGGTGAGGTCGAAGATGCTTGAGGTCATCGGCCTGTCCGTCGCCTATGGCAAACATGCCGCGCTGGAAAACGCGAACCTGTCGGTCGGGGAAGGAAAGATGGTCGCCATCCTGGGGGCCAACGGCGCGGGAAAGTCCTCGCTGCTCAATGCCATTGCCGGCCGGGTGAAGCCGGCGTCCGGCAGGGTGGTCTTCGCCGGGCAGGATCTTGCGAATGTTCCCCAGCATGAACTGGTCGAACGCGGCCTGGCTCTCGTGCCGGAGGGCCGCGGCATCTTTCCGCGGCTGTCGGTGGAGGAAAACCTTGCCCTTGGCGCGTTGCCGGCGCGTGCAAGAGTCGGCGCCAAGGCACAGCGCGACAAGGTCCATGCGCTGTTCCCCAGGCTCACCGAGCGCAGTCGCCAGATCGCCGGCACCATGTCCGGCGGGGAACAGCAGATGGTCGCCATCGCGCGGGCGTTGATGTCCAATCCGGCCGTGCTGCTCCTGGACGAACCCTCGCTCGGCCTTGCGCCCATCGTCGCACAGGATGTCTTCCGCGCGCTTGAAGGCATTCGCGCCGGCGGACTGACGATCATGCTGGTGGAACAGAACGCCCGCGCAACGCTCGCCATCGCGGACCGGGCCTACCTCATCGAGGCGGGCCGGATCGCCGGGAGCGGCCGCGCGGCCGACCTGCGCGACGATCCGGCCGTGATTAACGCATTCCTGGGTGGCGCGAGCGCCCGAGAGACGAACACATAGTCAGGACAAGGAAGACACCATGCAAAGCCTCGATCTCTATATCGGCGGAAAGCACGTTCCGGCAGAAGACGGACGCACGTTCCTGCGCGAAAACCCGGTCACCGGCGAAACCGTGACCCGGGCCGCGGCTGCTTCGATCAATGATGCGCAAAAGGCGGTCGATGCGGCGGCGCAGGCCTTCCCCGCATGGTCGGAAACGAGCCCGGGTGCGCGGCGCAAGGCGCTTCTCGATGCGGCGGAATCACTTCGCGCCAGCGCTGACGACATCGTTCAGGCAATGAAGGACGAAATCGGCGCGACGGAAGGCTGGGGCCGCTTCAACGTCATGCTGGCCGCCGACATGCTGGTGGAAGCGGCTTCGCTCACCACCCAGATCAAGGGCGAGATCATCCCTTCCAACCGTCCCGGCACCACCGCCTTCGCCATCCGTCAGCCGGCGGGCGTCGTGCTGGCCATGGCGCCCTGGAATGCGCCGGTGATCCTCGGCGTGCGGTCGATCGCCACGCCGCTTGCCTGCGGCAACACGGTGGTCATGAAGACATCCGAACTGTGCCCGCGAACGCACGCGCTGGTCGTTGAGGCGGTCGCCAAAGGCGGCTTTCCGGACGGCGTTCTGAACACCATTTCCAACCATCCCGACGACGCACCGAAGCTGGTGGAAGCCCTCATCGAGGCGCCCGCCGTCCGCCGCGTGAACTTTACCGGGTCGACGCGCGTCGGAAAGGTGATCGGCGAGATTGCCGGACGCAACCTGAAGCCCGCGCTGCTGGAACTCGGCGGCAAGGCGCCGATGATCGTGCTGGAGGATGCCGATATCGAGGCGGCCGTCGCGGCCGCCGGTTTCGGTGCCTACATGAACCAGGGCCAGATCTGCATGTCGACTGAGCGGATCATCACGGTCGGCGAGGTCGGCGATGCCTTCGTCGAAGCCTATGCGCAAAAGGTCGCCTCCCTGACCGCGGGCGACCCGCGCAAGGGGGCCGCGCCGCTCGGGTCGCTGGTCAATCCCGCTGCCGCCGACCGGGTCCGGGAACTGGTCTCCGACGCCGTCTCCAAGGGCGCGCGGCTGATCGGCGGAGGCGGCGACGAGACGATCATGAACGCCGCCGCGCTCGATCATGTGACGCCGGACATGCGGCTCTACCGGGAAGAGAGCTTCGGGCCGGTTTCGGTCGTCATCCGGGCCGGGTCGATCGATGAAGCCGTCCGCATCGCCAATGACAGCGAGTTCGGTCTCTCCTCGGCGGTCTTCGGCCGGGATGTCATGCGTGCCATGTCGGTGGCCCGCCGCATCGAAGCAGGCATCTGCCACGTCAACGGACCGACCGTCCATGACGAGGCACAGATGCCCTTCGGCGGCGTGAAGGCATCGGGCTACGGGCGTTTCGGCGGAAACTGGGGCATTGCGGAATTCACCGAGTTGCGCTGGATCACCCTGCAGGACGGTGCGCTGCACTATCCGATCTGAGATCGCCGCCGAGGCGGTACCGAGCACATGCGCGTTATCGACGGCAGACGGCACATGCGGGGGCAGTTTTTGTCCGCACGTTTCTCCCGCGTTTGTGCCGTTTGCGCGCGATAAAACCCGCATCGTCTAAAAATTAACGAAAACCCGTTCGGTGTGCTGAACGAAGCGTCAGGAAGACCTAGAGTAGTGTGATTGGGCAAACGGGCGGGTGGCGCCGGAGACCGGTTTCATCCGTCCCTTGCATTGCCTCAAGTACCCACTACTGCAGCGGAGCCCTCGGGCTCCGCTGCAGCTCCGGGTATCGCTCTGAAGGCACCCGTTCAGCTGCCCGCTGCGGCGGCGCGAAGGCGCGCGTCATCGTCCCCGCGCCGGTCGGCGCAATCAACAACCGCCAGGCTCACGGGCCGACATTGAGAAACCGGCTTTGGTCGGCGTTGGACCGTTCCGCGGCATCGAGGGCCTGCTGCAGCCTGGCGCCATGGTCAAATCCCGGTTCGGTGGGCGTGCCTTCGCGGACTGAATTCACGAACCGCTCATAGACCGTGGGCACAGGCTCCGCGGTCACCTCGCGCCACTCGGCCGCCTCCAGGTCGGGATCTCGGCAGATCCGCAAGCGTTCCACCTGCTTTTCGAAGATCACTTCCAGGCCGCCGTTGTCGCCATAAAGACGCAGGCGCAGGTCGTTGAGGTGGCCCGAGGCATATCTGGTGGCGCTGATCGTACCGAGGGCGCCGTTTTCAAGTTCGGCCTGAAGCGTGAAACTGTCGTTGGCGTCCAGCGTGTACTCGCCGATCCGGCCGCCTTCCGCCTTGTCGAAGGTTTTCAGCCGGCAGGACAGGCCGCCCACCTCGCTGCGGGCGGCGAAGGTGACGAAATCCAGGATGTGGATGCCGACATCGCCAAGAACGCCCTTGGAGCCGTGCTGGCTCGACAGGCGCCAGAGCCACTGGCTTTCCGTGCGCCAGTCTCCCCAGGCCGGCTGGCTGAGCCAGCTTTGCAGATACGAGGCTTCGAAGTGCTTCAGGGCGCCGATCGCGCCTTCCTCCACCAGTTCGGCAGCCTTCTGCAGCACCGCGACATTGCGGTAGGTCAGATTGACCATGCCGATCAGGCCCTTTGCCCGCGCGAGCTCCGCCATTTCAAGGGCGTCGGCGGCATTGGTGGCAAGCGGCTTTTCGCACAGGACATGCTTGCCGGCGTTCAAGAGCAGCAGCGTTGTGGGATGGTGGGCGGCATCGGGGGTGACATTCGAAATCGCGTCGAATTCACCCCAGGCAACGGCCTCTTCCAGCGTTGCGAACGTGTCGGGAATGCCGAACTTCCCGCAGAAGCCGGCGAGAATGTCGGTGCGCCGGTCGACGCCTGCAACGACCTGGACGCCGGGGATCTTCTGATAGGCGGCGACGTGGCTGGCGGCCATGTTGCCGGTGCCAAGGATCAGGATCCGGACGGGATTTGCGGCTGCAGTCATGGTCTTTCTCCATTCACGGAAGGCTTGTCACGCGGGACGGCATTCCGAACCAAAGGCAGGAAGGTCAGCGGTAGCCTTCTTCACCGGCCGTGTGAAGCTTCGGTCCGCGTTCCTCTAACTGCTCGTGGGCGGCGTCCACCGGCATGTTGGGCGCGGCGCCGGGATTGGCAACGCGCTCCATCGGGTTGAAGGCCCATTTGACGCCGTTCTTCAGGACGGTCTGCACGTTGACATTGTGATAGGTCGGATAGGTCTCGTGGCCGGGGCGGAAATAAAAGACATTGCCGGCACCGCGCTTGTAGGTGAGGCCGGAGCGGAAGACCTCGCCGCCCTGGAACCAGCTGATGAACACGGTTTCAAGCGGTTCCGGCACGCCAAAGGGTTCGCCGTACATTTCTTCCATTTCCAGTTCGAAACTGTCCGGCAGTCCCCGGGTGATCGGATGGTTGCGGCTGGTGATCCAGAGCCGCTCGCGTTCCCCGGCCTCGCGCCATGTGAGATTGCAGGGGGCGCCCATCAGTCGCTTGAACGGCTTGGCAAAATGGGCCGAATGGAGGAAGACCATGCCCATGCCGGACCAGACGGCATCGCAGACCCGCTCCACGACCTCATCGGCAACATCGCCATGGGCGGCATGGCCCCACCAGACCAGCACATCCGTTTCCGCAAGCCGTTTCTCCGTCAGGCCATGCTCGGGTTCCTGAAGCGTTGCCGTCGTCGCGCTGATTTCCGGGTCGGTGTTCAGCGTGTCCGCGATGCACTGATGCATGCCGTCGGGATAGAGACCGGCAACGATCTCGTTGTGATGCTCATGGACATTCTCGCCCCAGACAACGGTTCTGATTGCCATGACAGACTCCTTCGGTTTCGCGGATTTCCGTGTGGATTGATGTAAGGGGTCGGTTTTCCCAAAGCGCTTTGGATTAGCGCTATCACCGGTCCGCGAGACTGTCAATCGCGTGGCTTTACGGTGCACGGCCGCGGTGCTTCCCCGGGAACTCCGGCGACGCCTTCCGTTTGGCGGCGGCTATTGCAATGCAGCAGATCCGAGGCCGTTGGACGTGCCACCGCGGGAACGGTGGCACATCAAGCAACATGTGCGCTTGTTGTCGGGGAGCAGAGCAGGAGCCCCCGGTGGTCATCCCCGTGCGTGCAAGGGACGTATCATCCGACCAATCGCGGTGCGTGGCTCTCAGTAGCCCGCGGTCAGCGCTCCCACGCGCCGCGGGTCGGAGGCCCCGGCAAGGACGCCGTCCGCCTTCATGATCGATTGAGTGGAGCCCATGGCGTTCTTGACCTCCACCTGGTGGCCGCGCGCTTCCAGAAGCCGGATCGTGTCCGGCGACAGGCCTTCCTCGATGCGGATTTCGTCCGGCAGCCACTGATGGTGGATGCGCGGCGCCGCCGTGGCTTCGGCGATGTTCATCTCATGATCGATGACGTTCATGATGATCTGCAGCGTCGTGGTGATGATGCGGCTGCCACCCGGCGAGCCGGTCGCCAGATAAAGGTCCCCGTCCTTGAACACCAGCGTCGGGCTCATGGAAGACAGCGGCCGCTTTTCACCCTCGACCGCGTTGGCCGTGCCGCCGATCAGGCCGTAGGCGTTGGGAACGCCGGGCTTGGCGGAAAAGTCGTCGAGCTCGTTGTTGAGGAGAACGCCGGTGCCGTCGGCGGTGAGGCCGACGCCGTAGGAAAAGTTCAGCGTGTAGGTGTTGGACACCGCGTTGCCGTCCTTGTCGACGACCGAAAAATGGGTGGTCTCGTTGCTTTCATACGGGAACGGGTCGCCCGGCTTCACATCGGCGGAGGAGGTCGCCGCATCCATCTTGATGGTCTTGATCAGTTCGGCTGCGTAAGCGGGAGAGGTCAGGCCCTTGACGGGAACGCTGACAAAGTCCGGATCGCCCAGATATTTCGACCGGTCCGCATAGGCCCGGCGCATGGCCTCGGCCATGACGTGGATGGTATCGGCGGAGTTCGGGCCGTATTCACTGACCGGATAGGCTTCCAGCATGTTGAGGATTTCAACGATGTGCACGCCGCCGGACGAGGGCGGCGGCATGGAGGCGATTTCGTAGCCGCGATAAGAGCCGGTGACCGGGTCGCGCCAGACCGGCTGATAGGCGGCCAGGTCCTCAACGGTCATGCCGCCGCCGGCCGCCTGGACCTTGGCGGCGATGTATTCCGCCACCGCGCCCTGGTAGAAGCCTTCCGGGCCCTGTTCGGCGATCAACTGCAGGGTTCCGGCGAGATCGGTCTGTCTGAGGGTTTCGCCCGGTTCATAGGCAACGGAATTCTCCTTGTAGAAAATGGCCGCGCTTGCCGGATCCTTGGTCAGGCGCGGCGCTGCCGCGGTCAGCGCCGCGGAAAGGCCCGGCGTGACGGTGATGCCGGATTCCGCCAGCTCGATTGCCGGGGCAACCAGCTCCTCCCAGGTCAGGTTGCCGCTGCCGTACTTGTCGAAGGCTTCCCCAAATCCGGCAACCGTACCCGGAACGCCGATGGCGAGGCCCGAAAAGCGCGATTTTTCCGTGTCCGGTTGGCCATCCTCTCCGAGGAACATGTCCTTGAAGGCGGCTGCCGGCGCCTTTTCGCGGTAATCCAGCGCTTTGGTCTCGCCGCTTTCGGCCATATGGATGAGCATGAAACCGCCGCCGCCGAGATTGCCGGCCCGGGGCAAGGTGACGGCGAGAGCGAATCCCGTCGCGATTGCGGCATCGACCGCATTGCCGCCCTTTTGCAGGATGTCGACGCCGACCCCGGTCGCCACCGCCTCCTGGCTTGCGACCATGCCGTTTTCAGCCGTTACCGGCTGGAAGCGGTCGCGAAGCGAATAGATGGGAGATTCCTGCGCCTGCGGAGACTGCCCCGGAGGGACAATCAGCGCTACTGCAACGGAAACGGCGCAAAGAACGAACTTCAGGGTGCGGGCCATCTTTCTCTCCGGGATCTGATTGAACCTGGAGTTTGCAAAAGCCTCGCGGGAGAGGCAACAGGAAATCGCCTAAAGGTTGCGTTTCCGCGCGGGGCTTGATCCAACGCAAGGCGGAGGGAGCGCGGATGCGTAAATCTCTGAGAATTGTCGTAAGCTGATCCAGGTGAGCCGGGAGTTCCGGGGGAAAGGTTCCATGAACAGCGTGCCCAGCAAAGTGAATACCGCCCCGGGGTGGAAGATGCTCCGCCTTCAGGTCGCCGTTGCCGGACTGTATCTTGCTGCCGGAACGGCTGCGGCCCACGCGGGCGATCCTGCCGCGGGCAAGGTACTGGCACTGCGCTGGTGCGCTGCCTGTCACCTTGTTGCCGAAGACCAGGAAAGGGTAGCGCTGGTTGCCCTGCCGAGCTTCTATGACATCGCGGAAAGTCCGGGTTGGACGGAAGAAGCGCTGGCGACTTTCCTTGTGGACCCGCATCCAAAAATGCCGGACATGAGCCTGCGCAACGTCGAAATCGCCAATCTTGCCGCCTATATCACCTCGCTTTCGCCTGAGGGTGACGGCGACAGCAAATAGTCGGTCCGCCTGCTCTGAGCAGCGCCTTCGCGGGCCTCTCACTCTGAAGTCGTCCCCGACTTGATCGGGGATCTAATCATGTCCAGAGGGGCTGCGTTCGAACTGGCTCGTGCTGCACAGACAGCGATCCAGCTGCGATTTCATAACCTGTTGAGAAGCCAATAGAGCCCCGATCGAGTCGGGGATGCCGCTTCGGGGAAGGGCCCCACTGCTCTTGTCATCGCCACGTACAGATTGGAAACTGCCGGCAAACGTCGTAACGGCCCGAGGGCACCGTTGTCATCACCGGCCCCTGAACCTCGGCCCGATGTGTTCTAAAGCTCGAACTCGGCGCGCATGGCGGCGTGAAACGAGCCGGCGAATTCGTTGCCGGCATCGAAGACCTCGTCGAGAAGGTTGGCGTTGTAGACCCTCACATCGGTGGTCCGGCCGGTCATTTCCGCGCTTGCGAGGATATGATCGAGGGCCTGGCCCCTGCCCTTGTGCAGGACTGTTTGCCGCTGGGTCCGCGGCAGGGCGGCGTCGAGCAGGTATAGCCTGCGCGAGACAAGGTCGGGCGCGCCGGTGTCGTCCGGGTCGGCCAGCAGCATGCGCAGGGTTCCGGTTTCGCTTGTCGCGTTGAAATCGCCTGCCAGAATGATCTGCGCCTGCTCATCGCCGTCAAACACTTCCTCGACCGCAAGGCGCAGCTCCAGGGCCTGGGCGGCCTGTTTCAGCACCGAGAGCTGATAACCTTCCGCCCAGGTTGCGACGCCTTTCCAGGTGCCGGCATCTGACTTGCCGCCGCGGATCGCAGCGGCAATCGGGGCGCGCAGGTGCACCACGAAGAGATGCAGCGGCCGCTCCGTGCCGATGTCGATCACCGCCGTCAGGATGGGTCTTTCGAACACCACCTTCTGCGGCTCGTCGTAGGGCGGCACCGCCGTTTTCGGGTTCCAGTAGGGGGGATGCGAGTGGGTCTGGAAGAGACTGCCGGAGGAGAGGACCGGGTAGCGGGACAGGACCACCAGGTTGTGCCTCTGGCCCGGTCCCTTGCCCGGGGCCCTTTCGCTGAATGCGCGGTGATAGTCGGCATAGGGGGTGCCGCGCAGCAATAAGTCGAGCGCCTTGAACTGCCTGTGCGGAGCGCCTTTGATCTTCTGTGCGTTTACCTCCTGAAGACAGAGAATATCGGCGTCGAGTTCCAGGATCTTCGGCCGCAACGCCTCCAGGCGCGGTTTCAGCTCGTCCGTCTCGAAACGGTTGGAGCCGAAGGATTCCAGGTTGAAGGTTGCAAGCTTCATTGCAGGGGGCCCGTTGGCGGCGAATGTCCCGGCACCATAGCGGCGCGAAAGGCCAAGTGGTAGACAGCCGGGACGTTTGATTTGAGGAGATGAAGATGGCGGCGGATCTTTGTTGCTGCGGCAGCGGCAGGACGTTCGACCAGTGCTGCGGTCCTTTTCTCGACGGACTGGCCGTGCCGGAAACGGCCGAGGCGCTGATGCGCTCGCGTTATTCCGCCTATGTCCGTCAGCGGATTTCCTATCTGAAAGACACGCTCTGGCCGAAACATCAGGACGGTTTCGACCCGGCGGCCACCGCCCGGTGGGCGGCGGAAAACCACTGGGCCGGCCTGACCGTGCTGAAAACCGAAAAGGGCGGTGAGGGCGAGCGGGAAGGGACGGTGCTGTTCGAGGCGAAGTATCTGTCCGGCGGCCGGCTGACCACGCACCGGGAGCTCAGCCGTTTCCGCAAAAAGGCCGGGCGCTGGTACTACGTCGAAGCGATCGAGGAATAGCGGAGCGAAAAGGGGGTGTCCGGCCCCTGCGGATGGCGGCGATAGCAGGGACCGGACCAAACTGCGGAGCGAAGGGAGGCAGCCCTCAACATCCGCAACAAGGGGACGACAACCGGCACATGGAACAGGCTTTCCGTTGTCGTCGGGAACGGGAACAAATTCGGTATCGATGCGAATGTGTTCCCGTTATGTTCCTACTTGTGACCGAGACCGTGATTCCGGTCAAGCCCTAATTTGCGCGGGTGGCGCTGCGGAAGCGGGAGCACGGCGACGGAATATTAAGTCCCTCATGTCACAAATGCCGAGTGGTGTTCATAAAGGGGCCCGTTCGTGCGATTTTCCGCTGTTTCCCGCACAAGGCGTTTTCTCAGCCCGGCCCGGGTTCAGGCATTGGGCGCGCAGATCCTTGAGGAAGCGTCCGGCCGGATGGCCATCTCCACGTTCTTCGTCCGCATCGCGGGCGCGGCGCTTGCCTATCTGTCACAAATCGTCCTGGCGCGCCTCATGGGCGCGCATGACTACGGGATCTATTCGGTCGCCTGGACCGTGGTGATCGTTCTCGGCGCCATGTCCTGTGGCGGCTTTTCGACGTCGGCCACCCGGTTCGTTCCTCAGTATCTGCAGGCCCGGGATTACGAACGGCTGCGCGGCTTCATGCGTGCGGCACGCTGGACCGCGTTCCTGATCGGCGCGGCGGCAGCCGCGGCGGCGAGCGCGGTGATCTACCTGCTCGGACCGGTCATCGAGCCGTATTACGTTGCTCCCCTCCTGATCGCACTCCTCGCCCTGCCGTTCTTCGCCTTCGCCCTGATCCAGGACGGTATCGCCCGCAGCTACGACTGGTCTTCCCTTGCCATGCTGCCGACCTATATCTGGCGGCCGCTGGCGATCCTCGTCCTTCTGGTCGCGGTGGCGCTCGCAGGTGGCCAGACGGACGCGCGGACGACGGCGGCCGTGGCGGTCGCGGCCACCATGATCGTCGCGCTCTACCAGTATGTTCATCTGAGCAGGCGGCTGGCGCCGCAGATCCCCGCCGGGCCGTACCGGATCGAAATGACGTCGTGGCTGGCGGTTTCCATGCCGATGCTTCTGGTGGAAGGGTTCCTGCAGCTGATCACCAGCGCGGACGTCATCATGGTCAGCTTTTTCCGGAACCCGGATGAGGTCGCGGTCTATTTCGCCGCCTCCAAGACGCTGGCGCTCGTCCACTTCGTCTATTTTGCCGTTCGGGCCGCTTCGGCCCACCGGATCTCAAGCTTCACCCACAGCCGGGATGAAGCCGGACTTGCCGATTACATGCGCCGGATGACCCATTGGACGTTCTGGCCGTCGCTTCTGGCCGGGGCGGGCCTGTTGGTGATCGCACCCTTGCTGCTGAGGCTCTTCGGGAGCGGATTTGAAAGCGGCTACGTGCTGATCGCCCTGCTGATGATCGGCGTTCTCGCCCGGGCCTCGGTCGGACCGGCCGATGCGCTCTTGTCCATGACGGGACACCAGAATGCCTGTGCGGGCATTTATGCCACGACATTCATGCTGAATGTCGCCTTCAATCTCATCCTGATCCCGCTGCTGGGCCTCGCCGGAGCAGCCATTGCCACGAGCTGCGCCATCCTGTTCGAGGCAACGGCGCTCGCCCTTGTCGCGAAACAGAAGCTCAATATCACCACGTTCGTTCTGCCATTGCTTCTTGCACGGAAGGACCGGCCGGTTGATCAGTGAGAACGTCTCCTCCCGCCTGGAGTTTGCCGACCTCGACCCGCTGGGCGATCTGCCTGCCGCAGGCGACTGGCAGCAATTGTGCGACGGCGCTCTCGACCCCAATCCCTTTTTCGGCCCGGCTTTTCTGCGCCCTTATGTGAAGAACATGGCCGGAGCGGCTGTCCGCCTCGCAGTGGTACGGGAGCGGGACACAGGAACCTGGCTGATGGCAGCGCCGGTGGCGAGGCGTCGCATCGGCCTCGCCGTGCCGGTTGCGACCCTCTGGGCAACCGATTATTCCCCGCTCGGCACACCGCTGATGCATCCGGGCACGGATGCGGAGGTCGTGCGCTGCTTTTTTGACGGCGCGGCCGGCCCCGGCGGGCTGCTTGCCATTCCCTATTTGCCGCTGGCCTCGCAGACGGCGAGCCGGCTCACCGGCGCCGATATCGGGCCGCTTGCCATTGCGGCCCGGGAGAAGCGTGCCGGTCACGATGCCGGCGCTGCGGGTGAGGCGCAACTCGAGGCTGCCTTCAGCGGCAAGCGGCGCAAGGAAATGCGCCGCCTTCTCCGCCGCCTGGATGAAGATGGCGCGAGCCGGTTCGAGAGCCTCACGGAGTCCGATGCATCCCGCGGTTTTGAGGAATTTCTGGCCCTGGAAGCCTCCGGGTGGAAGGGCCGGTCGGGCACGGCGCTGATCAGCAAGCCGCAAACGGCGGCTTTTTCCCTCGAGGCGATCGCCGGTCTCGCCCGTCTTGGCCGTGTGCGTATCGATCAGTTCTGGTCCGGTGACAGGCTCATCGCCTCGCTTGTGCTGATAGAGGCGGGCGGGCAGGTGTTCTCCTGGAAGATCGCCTTCGACGAGGCTTACGGGCGCTATTCGCCCGGCGCGCAGATCGCGCTCTACACCTTCCGGCAGAACCTGGCGCTGCCCGGCTTCATGGGCGCCGATTCCCTCGCCGTTCCGGGCCATTCGATGATCGAACCGCTGTGGCGCGGACGGTTGGAGACCGGCACGATGGTCCTTGCCCAAGGCGCCGCCGGCAGCCTGAAGCTGCGTCTGGCGACCGCGGATCTTGCCGCCGAACAGGCCCTGCGGCGGCTGGCCCGCTCGGTAAGGCAAAGGCTCAAGAGGTAGAGCCGCGCGAGGCTTCTTCGCGCGCCAGCTCGCGCAGTTTACGGCGGATGACCTTGCCGGTCGTGGTCATGGGCAGCGACTCCACGAACTCGATCTCGCGCGGGTATTCGTGTGCCGACAGGCGCTCGCGGACAAAGGTTCGTATGTCGTCTTCCAGCGCCTTGCCGGGCTCCTGCCCGGACTTCAGGACCACATAGGCCTTGACGACTTCCGTGCGCAGCGGGTCGGGTTTGCCGACGGCCGCTGACAGGGCCACGGCGGGGTGCCTGATCAGGCAATCCTCGATTTCGCCCGGACCGATGCGGTAGCTGGCGGAGGTAATGATGTCGTCGTCGCGGCCGATGAAATGGATATAGCCGTCCTCGTCGATCACGCCCTGGTCGCCGGTGACCATCCATTCGCCGATGAATTTTTCTTCTGTCGCCTCCGGCTTGTTCCAGTACCTCAGGAACATGACCGGATCGGGCCGGCGGATGGCGATCTGCCCGAGCGATTCCGCAGGCAGGGGATTGCCGGCAGCGTCGATGATGGCGACCTCATGACCGGGAATGGCCTTGCCGATGGCGCCGGACCGGGTGACGCCGATTTCCGCGGCTGAGCCGAGGACGGCGTTGCATTCGGTCTGGCCGTAGAACTCGTTCACCGGAAAGCCGAACTCGTCGGCGAACCAGTCATAGGTTTCGCGCCCGAGGGATTCGCCCGCCGAACCGACGCTGCGCCAGTTGAGCCTGAACCGCTTGCCCGGCCGCTCGACCGCCCGCAGCATCTTGAGGGCGGTCGGCGGAATAAAGGCGTTGCGGATCTCCTGGCGCTCCAGCAGATGAAAGGCGAATTCCGGGTCGAATTTCCTGAAGGCATGGGAGACCACGGGGACGCCGAGCGCGAGCGCGGGAAACAGCGCGTTCAAGAGCCCGCCCGCCCAGGCCCAGTCGGCCGGCGTCCACAGCATGTCGCCGTCCCGGCCGAGAAAATTCTGCGACAGCGAAATGCCCGGCATGTGACCGGGCAGGACCCGGTGCCCGTGCAGGACACCCTTGGGCTGGCCGGTCGTTCCGGACGTGTAGATCATCAGGGCCGGATCGTCCGGCGACGTCTTCAGCGTCTCGAAACGGCCCGAGGCTCCGGACAAGAGCCTGTCAAAGGATTCCGTCCCGGTTTCCGGGCCGTCGACCGAGATCAGCAATTCCAGATCGGCAAGGTCGTTACGGATCTCCGCGAGTTTCGAAAGGCCTGCCGTATCCGTCACAAGAACCCTGGCTCCCGAATCCGACAGCCGGTAGCGCAGGGCGTCCAGGCCGAAAAGCGCCGCGAGCGGCACGGCGACGGCGCCCATCTTGTAGGCGCCGAGATGGGCGATCGCCGTCTGCGGGATCTGCGGCAGCAGCAGGGCGACCCTGTCGCCTTGCTGCACGCCCTTGGCGCACAGGACGTTGGCGAACCGGTTGGCGGCGTCGTTGAGGGCCTTGTGGCTCCAGTCCCGATGGGACCCGTCGGCCAGCACATGCCGGATGGCAAGGCGGTCCGGATCCTGGACCGCCCACCGGTCGCTGACCGCGCCTGCCATGTTGTAGATATTCGGCACGGACCACTCGAAGCGGGCTTTCAGCGTGTCATAGTCGCTGGCAGGGTGCAGCATAGGGACGGTTCCGGTGCGAAAAATTTAGGCAGCGGAGTTTAGGGTGTGAATTGCTGCAGCGCAATAGAGCCCCGGATTTCATCTCTTGGCGAGCGGATGCGCCGTTTCCACCAGTTCGCGCAGGCGTTCGTCCAGAACGTGGGTATAGATCTGCGTGGTGGAAATGTCGGCATGGCCGAGCAGTTGCTGGACCACGCGCAGGTCGGCACCGTTCTGCAGAAGGTGAGAGGCAAAGGCGTGACGCAGGACGTGCGGCGAAACCTTCGAGGCGTCGAGGCCGGCGGATATGGCCAGGTCTTTCAGGTCGCGCGCAAAATGCTGTCGGGTCAGATGGCCGCTGTCGCCACGGGACGGGAAAAGCCAGGGGCTTTTTCATAAGCGCCTTCCGCGGCGCGCAGGCCGACATAGTCCTTCATGGCCGCCTGCGCGGCCCGGGAGAGCGGCACCAGGCGCTCCTTGCCGCCCTTACCCTTGATCTCGATGAGCCGGGCATCGCGCAACGCCGCCGTGACCGGAAGGGCGACGAGTTCGGAAACGCGCAGGCCGGTGGCATAGAGCACCTCGATCAGCGTGTACATGCGCTGGGCACGCAGCCGGGCCGCGGCACTCTTTTGCGGTTTTTCGCTCTCGGCCCGCGCCGTTTCGATCAGCGTGTCGACCTCTTCGATCGACAGCACCTTGGGCAGGCTGCCGCTTTTTTCGGCGCCGAGAGGGTGCGGGTCGGGTCGTCCTCCCGGCTGCCTTCGGCATAAAGAAACTTGTAGAACTGCTTCAGGGCGGAGAGGCGCCTGGCCTGCGAGCTTTTCGCAAAGCCGCGCCGCGTCAGGTCGCCCATATAGGCGGAGATGTCTTCCGGCTGGGCGGCGGCCAGCGTCTTGCGTCCCAGAAAACCGGCAAAGTCCTCCAGGTCCCGCCGGTAGCCGGCAAGCGTGTTGTCGGCCGCGCCGCGTTCCGCCGCGAGCATTTCCAGGAAATTCTCCAGGTCGAAGCCAGTTGCCATCAGCGGCCGAACCCGTCCTTCTTCACCCGCACCGTGATCTCCCGTTCACGCGGGTCGACAAAATTCGCCAGAGCGTAGATCGCGCCGTAGCCGAGAGCGCCCAGCAACAAAAGCACAAGCAGCAGGCGGGTCAGGGTCGGCACGTCGGGTCTCCAGACTAGATCAACCTGCATTCAGGTTAAGCTTCCTGAAGGCAGAAAGTTGATCGCTCAAAGTTCCGGAGCATCTTGCGTTGATCCGAACGCAAGATGCTCCGGCGAGATCGGATGTTGGATTGTTCCAGCAAGCGCGGGGCGGGCGCAAGGCTGGGGCAGCTGATATTCAAGCAGTCCCGGCATGACTTCCCCCGTGTCTTTTTCGACGAATATGCTAAAACGCCGCCATGAAGGACTACGACAAGATGCGGCGCCCGGATGCAGGCGACGCGGACATGACAGCGAAAACCGTCGACCTGGGCCGCCTGGTGGAAGTCCTCGGGAGCCGGTCGATCGTGCTCGTCGGCATCATGGGTTGCGGCAAGTCGACGGTCGGAAAACGCCTCGCGCATCGGCTCGGCCTTGAGTTCGTCGATGCGGATTCGGAAATCGAACGGGCCGCCAACATGACGGTATCCGAGATTTTCGCGGAGCACGGCGAACGCTATTTCCGCAGCGGCGAGGAGCGGGTGATTGCCAGGCTGTTGCGGGAAGGGCCCCAGGTTCTGGCCACCGGCGGCGGTGCTTTCATGAGTGCGGCAACCCGCGAGGAAATTGCCGAACACGGTGTGTCCATATGGCTGAAGGTGGATTTCGACACCGTCATGGCCAGGGTGCGCCGGCGCGCGACCCGTCCGCTCCTGCAAAATCCCGATCCCGAAGGCACGATGCGCAATCTTCTGTCGGAGCGTGAACCGGTCTATGCCAGAGCGTCCCTGACGGTGACATCGCGGGACGTTCCGCATGAAGCGGTGGTGAACCAGATCATCGATGCGCTGGCGGACCACCTGTTCCAGGGCGAGGACGGCAACGTCCCGCAGAGTTCAACATGACATTCGAAGCGTGCAACATGGCAGAGACGGCAGTGGCGGAAAACGGATCCGGAGGGGACGCGAATGTGGTCCGGGTGGACCTGGGCACGCGCGGTTACGACATCAGGATCGGGCGCGGTCTGCTGGCGAGCGCGGGGGCGGAGATTGCCGCCGTGCTGCCCGGAGCGCGTCTGGCAGTCGTTGCCGACGAGACCGTCGCACGCCTGCATCTGAAGGCCTTTTCGCAAAGCCTGACGGCGGCGGGGCTGGACCATAGGGCAATTACGGTTCCCGCCGGAGAAAGCACCAAGTGTTTCCGGGAATTCGAGCGGCTGTGCGATGAAATCCTCGCCGCCCGCCTGGAGCGCGGCGATGCGGTCGTCGCGCTTGGCGGCGGAGTGGTCGGCGACCTGACCGGCTTTGCCGCTTCGGCCGTGCGCCGGGGCATGGCCTTCATCCAGGTGCCGACGACATTGCTGGCCCAGGTGGACAGCTCCGTCGGCGGCAAGACCGGCATCAATTCCAGGCACGGCAAGAACCTGATCGGCGCGTTTCACCAGCCCGTCCTCGTGCTGGCCGATACGGCCGTTCTGGACACGCTTGCCCCGCGCGATTTCCGTTCCGGCTACGCGGAAGTCGCCAAATACGGGCTTCTGGGCGATGCGGAGTTCTTCGCCTGGCTTGAAGACAACTGGCAGGCGGTTTTCGCGGGCGGGCCGGAACGGGACGAGGCCGTGGCCCGCTCCTGTCAGGCAAAGGCCGAGGTGGTCGCCGCGGACGAACTGGAATCGGGCCGGCGGGCACTGCTCAACCTGGGCCACACTTTCGGTCACGCTCTGGAAGCGGCCGTGTCCTACGAGACGGAGCGTCTGGTCCACGGCGAAGGTGTCGCCATCGGCATGATGCTCGCCCATGAGTTTTCCGAGCGGCTCGGCCTTACCGGCGAAGACACGGTCTTGCGCGTTCGCAGGCACCTGACGGATGTCGGCCTGCCGGTTCGTGTGCGGGATATTCCCGGGCAACTGCCGCCGGCAGAGACGTTCCTGGACATCATTGCGCAGGACAAGAAGGTGAGCCGCGGCGCTCTGACATTCATTCTCACCCGGGGGATCGGTGAGGCTTTCGTCGAGAAAGGCGTCGATCCGGCTCTCGTTGCAGACTTCCTGAAGGAGAAACTTGAGGCATGACGGTAACAGCTCTCTGGCTGGCGCTCGCGGCCATCCTGGTGCTCCTGATGCTATCGGGCTTTTTTTCCGGTTCGGAAACGGCGCTCACCGCAGCGTCGCGCGCCCGGCTGCATCAGATCGAAAAGAACGGTGACTGGCGCGCGGGGGTGGCGAGCCGGCTGATTGCGTCGCGCGAGCGGCTGATCGGTGCGCTTCTGCTTGGCAACAACCTCGTCAACATCATGGCATCGGCTCTGGCAACGAGCGTGTTCCTGTCCGTTTTCGGCGAAGCGGGCGTTGCGCTCGCAACCCTGGTGATGACGGCGCTTGTGCTGGTGTTTTCAGAAGTGCTGCCGAAGACCTGGGCAATCTCCGCCCCGGAGCGTTTCGCGATTGCCGTTTCCCCGACCTTGCGCATCGTGGTCGCGGTATTCGCGCCGATCGTGATCGGCGTGGAATGGATCGTCCGCAACATCCTGCGGGTTGTCGGCGTCAACGTCAGGGATGACACGTTCATCCTGTCCGCGCATGAGGAACTGCGCGGCGCGGTCGATCTGCAGCATATCGAAGGCGGCCTCGAAAAAGGCGAGCGCGACCGGCTTGGCGGTCTGCTCGACCTGGCCGAACTCGAAGTCTCCGATGTCATGGTTCACCGCACCAACATGCTTGCGCTGAACGCCGATGACGATCCGGGCAATCTGGTCAATGCGGCGCTCGGCTCGCCCTATACGCGCCTGCCGCTGTGGCAGGGAGAGAGCGACAATTTCGTCGGCGTGCTTCACGCCAAGGACCTGTTGCGCGCGCTGCATGCGGCCGGCGGCGATGCGGCGAAGATCAACATCCTGGAAATTGCGGCGCCGGCCTGGTTCGTGCCCGATACCACCAGCCTGCAGGACCAGCTCAACGCCTTTCTGCGCCACAAATCCCATTTTGCCCTCGTGGTGGACGAGTATGGCGAAGTGATGGGCCTCGTGACGCTGGAGGACATCCTGGAGGAAATCGTCGGCGAGATCGCGGACGAGCATGACGTGGAACTGGAAGGCCTGCGTCCGCAGGCGGACGGTTCGGTGATCGTCGACGGGTCGGTCCCGATTCGCGATCTCAACCGTGCGGCCGACTGGAACCTGCCCGATGACGAGGCAACGACCATCGCCGGCCTCGTGATCCACGAAGCGCGCATGATCCCGGAAGAGCGGCAGATCTTCACGTTTCACGGTTTCCGGTTCACCGTCCTCCGGCGGGAGAGGAACCGGATCACGCGGCTGAGAATCATGCCGCTTGGCCAGGTCCGCCCGCTGTCGGGCGGCGAGGTGCAACGCGTGACGTCCGCGGCGCCTTCTTCTTCGTAACTGCCGCAGACCTCAGGCGCCAGCAAGGGCGGGCGCAGCCTGCGCCACGCATGTCCGAAATGAAGTATGTGTGCGAACAGTCAGTCTGAGGTGGCTTGGCCCCGATGCCGGCGACCTATTCCGCCACCTTGATGGCGCGGGGGTCGGGTTCGCTGTCGGCGCGGATTTCCAGGGCGAGGGCGTGAACGCCGTTTGCCAGCTCGTGTGCCAGCACGTCATTCACGGCCCGGTGTCGGGCGACACGGTTCATGCCTTCAAAGGCCGCTGCGGCAATTTGCACCCGAAAATGGGTCTGGCCGCCCTCGCGCCAGCCGCCGTGGCCCTTGTGCTTGTCGGACTCGTCTATCACATTCAGGAACGAGGGTGAAAAGGCCGCGCTGAGCTTGTCGGCGATCGTCTGTCTGGTGTTCATGGTCTTTTGGCCCGCAAATTCACAAAACCGGTTGGAATAGAGTGGGCAAACGGCTTTGAACTGCCGCGTGAAAGCCCCAGGACCGGACCGCGGGGCCGCTCCCCGCAGCGCGTCGTCGTTTGCACCGTTTCACTCATGTTAACGAGTCCCGGGGCTAACGTGTATGCACTGTTTTAAAAGTTCAAGTCTTTGCTGACATGACCGTGCCTGATAGAGTGATGGGCTGTTCCACTTCCGGGAACCGGAACACGCAACTTAGCTTTGGAAACCGGATCATTACAACGACCTGCGGCTTGTCCGCAGCATGATGGATCTTGATATTCAGCCGCATGAAACTGGACTCAAAACTTTTCGACAGCATCCGCGTGAAGCCGGACAAGGAGCGGACCGAGCAGGACCGTCATCCTGCCTGTGAGCATCCGGGGTGTAAGCGGCCGGGGATGCACCGGGCGCCGAAAGGGCGTGACCGGGAAGGGCAGTACTTCCATTTCTGCATTGATCACGTGCGCGAATACAACAAGACCTACAATTACTTCGTCGGCATGGGCGACGACGACGTGCGCACGTACCAGAAGGACAGCCTGACCGGCCACCGTCCAACCTGGAAAATGGGCGTGAACAAGCAGGCGGCTGCCGGTCCGGACGGGTATGATGCCCGCGCCGGCATGCGCGAAAATGCGCAGCGGCGGGCGGCGCAGGCTCGGCGTCCGCGCGAAAGAAAGCTGCTGGCGCTTGAAAAACGTTCGCTGGATGTGCTCAATCTGCCCTACTCAGCCCGTGGCGCGGAAATAAAAGCGCGCTATAAGGAGCTGGTGAAATTGAACCATCCGGACGCCAATGGCGGTGACAGATCTTCTGAAGACCGCCTGCGGGAGATCATTCAGGCCTACAATGTCCTGAAAAAAGCCGGTTTCCTTTAAGCCTGCAGGCATCTGCCGGCTTTTCCCAAATGACCCTTCCCGAGATTGCCGGGATTGCGGAGGACTGATGACTGAGACGACGACTGCGGCTATGGCCATGCCGGACACTGAGATTTCCGTTGAAGAGGTTTTTGGCTTCAAGTCCAGCCTCAAGGTTCCAGCATTTTCCGCGCCGTCCGAGCATGTGCCCGACCGGGACGACGACTATCTGTTCGATAAAGCGACCACGCTGGCGATCCTCGCCGGTTTCGCGCATAACCGGCGCGTGATGGTGACCGGCTATCACGGTACGGGCAAATCGACCCATATCGAGCAGGTTGCCTCCCGGCTCAACTGGCCCTGTGTCCGTGTCAACCTGGACAGCCACATTTCCCGTATCGACCTGGTCGGCAAGGATGCGATCGTGCTGCGCGAAGGCCAGCAGGTGACCGAATTCCGCGACGGCATCCTGCCCTGGGCGTACCAGCACAATGTCGCGCTGGTGTTCGATGAATATGACGCGGGCCGTCCCGACGTGATGTTCGTGATCCAGCGTATCCTGGAATCCTCCGGGCGCCTGACCCTGCTCGACCAGAGCCGCGTCATCCGGCCGCACCCGGCGTTCCGGCTGTTTGCGACGGCGAACACCGTCGGTCTCGGCGACACGTCCGGCCTCTATCACGGTACGCAGCAGATCAACCAGGCCCAGATGGACCGCTGGTCGATCGTTACCACGCTGAACTACCTGCCCCATGACAACGAGGTCGACATCGTCCTGGCCAAGGTCAAGCATTTCCAGACGGACGAGGGCCGCAACATCGTCTCCAAGATGGTGCGCCTGGCCGACATGACCCGGAACGCCTTCATCAACGGCGACCTGTCGACGGTCATGAGCCCGCGTACGGTGATCACCTGGGGGAAAACACGCAGATCTTCGGCGATATCGGTTTCGCCTTCCGCCTGACCTTCCTCAACAAGTGTGACGACATGGAGCAGTCCCTCGTGGCCGAGTTCTACCAGCGTTGCTTTGGAGAAGACCTGCCGGAATCCTCCGTCAATGTCGTGATGAGCTGAGGTAAGCATGGCTCCACGCCCAGGCAGCAATTCCCTTCCGGGTAACAAACCCGCACCGAGCACCGAACCGTTCAAGCAATCGGTGAGCGGCGCCATGCGGGCGATTGCCGGCGAAGCGGAACTGGAGGTGATCTTCTCCGGCGACCGGCCGGGCCTGTCCGGCCTGACCGCCCGTCTGCCGGAACCTTCCCGCAAGGTGAATATTCACGAGATCTCGGTGACCCGCGGCCTGTCGGATGCCATGGCCTTGCGCCTTGCCTGCCACGACAAGGCGCTGCACGCCAGGAACGTGCCGCAGGGTGCGGAAGCAAAGGTCATATTCGAGGCCCTCGAACAGGCGCGCTGCGAGGCGGTGGGGGCGCGGCGCATGCAGGGTGTCGCCGACAACCTGGCGGTCATGCTGGACGACCGGTTCCGCAAATCCGGTGCAGCCGAGATTACCAGCCGTGAGGACGCCCCGCTCCAGGACGCCCTGTCGCTGATCGTGCGCGAACGCCTGACCGGCGCAAGGCCGCCGGAAAGCGCGACCAAGCTCGTCGACATGTGGCGAGACTGGATCGAGGACAAGGCGGGAGGCGAGCTCGACAAGCTGGAAGCGGAGGTCGAGGACCAGAACCTGTTCGGCCGTCAGCTCCGGGAGGTTCTGAAATCCCTGGACATGGCCGATGAACTCGGCGACCACGACCAGGACATGGATCCGGACCAGAACGAGGACGAGGGCAACAACGACGAAGCGGAAACCGGCGACGACGGCCAGGAGGATACCGGCGAGCAGGAAACCGCTCCCCAGGAGATGGAGCTTTCCGGCGAAGAGCAGGACAGCGGCGAGACCGAGGCCGCCGAGGCGGACATGGAAGACTTTGCCGACCAGGACATGGCAGAGGACACCGAGGAGCCCGGGGAAAGCGACCGCCGGAACACGCCCTTCACCAACCGTCCGGAGTCCGATTATCGCGTCTTCACCTATCAGTTCGATGAGACGACCTCGGCGGAAGATCTGTGCGACATGGCCGAGCTCGACCGTCTGCGGGGCTTCCTGGACAAGCAGCTTACCCATCTGCAGGGCGCTGTCGGCCGGCTCGCCAACCGGCTGCAGCGCAAGCTGATGGCGCAGCAGAACCGGGCCTGGGACTTCGACCTGGAGGAAGGCATTCTGGATACGGCACGGCTGACCCGGGCCGTCACCGACCCGATGGCGCCGCTGGCCTTCAAGCAGGAGCGGGACACCAATTTCCGCGACACGGTCGTCACGCTGCTGCTCGACAATTCCGGCTCCATGCGCGGACGCCCCATCACGGTCGCGGCGACCTGCGCCGACATTCTGGCCCGCACGCTGGAGCGCTGCGGCGTGAAGGTCGAGATTCTCGGCTTCACGACCAAGGCCTGGAAGGGCGGGCAGTCGCGCGAGGCTTGGATCGGCGCCGGCAAGCCCCCGGCGCCGGGGCGGCTGAACGATCTGCGCCACATCATCTACAAATCCGCGGACGCGCCCTGGCGGCGGGCTCGTCGCAATCTCGGCCTGATGATGCGCGAAGGCCTCCTGAAGGAGAACATCGACGGCGAAGCGCTGCTGTGGGCCCACGACCGGCTGATGGCCCGGCCGGAACAGCGGCGCATCCTGATGATGATTTCCGATGGCGCGCCGGTGGACGACACGACGCTGTCCGTCAATCCGGGCAACTATCTGGAACGTCATCTGCGCTACGTGATCGAGGAAATCGAGACCAGGTCGCCGGTCGAACTGATCGCCATCGGCATCGGCCATGACGTGACCCGCTACTACCGCCGCGCCGTGACGATCGTCGATGCGGAGGAACTGGCCGGCGCCATGACGGATCAGCTGGCCGATCTCTTCGATGACGAAGCCGGGTTCGCGTTCCAGACGCGCGGCCGGCGCCGTGCCGGGCGCCGGTAGGCGCCGCGGCTCGTGAGACCTCAGCGGTTTCGGGGAGCGTGCGGGGCCGCGGTCGTCCTGGCGGTTATGGCCGCAGGGCTTCTGTGGCCAGTGCCCAGCCTCGCGCAGGAGCTTCTGAGCCGGGGAGAACCGGTCACCGTCCGGACCAAGCCGATCGGCTTCTTCCGCATCGGCCATGACGAGGGGCAGTTCGGCAAGCTGACCTTTCTCGGCGGACTGGAACTGCTGGCATCCGACCGCAACATTGGCGGTCTGTCGGGCCTTCTCAGCCTCGACGGCGGCAGCCGGTTCCTGGCGGTCACCGACAATGGCAACTGGGTCGCCGGCAGTGTGGGGCAGTCGGACGAGGGGGCGCCGCTCGACATCACAGAGGTCAGATATGCGCCGCTGCGCGGGAGCGACGGCAAGACCCTCAAGGCGCGCTGGGGACACGATACCGAGGCGTTGGCCTTGACGCCCTCGGGCCTTTATGTGACGGCCGAAACCCGAAATGCGATCTACCGTTTTCCCTGGCCGCTCGAAACCGGCATGGAACCGATGATCGGCGCGTTGTCCCTGCCTGAGGAAATCCGCGCGCTGCCCCGCAACACCGGCCTTGAATCCCTGGCCGGCGGGCCGGAAGAGGGTGCACTTGCCGGAAAGCTGGTGGCGGTGAGCGAATCCTCGCCGAGCGACGCTCACGACCTGGCCGGCTACATCATCGGCGAAAACCGCTCCGAACGTTTCAGCATCCGCCGCACCGACCGCTTCGACGCCACGGATGCGGCGTTTCTGCCCGATGGCGATCTTGTGCTGATGGAGCGCCGGTTCAACCTGCGCGACCTGATCGGCCTGCGCCTGCGCCGCTTTTCGGGCGGCTTGATTGCGCCAGGAGCGGTACTGGACGGGGAACTGCTCCTGGAGGCCGATTTCGGCTATCAGATCGACAATATGGAAGCGCTGGCGGTGCACCGGAACGCCGGCGGCGAAACCATCCTGACGCTCGTGTCGGACGACAACCGGTCGCTGTTGCAGCGAACGGTTTTTCTGCGGTTCCGGCTGGATCGGTAGTTCGTCCAATAGAATCTGGTGCTATCGAAAATTTTCTCGTGTTAGATGCTCCCCTGTTAATACTGCCGAGGAGTGTTCATGAAGAATGAATTTCTGAAAAGGTTCGCCTTGTTGAGCCTGAGCCTTGCTGTTTTCACAGGCGTATCCGGCCAAACAGCCTGGGCTGCAAGCTACAAGAATTTGGCTTCCAAAGGTTACAAGATAAGCAAGCTCACCAGAAGTCCTTCTGGATCCATGGGATGGTATCTGACCGGTGAAGGCAAGAAATACTTCTGCCTGTTGAACGTCGGCGTGGTCTATATCGGCGAGACCGGGATGGGCATATTTACCTCGTCCGGACGACTTATTGAGGTCGACCGTGCCACTTATCACAAGCATCAAGGGGTCAGCAAAACGGACGCGCCGCAAATGAGCGACCTGAAGGCGGGTCGGGTTCGTCCGCGCGACGTCGGGGTATGCACTTTCGCCGGCTAGGGTTGTCGGACAGCGGTTCAGATCTCGCCGGAGATTTGGTGATGCCTAAAGAGAACCTGGACAAGGTGCCGAATGAAGCAGATGCCTTGCTTCCGGGCGCTCTTTGTCACGCCGCCGATCCGTTGGCGGCCGGCCGGAAGAGGCTGAGGACGATCCGGTAGGGGGCCAGCAGGGCGATGGCGACGAGGATCTTCACCAGGAAATCGCCGGCGGCAAGCGAGACCCACAGCTGTACGTCAAGGCTCTCTGCGATGCCCAGCAGGGGCACCGGGAAAGCCAGCGAGCTGTCTTCCATGCCGAAAATTGCATCGATAAAGGCAAAGCTTGCGGAAAAGGCGATGCCGAAGAACAGGATCGTGTCGATCACCGATCCGATCAGCGAGGAAACGATGGGCGCCTTCCACCAGGTGGCCTGGCGCAGGCGGTCGAAGATGGTGACGTCGAGAAGCTGGGCGACCAGAAAAGCGGTGCCGGAGGCAATGGCGATGCGCGGGCTGGCCAGCCAGGTCGACAGGGCGACGGCGATGACGAAGCCGGCGATCACCACCTTGCGGGCGGCGGCCGGGCCGAAGCGCCGGTTGGTGAGATCCGTGACCAGAAATGCGATCGGATAGGTGAAGGCGCCCCAGGTGAGGGTGTCGGCCAGGTTCACTCCCGCGATGGAATGCTGAACCGGAAACTGAACCAGGTAATTGGAGGCCATGACGACAATCGCCATCGCGAGGATCGCGATGGCGTGATGGCCCTCGGAGAAACTCCGGGTCTCTGTCATGCTTGTTACCCTGGATCAGCCCGCATTCCTGCGGATCCGCAGGAATGCAGAAAGGTTGACCGGTTACCGGAGCAGCGCGCCGGCAGGTCAGGCAGCAGCGGCGGCTTCGGCCTGCTTGCGCTTGACGCTGACCTTGATTTTCCGGGCGGCGTCGGAAAGGTCGCCGTCAGCGGATTTCAGCAGATACGCGTCAAGGCCGCCACGGTGCTCGACCGAGCGCAGCGCATGTGCGCACACACGCAGCTTGAAGGTTTCGCCGAGCGTGTCGCTGATCAGGGACACGTTGCACAGGTTCGGCAGGAACCGGCGGCGGGATCTGTTGTTCGCGTGAGAGACGTTGTTGCCCGTCATCACATCTTTGCCGGAGAGTTCGCAACGGCGTGCCATGATATCACCTTTTGTTTTCGTGGCTGGGCCGTTACCTGAAACCCAGCAAGTCCAAACCGGAACCGGCGCGGACCTTGGGCCCGGCGACATCGCCTCCGGCATTTATCGGAAAAAAGTTGCCCCGCTATAATGGCAGCACGCGCCAACGTCAAGACGTCTCGTCCCGTTCGTCAAGATTCTGTGATTTTATTCGCCCAGGCGCGGTGCGTTAACCACTGAGTTACCATAATTTAGAATGATTGGGGGCGTTCAGCGGGCGAAATTCATGCTACTGTTTTCGTTGCGGAACACTTTACGGCGCGGGGGCGCAGTTCGCTGCCGGTCCGGCAGTGCGGAGGTTTGAAGTGTTTGGTTTGACGTCTCTTGGGTCCGGGCTCGGGCGGCTGGTCGCCCTGCCGATGCTTGCCGTGGCTTTGCTGATGACCCCGGCTGAAGCAGGGAAGAGCAACGTTGGCGGCCTTTATTCGATCTCCGTTGCCGGCTTCAAGGTCGGGCGGGGGACGCTGTCCCTTGTCATGCAGGGCAATGCCTATTCTGCGAAAGTGAGCCTGGAACCGGCGGGAATCGGCACACTGTTCTCCACCGGCAAGGGCGGTGCGGAGGCTTCCGGCTGGCTGATCGGCTCCCGGGTGGTGCCATCCAAGTACCGGATGGCTTCCCATGCGGCCAACCTGGATTTCTACGTCAACCTGGCTCAGGGCTCCGGCAGTATCCGGAGCATGGAAGTCGCGCCGAAGTTCAAACCGAACGAGGAACGTATCAAGGTCACCAACCGTCATACGCGCAACGCGATCGATCCGCTGAGTGCCGCGCTCATGCCCGTCGGCCGGTCGAGTGACACGCTGGGGCCGAAGGCCTGCGCCCGCGATCTGCCGGTCTTTGACGGCTGGACCCGGTTCGACATCAAACTGACCTACGAGGGGACCAAGGAAGTCTCCGGCCGGGGCTATGACGGGCCCGTGGTCGTGTGCAAGGCGCGCTGGGTCCCGGTGGCGGGACACAGGCCGTCCAAGGACTCGGTCAAATACATGGCCAAGGCCGACATGGAGGTCTGGATCGCGCCGATGGGCCGTGAAAACGTGCTCATCCCGTATCGTATTTCGATCGCCACGCAGAGCGGCCGCCTCGTCGTGGAGGCCTCAAAGCTCAACATCGATGGCGGGGGAAGCGATCAGGCCTCCCGCTGAAGCCCTCTCAGGTCCCGTCGCGGAAAAGCGTGTTGCGGCCTCTGTTTATCGCCTTATGCTCCAAGCGGCCGAAATGGGGCCGGCGGAACGAAGCCGAGGCTTGCGCCTCCTTGCGTCTCTTGATACAGCCCTCCACGTTATGCCGTTCGGGCACGGTCGTGCCCACGTAACTCCATTCCGGAGCCCCTGCTGTTTCGCCGGCGGTGCCGGCTTGTTTCAGGTAACCGAGTAAATGCACAGCTATTTGGAATTCGAGAAGGCCGTCGCGGAAATCGAAGGTAAGATCCAGGAGCTGCGGGCGCTCGCCGCTGATGGAGAAGCCGTCAATGTCGATGACGAGATCGAACGGCTGAAAGCGAAATCCTCCCAAACGCTGCTGGAACTCTATTCCAAGCTGACGCCCTGGCAGAAAACGCTCGTCGCCCGTCATCCGGACCGGCCGCACGCAGTGGACTACATTGCCGGCCTCGTCGACGAATTCACGCCGCTTGCCGGCGACCGGAAATTTGCCGAAGACCATGCCATGATCGCCGGCATCGGCCGGTTCCGCGGCCGGTCCGTCGCCATTCTCGCCCAGGAGAAGGGCCACAACACCGAAACGCGGCTGAAGCACAATTTCGGCATGGTCCGTCCGGAAGGCTACCGCAAGGCCGTGCGGATCATGGAAATGGCGGAGCGTTTCGGCCTGCCCCTGATCAGCTTTGTCGACACGTCCGGAGCCTATCCCGGCCGCGGCGCCGAGGAGCGCGGGCAGTCGGAAGCCATTGCGCGGTCCACAGATGCCGGCCTTGGGCTTGGCACGCCGTCTGTCTCCATCGTCATCGGCGAGGGCGGCTCCGGCGGTGCGATTGCCATCGCGACCGCCAACAAGGTGATGATGATGGAGCACGCGATCTATTCCGTGATCTCGCCGGAAGGCGCCGCCTCGATCCTGTGGCGCGACAGCACCAAGGCGCAGGACGCAGCGACCGCCCTGAAGATCACTGCCCAGGATCTGAAACAGCTCGGCGTGATCGACACGATCATCGAGGAGCCGGTGGGCGGGGCGCACCGCGCCCGCGAGATCGTGATCGACAACGCCGGAAAGGCGATCGAATCCGCCTTCACGGAGCTGGAGGGCCTCACCCCAGAGGAGCTGCGCAAGCAGCGGCGTGACAAGTTCATCGCCATCGGCCGGACCCTCTAGGGTACGGACCCAGTGGTCGTACTCTAGGTCACTTCTCCGCAAAAACTGCCGAAATACGCGGGGGTTACAGCAAATAGGGCCCCTTTGCCATCGTCTGGCCAGAATTTGCCCTCATTCAGGCGATTGTGGGAGAGGTATGGAAGCGGGCAATCCAACAATTTGTTCTTATCTCCGGAAATTTGATCGTAAGATTGATCAGGTTTCAGTAACTTATCGTCAACCATCATTCCCTAGCCTAGCGCAGGGGGCGTGACGCAGGAAATGCGGGCCGACCGTGCGGGCACGGGACAGCAGCGCCTCGCATTCCGATCAGTTTGGGATAATATCATGGTCTTTCGGCGCTTATTGCAGATGCAGGCCGGTCTCGTGCGGAGTTTGAAACGCCAGGGCGTCCGCCGATCCGCAAAGCTGGGTGCCGTTTTCATTGCCGCTGGACTTCTCGTGGGCTGTCAGGCGGACGAATACGGATACGGTCCCAAACACCAGCGCCCGGTCAGCGCTTCCATCAAGCGCAAGATAACCGACCTCAATATGAGCGTCACCTCGCCGATCATGATCCGGATCTTCAAGGAAGAGTCGGCGCTGGAAGTGTGGAAGCAAACCCGTACGGGCAAATACGCGCTCCTGGAGGAATTCGAGATCTGCAAATGGTCCGGCGAGCTCGGACCGAAATTCAAGGAAGGCGACCGTCAGGCCCCGGAAGGCTTCTATGAGATCACGCCAGGGCTGATGAACCCGAATTCCAGTTATCACCTGGCCTTCAATCTGGGGTACCCGAACAACTACGATCAAGCCCACGGGCGTACCGGCTCGCATCTGATGGTCCATGGCGCGTGCTCGTCGCGCGGCTGCTACGCAATGACCGACCAGCAGGTCCAGGACATCTATGCGCTTGCCCGCGACAGTTTCAAGGGCGGCCAGCGGTCGTTTCAGGTCCAGGCTTTCCCGTTTCGCATGACCCCGGAAAACATGGCGCGCCACCGCGACAGCGAGCATATGGAATTCTGGAAGATGCTGAAAACCGGGTATGATCACTTCGAGATCGCCAAGACCCCGCCGCAGATCTCGGTCTGCGAGAAGAAATATGTCTTTGACGCGGTGCCGCTGGTGGAAGGCATTCCGTTCCGCGCCAGTGCGCAGTGCCCGGCCTACGAGGTCAATCCGCGCATTGCGTCCGCCGTATCGTCCAAGCAGCGCAAGGACGACGAAAAATTCCAGCAGCTGGCCGCGCGTTTCGAAGCCCGCGACGAGCGGCAGAAGCGTTGGGAAAGCCGTTCGACCCTCTTCGCCACGGCGCCTGTCGGTGGCGAGGATGCGGCGGAGGCCGTAGCTATTACCGCAACCACTGAAACGACCACGCAAAGCCCGGTGGATCAGCCGCAGCAGACAGCCGCGGCCGCGGCGCCCGAAGCCGCTCCGCAGCAACGTCCGGAAACCGCAGTGGAAACGGCCTTTGCCCCTCAGGATGAAGCAGGCGGCAGCGGCGCCGTCGGCAGCTTCTTCAAACGCTGGGTGCCATTCGGGTCGAAAGCCACGGCCGAGGAGCCTGCCAGCGCTCCGATTACCACCGATGTCGTGCCGGAGCTCAAGCCGTAATCTGCGGCGGCGTACCACTCTCCTATCTTGGGGCGGACCTTTCGCCGGTCGGGGCGGCCGGTAGCGTTTCCGTCGTTCTGTCCGCTATGTCGGCATCAGGGCCCAGTAGTCGAAATCCAGGATGATCCCGTCCAGGTATTTGCCTTCGCCGTCCTTCAACGGGAAATCGGCGCAGGGCAGGTTCCGGGTTGCAGTCAGGCGCAGGCGCAGGGCGCCGACATCCGTGCGCCCCTCCATTTCCACCTTGTCCAGAACCTCCGACCAGGCATAGACGGTGTCCCCCGCTGCCAGTGGTCCCACATGGCGTCCGCCGTTGATCCCGGCGATGTGGAAGGCATTTCCGAGGCCGTTGAAGGAAAGCGCGCGGGCAATCGAGATCACGTGTCCGCCATAGACCAGCCGATGTCCGAAACGGCTGTGCGCCTGCGTGTGCTGGTTGAAGTGAACCCTGGCCGTGTTCTGATAGAGCCGTGTCGCCATCTGGTGCTCGGCCTCCTCCACGGTCATGCCATCGACATGGTCGATCTTCTCGCCGACCGCGTAATCGGCGAAGCGGAACTGCGATCCGGCAAGATCATCATCCCAGTTGCTGGTGTCGAGCAGGGGCACCGCAGAGCCCAGGGATTGCGGGTCCAGCGCGGCAGGCAGGTCCGGCACCACCGGCTCGGGGGGCGGACTGGCGGCATCGCGCTTGTTGACCATCACCCAGCGGACATAGTCCAGAACCTCGGTGCCGCTATCGGTATAGCCGGTCGAGCGGACATAGACGACGCCCGTCTTGCCGTTGGAATTCTCCTTCTTGCCGATCACTTCCGATACGGTCGAGAGCGTGTCGCCCGGGAAGACCGGCGCCAGAAAGCGCCCGCCGGCATAACCGAGATTGGCCACCGCATTGAGAGATATGTCCGGCACGGTCTTGCCGAAGACGATGTGGAAGGTGAGCAGGTCGTCGATCGGCGCGTGGGCATAGCCGAGCGACCTTGCAAAGGCGTCGGAAGACTGAAGTGCGAAGCGGGAGCCGTAAAGGGCGGTGTAGAGCCCATGGTCGCCGCTGGTGACCGTGCGCGGCGTCGCGTGACGGATCACCTGGCCGATCTCGAAATCCTCAAAGAAATTGCCGCGACTGGTCTTGCTCACCACTGCCTCCCGGTTCCTGTCTGTGGAAAGGAGTTAAGCCTATTGCAGCGCACACAAGCAAGATCAACCTTTAGAGGAGTGTGATGAACCGGCCGTCATTCCAGACGGACGAGGCGACACCGAGCGCTGATCCGGAAACCAGACATATATCGCGCTGAAAGCGCAGCCTTTTTAAAGAAGTTTTTGAGTTCGCTCTGCTCACGCTGATTTCTGGATTCCAGATCTGCGTGCAGCTACACTGCACTTGTCTGGAATGACGTTTTTGGGCGTTTCACTCCCCAAATACAAAAAGCCCGGGACGATGCCCGGGCTTTCTGATGCTGATACGTCGTTCGGTTACGCCGATGCCTTGTTGGCCGCGCGGTCGAGGCGCTTGCGCTCGTGCGGGTCCAGGATCGCCTTGCGCAGGCGGATGGACTTGGGCGTCACTTCCACCAGCTCGTCATCGGCAATGTAGGACAGGGCCGCTTCCAGGGTGAGTTTTTTCGGCGTGGTGAGCTTCACCGCATCGTCCTTGCCGGAGGCGCGGACGTTGGTAAGCTGCTTGCCTTTCAGGACGTTCACTTCCAGGTCGTTGCCCCGGGTGTGTTCGCCGACGATCATGCCCGGATAGACCTTGGTCCCCGGGTCGATCATCATCGGGCCGCGGTCTTCCAGGTTGAAGAGCGCGTAGGCGACCGCTTCGCCCATGCCGTTCGACAGCAGCACGCCGGTGTGGCGGCCCTGGATCGGGCCCTTGTAGGGCTCGTAGCCGTGGAACAGGCGGTTGAAGATCGCCGTGCCGCGGGTGTCGGACAGCAGTTCGGACTGGTAACCGATCAGGCCGCGCGTCGGAGCATGGAACACCAGGCGGGTGCGCCCGCCGCCGGACGGCTTCATCTCCAGGAGATCGGCCTTGCGTTCCTGCAGTTTCTGGACGACCACGCCGGAATGCTCCTCATCGACGTCGATGATGATTTCCTCGATCGGCTCCAGCCGGTTGTTCGCGGCGTCGTACTGATAGACGACGCGGGGCCGGCCGACGCCGAGTTCGAAGCCCTCGCGGCGCATGTTTTCGATCAGGATCGCCAGCAGCAGTTCCCCGCGGCCGGAAACCACGAAGGCATCGGCTTCGGCCGTGTCCTCGATTTTCAGCGCGACGTTGCCTTCGGCCTCCTTCATCAGCCGTTCGCGGATGACGCGGGACTGAACCTTGGAGCCTTCGGTGCCCGCCAGCGGACTGTCGTTGACGCGGAACGTCATGGATAGGGTCGGCGGGTCGATCGGCTGGGCCTGCAGCGGTTCGCTCACGGACGGCGCGCACAGCGTGTCGGCAACCGTCGCCCTGGTGAGGCCGGCGATCGAGATGATGTCGCCTGCCTCGCCCTGCTCGATCGGCTGGCGCTCGAGGCCGCGGAAGGCGAGGAGCTTGGAGATGCGGCCGGTCTCGACCACGGTGCCGTCCCGGGAAAGCGCCTTGATGGCCATGTTCGGGAGAGCCGTGCCGGAAACGATCCGGCCGGTCAGGATACGGCCCAGGAACGGGTCGGATTCAATGGTGGTCGCCAGCATCCGGAATTCGCCGCGATCGGCTTCCGGCGGGGCGACCTTGTCGATGACCATGTCGAACAGCGGATCCATCCTGTCCTTCGGTCCGTTCGGGTCGAGCGCCATCCATTCCTGCTTGGCCGAGCCGTAAAGGACCGGGAAATCCAGCTGGTCTTCATTGGCATCAAGCGCCGCGAAGAGATCGAAGACCTCGTCGAGCACTTCTTCGGCACGCTGCTCCGGCTTGTCGATCTTGTTGATGGCGACGATCGGCTTCAGGCCGAGCTTGAGCGCCTTGCCGAGCACGAATTTCGTCTGCGGCATCGGGCCTTCGGCGGCATCCACCAGCAGGATCACCCCGTCGACCATGTGCAGGATACGCTCGACCTCGCCGCCAAAATCCGCGTGGCCCGGCGTGTCGACGATGTTGATACGGGTGTCTTTCCAGACCAGCGACGTCACCTTGGCAAGAATGGTGATTCCGCGCTCGCGCTCGATGTCGTTGGAGTCCATCATGCGTTCTTCGGTGCGCTGGTTGTCGCGGAACGCCCCCGATTGCTTCAGAAGAACGTCGATGAGTGTGGTTTTGCCATGGTCAACGTGTGCGATAATGGCAATATTACGCAGGTTCATGAGTGGGCTCCAAAAGACAGAACGGGCCCTTTGCGGCCCGCATCATGTCTGGATGTGAGATTTCTACAAATCGGCAGCCTCGCCGAATTTGGCGCCTTTATACGCGGCACGGGACGATTGTGCAACGCACTGTCATCGCTGCGCATTGACAGGATGAACGTGAAGGCGTATTTCGTAAGGTAACCTTACTATATTGGAGCGACAATGTCACTTCCTCCGCCGAATGTCGGAGTCACCATGCTGGTCGTGGACCTGGCGCGGTTGCTCCGGCGGCGCTTCGAGGCGGCCCTTCTGGAGGTGGAGACGGGATTGACGGCCGGTGAGGCCCGTACGCTGTTTTACGTGTGGCGCTATCCGGGGCAGCGGCAGTCCGTGCTGGCTGAAGCCATGTTCGTCGAACCGATGACCCTTGTCGGCTATCTGGATTCACTCGAAAGGGTCGGCCTGATCAAGCGTTGTCCCGACGAGAGCGACAGGCGGGCGAAGCTGGTCCAGCTGACGCCAAAGGCCGATCCGCTCCTTGAAAATATCGGCATTGCTCTTCAATCCGTGCGCGCGAAAGCACTTGAAGAGATCCCGAACGACCAACGGAAAACACTGGAATCGCTTCTGCAGACGATGAAGGACAGCCTGCTGCAGGAGGTTCCCAGAGGGAAACACAAATGAACGGCGACAGATCGATCATGAGCGCGCGGCGCACATCGTTGCTCGGGGCGGGGCTTGTCGCCATCGGCCCCATTTCGATGGCGCTCTACACGCCCGCCATGCCCGCGCTTGTCGAAGCCTTCGGGACGACGGATGCCGCCGTCAAGCTGACCCTGACGGCCTATTTTGCCGGGTTCGCGCTCACCCAGCTCTTCTGCGGCCCGCTGACGGATGCCTTCGGCCGCAAGCCCGTGACCCAGGCCTTTCTGACCCTCTATCTCGTCTCCAGCGTGCTGGCGACCTTTGCGCCGACGGTCGAATTCATGGTGGTCGCGCGCGCGCTTCAAGGTGTCGGCGCGGCAGTTGGAATTGCCGTGTCCCGGGCCATCGTCCGCGACCAGTTCACCGGGCAGGCCTCGGCGAAGATCATGAACACCATCGCCATGATGCTGGCGCTCGGACCGGCGGTCTCGCCGACCATCGGCGGCGTCGTCCTTGAACTGTTCGGTTGGCGGGAGGTGTTCTGGTGCATGATCATCTACGGCGCGGCGCTGATGACCGCAGTCGCCGTGTTTCAGGTCGAAACCAATCCCGGGCCCGGAATGCATCATCTCAATCCGAGGCAGCTTGCCAGGAATTACGGTACGCTCCTGAGGGACCCGCGCTTCCTGGCGCCGAGCCTTCTCGTGGGCGCAGGGCTCGGCAATCTTTACGCGCTGGCAACGGTCCTGCCGTTTATCCTGATCTACGAGGTCGGCCTGTCGCCCTCAGCCTTCGGCCTGACCATGATCATCCAGTCCGGTTCCTTCATCGCGGGCACGATTCTCACCGGCCGGCTGCTGCGCATCGTCGATGCGCAGAAACTGGTGCCCTACGGCCTGGCGCTCTGGGTCGTTGCAGCGGCGCTGATGTGCTTCAGCGCGCTGACCCAGGAGCCGTCGATCTTTTCGGTCATGGGGCCGGTGGCGCTGTTCGTCTTTGCCCTTGCGCTGGTGCTGCCGGCAAGTTTCACCGAGGCGATGGCGCCCTTTCCGTATATTGCCGGGGCCGCATCCTCCATGCTCGGGTTCCTGCAGTTCGGCGGGGGCATTGTCGCAAGTCTTGCGATCGCAGCGCTCAGCGATCCGGTCCTTGGTATGGCTTTCATCCTGCCGGGCATGCCCATTGCCGGAATTGTCTGCTACCTGTTGCTCAATCGTTTCGGCCCGCGCAGGCCTGCGCCGGCGGAGTGAAAACGGGCAGGCCGCTCCGGCCCGCCCGCTCCTGATCCGCACCCTAGCCCTGGCGAACCGGGTCGAGCGTGACCTTGTGCAACTCCGTGTCGTCCCGGTCCATCAGGCGCACGGTAAGCTGTTCGCTCTGCCCGTCGATGTCTACCAGGCCGAAGAACTGAAGGCCCATCGAGGGCGGCAGGTTCGCGCCCTGCTCGGCCGTCGGCGCCTTGACGAACTTCACCTCGGGGCCAAAGGTCATGTCGAGATCGTTGGGACCGAAGGTGCCTGCGTGGATCGGCCCGGAGACGAATTCCCAGAACGGCTTGAAGTCCTGGAACTGCGCCTTGTCCGGGTTGTAGTAGTGCGCCGCCGTGTAGTGCACGTCCGCCGTCAGCCAGACGATGTTGTCGATGTCGGCCGACTTGATGAACCGCAGCAGGGCGGCGAATTCGAGTTCGCGCCCTTTCGGTGCCCCATGGTCGCCGTTCGCGACGGCCTCAGCGCCCGCCTGTTCGGAGAAATTGTCCCAGACGATCAGCCCGATCGGCATGTCGCAGGCGATGACTTTCCAGGTGGCGCGCGAGTTGAGGAGCTCGCGTTTCAGCCAGGCGAGCTGTTCCGCACCGAGGATCCGCGTATCGAGGGTCATGCCGTCTTCCATCGAGGCGCCGTTGGGGCCGCGGTAGGACCGCAGATCCAGGAAGAAGACATCGAGCAGCGGACCGTAGGCGATCTTGCGGTAGACGCGGCCGGGCTCGGCCGGCGTATAGCGGATGGGGGTCAGTTCGTGGAATGCACGGCCCGCGCGCGCGGCGAGCACATGGACATTCTTTTCGCTGTAGCGATCGTCGGAGAGGAGGTCCTTGGCAGAAGACCAGTTGTTGACGACTTCGTGGTCGTCCCACTGGAAGAAGGTCGGAACCTCGGCATTGAAGGCGCGCAGATTTTCATCGAGCAGGTTGTATTTCCACTGGCCGCGGTACTCGTCCAGGGTTTCGGCCACCTTGGCCTTTTCTTCGGTGACGATGTTTTTCCAGATCGTGCCGTCCTTAAGTTCCACAGTCTCCTTGAGCGGTCCGTCGGCGTAGATCGTGTCGCCGGAATGGATGAAGAAATCCGGCTGATGGCCGGTCATGGTGGCATAGGTCTTCATGCCGCCGCGGTCGGTGTCGATCCCCCAGCCCTGGCCGGCGGTGTCACCGGACCAGGCAAACCGGATGTTCCGGCGCGAGGCCGGAGCCGTGCGGAAGCGGCCGGTCACCGGGTCTGAGACGGCATTGACGTCATTGAGATCGGCGAAGGCGACCCGGTAGAAGATCTCCTGGTCCGAAGGCAGGTTCTCCAGCAGGCGCTTGGCCGTGAAATCCGTCTCCGGCAGCGCGTCGATCGGCGCAAGCCGCACGGGCGTTTCGAAGGAGCCGGTGGTGTCGATTTCGACCAGCATTTTCGCCGGACGGTCGGCCCGGGCCCAGATCATGCCCGAGTTGGCGTCAACGTCACCGGATTGAAGTCCATGGGTGACAACCGGGCGCGAGGCGGCCCTCGACAGGTTTGGCATGGCGAGCGGCGAGGCCAGCACGAGGCCGGACGCCACGGAGGATTTCAGAAAACTGCGTCGGGAAAAAATGGAAGACATCTTGGCTCCTTGGCTGAGGATTGCGGTTGCAGGTTCCTTGGCAAAACATCAAGAGCGCGCGCGCCATGACATGCGGATGTCCATTCCACGACCGTTCCCTGAAATTTTCATGACAACACCTCCCGTGCTGCTTGACCGGCCGTGCGGGACGCGCCAAACACAGGGCTGTTTTAGGGGAGACCCATTTCAGTCCCGGTCATGAGCCCTGACCCTGAATCGCCTGAAGGACGCGATGATGCCGACCCGGATACCTTATGAACCGCCCCACTTCGATGGCAAGCGCGCCCGCCCGCATGTCATGGGAATTCTGAATGTCACGCCGGATTCCTTTTCGGACGGCGGACAATTCCATGCCGCCGAGGCTGCCCTGGCGCATGCCAGGCAGATGATCGCCGAAGGAGCCGACATTCTCGATGTGGGCGGCGAGAGCACGCGGCCCGGCTCGGAACCCGTGTCTCTCGAGATGGAGTGGTCCCGGCTCGATCCGGTCCTCGGCAAGGTCATCGCAATGGGCGTCCCCGTCTCGATCGATACCTACAAGGCGGAAATCGCCAGGCGCGCCTGCCGGGCCGGCGCGGCGCTCGTCAACGATGTCTGGGGGCTGCAGAAAGACCCGGCCATGGCCGATGCGGTGGCCGAGGCCGGCGTGCCCGTGGTGATGATGCACAACCGGCTGGCGGCCGACCGGGATCTCGACATCATGAGCGACATCGACCGGTTCTTCGAAGTGTCGATGGACCTTGCCGACAGGGCCGGAATTGCGAGAGACAGGCAGATCCTTGATCCGGGATTCGGTTTCGGCAAGACCATCGAGCAGAATTTCGTTATCCTGAACCGGTTCGAGACACTGAAGAAGCACGGCCTGCCGCTTCTGGCCGGAGCTTCCCGCAAGCGGATGATCGCCTCTGTGCTCAACAACGCGGAAGCGGGCGAGCGCCTTTATGGCTCATTGACGGTTCACGTAACCGCCATGGTGAAGGGGGCGGCCATCGTCCGGGCTCACGACGTACGCCCGCATGCCGAAGCTGCGCGGATGCTGGAAGCAACCTTTCTGGAACGGAACCCGACCTGACATGACATCATCCAGCCGGACGCCGGCGACCCGCGCGATGCCGGACGCGCCCACCCGCCGTGCCCCGACCCGCTGTGCACTGGGGCTTGGCGCAAATGTCGGTGATACCAGGGCCACTCTGGACACCGCCATTTCCAGACTGGAGCAGACGGAAGGTGTCACCCTTGTCGCGAGGTCGTCCGACTACCGGGCGCCGCCGTGGGGGCCGGTGCCGCAGGACGATTACCGCAATTGCTGCATCGTCATCGATACGACCCTCACGCCGCAGGACCTGCTCGGCCTTTGTCTTCGGATCGAAAGGGAGTTGGGCCGGGTCCGCGATGTACGCTGGGGCCCGCGGACACTTGACATTGATGTCCTGATCTATGGATTGCAAAGGGTTGTGGAGGCGGATCTGGAAATCCCGCATCCGCGCATGGGCGACCGGGCCTTCGTGCTGATCCCTCTTGCCGAAATCTGGCCGGATGCGCCGCTGGGAGACGGACGCACCGCCATCGAGGCGCTGGAAACCTGTCCGGATCAGGAGGGCGTGGTCAAGTTGGAAGATCGCGGGCTCTGAGCAGTGTGATGGTGTCCGTCACATCGGAAACACGCTAATTTAAGACTTCTGGTGGACACTCCCGGTGGCTAATCGATCAGGTCGCTGACATGTTTTTCAAGAATTTCATCACCTATTTACAGGACAAGCGGCACCGGTCCAGAGAGACTTTGTCATTTGCGGTACTGGCAGTTCTTCTGCCTAATTTACTCTATATTATATTGAGCCTCTTCTACTGTCCGAATAGGACGGTTTTCGTCGTCTTGCTGGGGACGATCTGTTTTCTCGGCGTGCTAATCAACAGATACGTTTTCCTGATCCTGCTGCTTTCCGTGATGGCCGTGGATGCACTGGCGCTGCTCTCGCTGTTTTTTCAGATGCCGCTGCCGATGATGTTCGACTCGCTCCGCTTTGCCGGAAATCTGAGCATTGCGGATTCAGCGGTCTATCTGGCGGGCCTGCTGCTGCTGCTCGTTTCTCTTGGACTGACCTACTATGTCGTCCTCGCAACCAAAACCAAGCTGGATCGTCTCAGCTTCGTTCCATTCCTGTTTGTGCTGTTCACTTTCGCCGCTTTCGACTGGTGGGTGAACGTGCCGCCGCAGGACGCGCTTGCCGCACAAAGCAATTTCGCCGACAGGTTCTCTCCCGTTCGGGACGCAGCAAGTGCGCACGCGGGTCTCGACCAGCATCTTGTGTCCTCCGGGGAGCGGAATATTCTCATCGTCATGGTTGAGGGGCTTGGTGCGTTTGCCTCGCAAGACCACCAGAAACTGGTCTGGGGACCGCTTTTGGGCGAAGAGGTGAAGGAAAGCTATGACGCTGAAAGCGGCACTGCCGTCTATTTCGGAACCACGACATCCGGTGAGGCCCGCGAGCTGTGCAACGTGATGGCGGACTACCGGGATTTTCGCGAGCGCGACAGCGCCGACTGTCTTCCGAAGCGCGCAGTGGAAGCCGGATACAGGACGGCGGCGTTTCATGGATTTACGGGTGAATTCTTCGAGCGGTTCGATTGGTATCCCAAGATAGGATTTCAGGAACTCAATTTCATCGAAAACAACGCCGGCCTGAATCCGGTCAAGCCGCTTCCCCATTGCGGTGTCGCCTTCAGGGGCTTGTGCGATGCCGATGTCGCAAAGTCGGTCGAGGCCTTTCTCTCGGGCCCGGAAGAAGCCCCGAAATTCGCGTATTGGCTGACCTTGAACTCGCACAAGCCTGTGATGCCGGGAGAGGTTCCGGCCCGGCTTTCATGTGACAATGGCGGCGTCTTTGATGATGTGGAGTTGTGCCGTATGGCCGAGCAGTGGCTGAACGTGTCCCATCTGGTGAAAGCAATCGCGCTGAACGAGAATCTGAGGCCAACGGAAATTGTTCTGGTCGGCGATCATCACCCGCCGTTGTTCACGCGCAGCGGACGGCGTCAGTTTCAGCCAGGGAAAGTGGCATGGCTGCACCTGAAGCCGAAGATGGATGATGAAGCCCGGACGGCGGCAGTGCGGTCATCAGCGCAGCGCCCGGAAAACTAAGGTACGGGCACCCCGGACGAGGTCAACGCAGAAGCGTTTCAAGGTCCGACGAACCTGTCCATGTGAAACCTTGCCGTGCCGGCGCTCTGCCGATGGTCGCGGCCGAAGGGGCAGGCCCGCCGGGCAAGGCAGCCGGTCCAGCAGTCATGGTCGCGATGCTCAGCCAGATGGCTTCGGCAATCGCCGGCCCTGTAGCCTTCCTCCAAGGAAATCGCTTCTACCGGACAGACAGTCAGGCAGGGTTTGTCCGCGCAGCTTTCGCAGGGGCCTTTTTCGGGTGCCGGTGCAGCATCGATCAGGCGGCCAGCGGAGAGGAAAGCGGCGCGGAAGCCGGCCCAGGGGCCATATTCCGCATGAGCCAGCACGCCGAGCGGGCTCCTGGAAAAGCCGCCGCATCGCAGCGCCCATTGCTGGAACGGATGATAGGGCGGTCCCTCGAAGGGAAACAGCGCTTCAAAGCCGTAGTCAATGGCGGACGCTGAGAGAATGCGTTTGGTGTAGCGGTCGAGCGGATCGGGGGCGCCGTCCCGAAATTCCGGGCTGCGCGTAAGGTGGGGCCACAGGGAAGGGCCGGTGCTGCCGATCAGGAAAAGGGCTCCGGGTGCCTTGCCGCCGGAAAGGCGAGGCACAGTGCTGTCTCCCTCCACGGCAAAGCCGCCGAGGTAAAGAAAGCCGGCGGCAGCGAGGTCGTCCATCAGTTTCGCTGCCGCCGGTTCGCTCATGTCAGCCGAGGCGGTTGCGCTTGGCAAGCGTGCGCAGGCGCAGGGCGTTCAGCTTGATGAAGCCGGCCGCATCCTTCTGGTCATAGGCGCCCTGGTCGTCCTCGAATGTGACCAGCTCTTCGGAATAGAGCGAATAGGGCGAGGCGCGGCCGACCAGGATAACGTTGCCCTTGTAGAGCTTCAGCCGAACCGTGCCGGTGACATGTTCCTGGCTCTTGTCGATCAGGGCCTGCAGCATGTCGCGCTCCGGCGAGAACCAGAAGCCGTTATAGATCAGCTCGGCGTAACGCGGCATCAACTCGTCCTTGAGGTGAGCCGCGCCGCGATCGAGCGTGATGGACTCCATGGCCCGGTGCGCCGTCAGGAGGATCGTGCCGCCCGGGGTCTCGTAGACGCCGCGGCTCTTCATGCCGACAAAGCGGTTCTCGACCAGGTCGAGGCGGCCGATGCCGTTGTCGCGGCCATAGTCGTTGAGCTTTGCGAACAGGGTTGCCGGAGACAGCTTCTCGCCATTGAGCGACACCGGGTCGCCCTTTTCGAAGCCGATCTCGATATAGGTGACCTCATCCGGCGCTTCGGTCGGATCGACGGTTCGCTGGTAGACATAGGCGGGTGCTTCCTCGGCCGGATCTTCCAGGACCTTCCCTTCCGAGGAGGAGTGCAGCATGTTGGCGTCGACGGAGAACGGGGCTTCGCCGCGCTTGTCCTTCGGCACCGGGATCTGATGCTTTTCCGCGAATTCGAGCAGGTCGGTCCTCGACTTGAAGCTCCAGTCGCGCCAGGGCGCGATCACCTTGATATCCGGGTTCAGCGCATAGGCGGACAGCTCGAAACGCACCTGGTCGTTGCCCTTGCCGGTTGCGCCATGGGCAATCGCGTCGGCGCCGGTTTCTTCGGCGATCTCGATGAGGCGCTTGGAAATCAGCGGGCGGGCGATGGAGGTGCCCAGCAGATAGACCCCTTCATACACGGCGTTGGCGCGGAACATCGGAAAGACGAAATCCGTCATGAACTCTTCGCGCAGGTCATCTACATAGATTTCCTTGATGCCGAGCATCTCGGCCTTCTTGCGCGCCGGCTCCAGTTCCTCGCCCTGGCCGAGATCGGCGGTGAATGTCACCACCTCGCAGCCGAGCTCGGTCTGCAGCCACTTCAAAATGATGGATGTGTCCAGGCCGCCGGAATAGGCCAGCACGACTTTCTTGATGTCACCATGCGCCATTTTAGGGAAGGTCCAATTTGCTGTTCTTGGCGGGTCAACCGCACAGTTGAAAATTTGCGGCAATTTAGCCGGTTCCATGAACAGCGCAAGCCCCGGATAGCGGTCAATGGATTCCCTTGCGCGACTGGGGCGGGAAGTTCCGCATATGGCGCGTAGATGATGCACACCAGTGGCCGATGTGCTCGAGCGTTATGACGGAGCGCAAACCTGGCTCCTGGCGGTTCAGGCAGCCTGCTGACGGATCTACAAACGCTGCAGCCTGGAATAGGCATCCATCATCAGCTGGTCGGCAGCGTCGCTTTCGGTCCGGACTTTGGGTGTCGGTATGGATCCAGTCTCGACACCAAGCGCGAAATCCCTCCAGGCGTTCACAGTGTCCGCAAAATCCTCGGGAGAGCTGCAGGCGGCTTGCTGTTCCTTCGTGCGATCGGAGAAGGTGTGATGCGCGATATAATTGTCGATCGGAACAATGATGTCCGCGCTGAATTCATCTGTCGGAGCGTCCGGACCTTCGCCCCCGGAATTCGTGTCCAGGAGGCGGGCGGTCAGCTGGTGGGAGAACGACTCGTGGTCGTTCCGACCTTTCGAGACAACTTCCATCAATGTGAAACGCGACAGGTGCCGCCATTCGTAAAAGTCCTGTCGGGGTCCATCGACGAGTTTGAGGCCGTTGCGATCGAGTTCGATATGCGTTTCATGCTGCGGCTTGCCCCAGGCCAGAAACACGGCAGCGCCCGTTCCGATGCCTGCGGCGACGGATAAAACCCCCGCCAGGCCAGGATCGACGTTCTGCAGAAGCAGGAACGCCACCACTGCCGCTCCAAGCGAGAAAAATGCGGACAACCCGAATGTGATGACATGGAGTTTGGCGGTGTCGGGCGTGAGGACAAGTGCTTTGGACGACATGAGAAACGTGGCTGGCCTGCGGATACGGTGTTTGTCCTTGCGGCGTTATTCGGCCGCGTTCTTTGCTGTAGCGGAGACGCCATACCGTGCCAGGAACATGTCGACGGTTTCGTCGATAATCTTCGCGACTTCCTCGCGTTCGGGCACGCGGCCGATATGGATGTTCGGGAAAAAACAGCGCGCCTTGATCAGGCCGAGAAACTGCTGCGCGGCGACCGCCGGATCCTCTGCCGCCAGTTTGCCCTCGCGGGTCGCGCGGTCCATGAATTCGGTGAAGACGGAGAGCTTGGTCATCCGCTTGTCCATGTCGTCTGCAAGTTCCGGGTCGCGGATGGTTTCGCTCATCACCATGCGGGCCAGACCCATGAAACAGGGATTGACCATGAGCTCGCCCTCCGCCCAGCCGAGGCGCAGCAGCGCGTCGCGGATCGGCAGGTCAGGATCGTAAGGGATCTCCAGCGCCGAATTCACCTGGTCGGCGAGGCACTGGTTTATCGCCCGGAACAAGGTGTCCTTGCTGTCGAAGTGATTGTAGACGGTTCGCTTGGACACCTGAGCGCGTTCGGAAATCCGGTCCATGCTGGCCCCGGCATAACCCTTTTCCTGAAACTCTGCGATGGCGGCTTCGATGATTTGTTTTTTCTTCTTATCTGAAACTGACATTCCTATCTCATATTCACCCCTGTGCGCATTTCTGTCCGATGACAGTGCCCCCACCCCTTTCATCCCAGAATTCCGCCCTTATGTAAACTAGGGCGTTTACAGATACAAAATTCCTGATTAGACTATACGGTGTAGTTTACTTCCTTTAGCCAGTTCTGGCCAGCCAAAGGAGATTTCTCCTCATGTCCGTTACACTGAAAATCAACGGGGAAACGCGCACACTCGACGCCGACCCCGACAGCCCGCTGCTATGGGCGCTGCGCGACGAACTTGGAATGACCGGTACCAAATTCGGCTGCGGCATCGCTTCCTGCGGAGCCTGCACCGTTCATCTCGACGGCACCCCGATCCGCTCCTGCCAGACGATGGTGGGAGATCTGGAGGGTGCTGAAATCACCACGATCGAAGGCATCAACGGCAAGGCGGCCGACGCGATCCAGGCCGCCTGGCAGGACCTGGACGTGCCGCAATGCGGCTACTGCCAGTCCGGCCAGATCATGGCGGCCACGGCGCTCCTGAGCGAAACGCCGAAGCCGACCGACGAAGACATCGACGCCGCCATGGACGGCAATGTCTGCCGCTGTGCCACCTACGCCCGTATCCGCAAGGCAATCCACCTTGCCGCCGACAAGATGGAGGGCTAAGCCATGCTGCATCTTCTGGAAAGACCGCTTGAAGCTCCCAAACCGACCCGCCGCACATTCCTGAAACTCTCCGCCGGGGCCGCCGGCGGCCTGGTGCTCGCCATGAAGCTGCCGGGCGCGGCGCAAGCCGCGGCTGGTGACGGCGAATTCATCCAGCCCTTCGTCCATATCCGCCCGGACAACACCGTGGCTGTCCTGTCCAAGCATCTCGACATGGGCCAGGGCACGGCGAACGGCCTGGGTCTGCTCGTCGCCGATGAACTCGATGCCGCCCACGACCAGATGGTCTCTCGAGTTCGCTCCGTCCAATCCGCAGGTTTACGCCAACTCGATGTTCGGCGTGCAGGGGACCGGCGGTTCGACCGCCATGGCCAACTCCTTCATGCAGTACCGCCAGGCAGGCGCCGCGGCCAAGGCGATGATCATCGTGGCAGCTGCCCGGGAATGGGGCGTGCCGGCCGCTGAAATCACTGTGTCGAATGGCGTCGTCTCGCACCCGTCCGGCAAGTCCGCCTCGCTCGGAGACCTGGCTGGCCTTGCGGCGGGGGAAGAGGTTCCGGCGGAACCGGTCCTGAAGACGCCGGATCAATGGGTCTATATCGGCAAGTCCTTCCCGCGGCTTGACGTGAAGAACAAGACCTTCGGCGCGCCGAACACCTATACGATCGACTTCCAGCGCGACGGCCTGCTGGTGGCCGTGGTCGCCCGCTCGCCGCGCTTCGGCGGCAAGGTGAAGTCGTTCGACGCCGGCGAGGCCGAGAAGGTGCCGGGCGTGGTGAAGATCCTTGAGATCCCGAACGGGGTTGCGGTGGTTGCCAGGTCCACGTGGCCGGCGATCAAGGCCCGCGATCTCCTCAAGGTTGAATGGGACGACAGCGGAGCGGAAATGCGCTCCAGCGACGCCCTGCTGGCCGAGCTCAGGGAGATGACCGCGGCACCGGGCATCAAGGTACGCGAAGACGGCGACGTCGATGCGGCCCTGGAAAGCGCCGCCAAGGTCATCGAAGCCGACTACGATTTCCCGTTCCTTGCCCATGGCACAATGGAACCGCTCGATATCGTCCTTCACTTCGACGGCGAAACCGCCGAGTTCTGGTTCGGTTCCCAGATCCAGACGATCGACCACAACGTCGCGGCAAACGTGCTCGGCATCGGTTTCGAAAAGGTCAGGATCAACACGTTGTGGGCCGGGGGCTCGTTCGGCCGCCGTGCGCAGGGGGACGCTCATCCGGTTGCGGAAGTCGCGGCCCTGGCAAAGGCCATGCTCGAAGCAGGCATGGATCCGGCGCCGGTCAAGGTTGTCTGGACTCGCGAGGACGACATGACCGGCGGCTACTATCGCCCCATGTCGGCACACAGGATCAGGGTCGGGCTCGACGCGGACAACAATGTCACCGCGTTCAAGTACAACATCGCAGCGAAATCCATCATGAAGGGAACGCCGTTCGAATCCGTCATGATGAAGGACGGCGTCGACCACAGCATGACCGAGGGTGTGCACGACACGACCTATGCATTCCCGCTCGTCAACATGGACCAGGCTTTCCAGGAAACGCAGGTCCCGGTTCTGTGGTGGCGCTCCGTGGGGCACACTCACACGGCCTATGTCATGGAAACCATGGTGGACCGCATCGCCAGGGAAACGGGCAAGGACCCGGTCGCCTATCGTCTGGAGATGATCAAGGAGGACCCGCGCAAGGTGAACGTGCTGAAGCTGGCGGCCGAAAAGGCAGGCTGGGATACGCTGGCTCCGGAAGGCAGGTTCCGCGGCGTGGCGGTTCACAAGTCCTTCGGCTCCTACGTTGCGGAAGTTGCGGAGATCTCCTTCCGGGACGACGGCACCGTGAAGGTCGAAAAGGTCACCGCCGCGGTCGATTGCGGCACGCCGGTCAACCCGGACAATATCCGGGCGCAGGTGGAAGGCGGCATCGGCTACGGTCTCGGCGCGATCCTGCGCAATCAGGTCACGCTGACGGACGGCATCGTCGAGGAAACCAACTTCGACACCTACGAGCCGCTGCGCATGTCCGACATGCCGGAGATCGAGGTGCATATCGTTCCCTCGACCGAAGCCCCGACCGGCATCGGCGAACCGGGCACGCCGCCCATCGGCCCTGCGGTCGCCAATGCGGTCGCCGCAGCCAGGAACGAGTGGATCACCAGCCTGCCGCTGGCCAAGGCCGGTCTCGTCTGAGAAAGGTTCTTGCCGGACAATTGTGTCGGTGCCGCAAACGAAGAGAGGCCGCCGCGAGGCGGCCTCCAGGCTGATGACAGACCTCCGGCTCATCATCCCGGACGGAGCGAAGCGGAGATCCGGGATCGGGGAGCCGAGGCCTGCCGGTTGGAACACCAGGGCTTGTGACTCTCCGATCCCGGCTCGCGCTACGCTTGGCCGGGATGACGACGGAGAGGAAGCGGTTTGCCAGCAAACTGAGAGGCCGCCGTGAGGCGGCCTCTTGCCGTTTCAAGCCGCCGGGCTTGGACCTTCTAGGCCCGGGCTGTCCGCGTTTCGCGCCAGCGCACGACGGCCGCCGTGACGAGGCCGAAGATCAGGTGGCCGACCAGCGATGCCCAGGTGAGCTGGATGAAGCCCAGGAAAGGCGGCAGGCCGGCGAAGATATGCGCCATCACGTAGAGCGCGAAGACCCACAGGCCGATGCCGAAACCGAGGCCGACGATCCACCAGGGCAGGAAAGGCGTTGCAATGCGGGCGATCGGCCGGGCGATGAACAGATAGCCGAGCGGATAGAACACGATGCCGACAACGGCGTGGATCGCTTCGGCAAGGAAGAGATTGCGGAAGCCGAAGACGGATTGCACGAGCGCGGCCGGCTCCAGCGGGCCGCCGACCCAGAACGGCGTGATCGCCCTGGCCCAGACTTCCCAGGCAATGTCGGCGGCAAGGCCGGCGAGGATTGCGGTGACGAAGGTCGCGGCGGTCAGCGCGGGAAACAGGGATCGCGCGGGCGGTTTCTGCTGAATGGAATTCCCGGTCATGGACATCTGGATCACCCCCGTGGTCGATGTTCATTCAAATGGACGGGACCAACAGTCCCGGCCCATCGGAAATGACGCCAATTGGTGATCCGTTCAAATCACGGAATGGTCAGACCGGATTGACCGGACTTGCGGGTGCGGCGCGAGGTTCCGCGTCAGTCCTGCGCCGTCAGCGCGTCCCGATCCTTCTTGCGCATGCGCTCGGAAGCCGATTTCAGCTGGCCGCAGGCGGCGAAGATGTCGCGGCCGCGGGGCGTGCGGATGGGCGAGGCGTAGCCGGCGCGGTTGACGATATCGGCGAATTCCTCGATCCGCTCCCAGTCGGAACACTCGTATTCGGAGCCCGGCCAGGGATTGAAGGGGATCAGGTTGATCTTGGCCGGAATGCCCTTCAGCAGCCGGACAAGGTCCAATGCGTCCTTGTTGCTGTCGTTGACGCCCTTCAGCATCACATATTCGAAGGTGATGCGCTTGGCGTTGGACAGGCCCGGATACTGGCGGCAGGCGTCCAGAAGTGCCTCGAGGTTCCATTTCTTGTTGATGGGAACCAGAACGTCGCGCAGCTCGTCGCGGACGGCGTGCAGGGAGATGGCCAGCATGCAGCCGATCTCGTCGCCTGTGCGGAAGATCTCCGGCACGACACCGGAGGTCGAAAGCGTGATGCGGCGCTTGGACAGCGACAGGCCTTCACCATCGGAGGCGATCAGCAGCGCCTTTTTCACGTTGTCGAAATTGTAGAGCGGCTCGCCCATACCCATCATGACGATGTTGGACACCAGCCGGCCTTCGGAGGGAACGATGGCGCCCTGCGGCGTATCGGCCTGCGGAAAATCGCCCAGCCGTTCGCGCGCCATCAGGATCTGCGAGAGGATTTCCTCCGCCGTCAGGTTGCGCACCAGCTTCTGCGTGCCCGTGTGGCAGAAAGTGCAGGTCAGCGTGCAACCGACCTGCGAGGAGACGCAGAGCGTGCCCCGGCCCTCTTCGGGAATATAGACCGTTTCAACCTCGACCGGGCGGCCGGCGCCGCGCGGGGAAGCGGAACAGCCATTTGCGCGTGCCGTCGACGGAAATCTGCTCGGAGACGATTTCCGGGCGCTCAATGGCGAAACTCTCGTCGAGTTTGGCACGCAGGTCCTTGGCGATATTGGTCATCTGCGCGAAGTCGGAAACACCGCGCACATAGAGCCAGTGCCAAAGCTGCGATGCGCGCATGCGCCATTGTTTCGGCGGCACGCCGATCGTGCCGAGCGCTTCTCCCAGCTCTTCGCGGCTGAGGCCGATCAGCGTGGGCTTTTCGTCGGCGGGCAGAATTCGTGCCGCCGCTGAAACCGTCTGCGCGTTCGGATTGTCCCGCGCGATGTCGAGCGTAATCGCCATGTCGTGATCCGTTTTCTCATCCGGCGCTGTTCAACGCGTCTGGCTTGTCGGACGCGGCTGCCGGGCAGCCTGATCTGCAGGCTGGAAATTCAGCACACCCAAAACCACAAACGGTGCCAAAAATCAAGTTTTCCCGCGCGGGCAAACAGAAATGCCCGGCGGGCGCCCGCGCCCCCCGGGTCGATCTCGAAAACGGAGAAAGAAGCCTGCCGGTTACTTGCAGGCCGCGCTTGCGGTATCGATCGCCGCCGTCACGCCGGATAGCGAGAACTTATAGGTCGTCTTCGTGCCCCGGCTGGATTCGCCGCTCGCGGTCATTTCCCGGCCGGCTTTCATGGCGGCGACCAGTTGTGCTTCCGTCGCCGCGTTTTCCACCCAGGCACCGTCATTGTTGGTGAACAGGGTAAAGGCCTTGCCGTCGACATCGACGCTGACCGAGGACTTGTCCTTGAACGGATAGCCGACAAGCAGGCTCGGCTCCGAACTGACGCCTTCCGCGGGACGGGTCGTCACGAAAAAGAATACATCCCCATGATTTCGGTCTCCGGGGAGCAGCGTGGTCGGCTTGGTCAGTGCATAGCAGACCTTGCCGCTGCCGCTGGTCAGCGCGTATGCCGCCCAATCATTGTGCTGCTTCAAGAGAGTCGGGGTCTGTGCGAAAGCCGCTGCACTCGAAACGGCTAGACCTGCAAGGGCTAGAACCAGCGATTTTGCTTTCATCATCTCCACACCGTTTGGCTATCAGTTTTCGTCGAATTCACTTCAATTGCCACCACACATATAAACCTTGCTTTAATGATAAATTAAAGCGGGTTACGAAAGGGTTGAAGCCCCGGCATTTGATGGTGCGATTTTCGACGCTCCCGTTGTTGTTAAGCCTCTTGCGGCTAATCGCGGCAACAGTGTGGCGGCAAGCCGGAAACCTGGCTTTTGAACGATATCGAAGCCAAATAGATTGCGGCGTGGCGCGCTTGACGGCGTTTGGGAGTGCCCGACGCGTTCACGTCGCGCCCGAGGAGGCCCATTGAGACAGTCTGCGGAAGAAGCCGGCGCCACTGAAGCCGCCATCGCCGCGAGGGCGACATTCCGGCGCATGGCGGCCCGGTGTCTTTCCGGGCGGCTGTTTCTGGCCGCGAGCCTCGTCGGATGCTGGTTTCCGGTCTCCAGCCATGCCGGCGCGCTGCCGGAAGGATTTGTCCATTTGCGCGATGCCGTCCCCGAAATCCGGCAGGACATGCGCTATGCGGGGCGCGAGAACTTCATGCGCAAGCGTCTGCCGGGGTACCGGGCGGGCGAATGCGTGTTAACCGGGGCGGCGGCGAAGGCGTTGCGCAAGGTGCAGAATGCCGCCGTGAAAGCCGGGTATTCCCTGGTGGTCTTCGACTGCTACCGGCCGCAGCGCGCCGTGAACGCCATGGTCGACTGGGTCAGGGACGGTACGGGCACCGATCCGGCCTATTTCCCCGCCGTTCCCCGTTCGCAGCTGATCACCAGGGGCTATATCGGCGCCAAGAGCAGCCATGCGCGGGGGTCGACCGTCGATGTGGGGCTGGAGCCGCTGTCGGGAGCGCAGCAGGGTGGAGAAACCGGGGCATGCGCCCGCACGGATCCGGGGACCGCTGATTTCGGAACGCCGTTCGACTGCTTCGATCCGGCAAGCCGAACCGGATCGAAGGCCGTGCCGGTATCGGTGCAGGCGCTGCGCCGGGAACTCGTCGGCCTGATGGGCGCCGGTGGCTTCAGGAACTACCCCGGCGAGTGGTGGCATTTCACCCTTGCGGACGAGTCGTTTCCCGATACCGCGTTCGATTTCCCGATCGAGCGCCGCTGAGGCCGGCCCTGTCAGTCCGCGAATGTCGGGATGAGTTCGGAAAACGCCGTGTCAGCATATCTGGAGCCGGCAAACACGCTGCCGATTTCGAGCTCAAGCCAGGTCGTTTCAACCGGCGGATCGATGCTGTAGCGCTTGGCGGCCATCGTGTCCGGCAGGCTGATCGTCTGACTTGTGCCGTCCGACAGCAGGATGGTGGCGGTCCTGACGCGGGCGTTCTTTGTGAAAATATCCCGGCTCTTGGCATAGCCATTGACGATTTCGAAGCCTGAGAGTTGCCTTGGGCGGTCAAAGGAAAACAGGATCCGCTCGCCCGTGCCGTCGCCGGAAACGCCTTCCACCCATGCAGTGGCCGTGTTGCCGTCAAAGAGATTGGCCGGGCCGTAGCGGTTGCCGAATTGCGGATCGAGCACGGAACTCGCGCAGACCCGCCAGCTTCCGCCAAACCTGTCTGTCGTGCTGCAGGTGCCGCCCTCCAGGGAGGGGAGAGGCAGGTGTCGCGTTTGCGTGAGCGCTGCGGGCGTGCTTGCGGCATGTTGCACGGTTGCCGCGGCGGCGTCGCCGGACCGTCCGCCGAAATAGAATTCGCCGATCAGGGCCTCGTTCAGCCAGGGAAGCTGCCGCTCGCCGGTCGTTGCGTAGACGCTTTCGCGCACACGGCCCATCAGGTGGCGGACTTCCAGGTCCGGCGTGTCGATCAGCCGGGCCAGGGCCTCGGTGAAGGGGCTGTTGCTGCCTTGACCGTCGAGGGCGACGTCTCCGGGCGCGGTGGCGAAGGCGATCATCATGCCGGCCGCGTTGGCTTCGAGCCGGGCAAGCCCGTTGGCCGTTCCCCGCGACAGCGAGCGTGGCAGCGGATTGTTTCGGCAGGCGTCCAGAAACACCAGTTTCAACCGGGCGCCGGAAGCATCCATGATCTCCAGGAGATCATCCGCCCTGACCGCCTGTCCGGGCAGCTCCGTCGATGCCTCCACCACGGCATCGACCGGCAGGAGCCAGTTGCGCCCGTTCACCTGAACGCCGTGGCCGGCATAGAAGACGACCGCCACATCCGCGCCCTGGGCCTTGCGTCCGAACTGGGTGAGCCCGTCGTAGAAGGCCTTGCGGTCGCCATCGATGATCCGCACGACGTCAAAGCCGAGGCCGGTCAGTTTTGCCGTCATCAGATTGGCATCGCTGGCCGGATTTACCAGTGCCGGCATCGCCTTGTACGCGCCGTTGCCGATGACCAGGGCGACCTTGCCGTCCGCCCGGGCGGTGCCAGGCTGCACCAGCAGCAACAGGGGAAGCAACAGGGTCAGAAGGCCTGCAATCGCTCTCATCAATCCGGTCATCCGCGTTCAAGAAGCAGTCAGGCCAGAAAACCGTTGCGCTGGAACGAAAGCAAGCGGTTTTCGGGCTCGCGGCCGGCCGGGCCCGTCAATTCGTGTTGCCGGTCATGTTTCGGGCCGGCAGTGCCGTCATGTTCCGGGGACTTTTCTGCCCTTGCGCATCACCGGGCCGCCGCTGACATGCCTGGGGCGCTCGATTTTCGGCGCTCCGGCCGTGACCGGTCTGTCGGCATAGCGGCCGAGCGCCCGGTGGCGGTCATACATGACGATTGCGCCGGCCATGGCGACGTTGATGCAGAATTTGGTCGGTATCTTCACGACATGCTGGCAGCGTTCCAGCATCTGCGGCGACAGGGAACCGCGTTCGGGGCCGAGCACGTAGGCCGCCTGAAGCGGATGGCCGAAGCTCGGCAGATCGATGGCCTCGTCCGTCAGCTCGATGCCGACGAGCTGGCAGCCGCGGGGCAGGTCCATGGTGTCCACGCTGTCCCAGTTGAACACCGGCAGATGGCCCGGACTCTTGGACGTGTCGGAAGGCGGCGTCTTGCGGATCTTCTGGTCCGCGTCGACGGTGAAGAAGAAATTCGCCCCGAAGGCATGGGCGGAGCGCATCAGGGTGCCGAGATTCATTCGTTTCGAGAGGCCTTCCGCCCCCACCGCAAAATATCCGCGCATTTTTGATTGTCCGTTGTTCTTGTTGACGTGCCTGCGGCCCGGTTCTCTTAGCCGAAACTTCCCCCGGATCAAAATCCCCGGGGTCAAATTCCCGGGGGGCCAGAATGTTCGCAATGCGGAATCGCCTGCCTTATCCGGAAAGCGTATAGGTGCCGCCGGCAGGTATTGCTATCGTGGGCCGATCTTCAGTCCGTTCGAGGTTGCCGTGAAAGCCTGTCTTTGCAAGTCCTTCGGCCCGCCGTCCGCCCTGGTCATCGATGAGGTTCCGGAGCCCGTGGCGGGGCCGGGAGAGATCGTCGTCAAGGTCGGAGCCTGTGCGCTCAACTTCTTCGACACGCTGATCATCCAGGGCAGATACCAGTTCAAGCCCGAGATGCCGTTTTCCCCGAGTGCCGAATTTGCCGGACATGTCGAGACGGTCGGTGAGGGGGTGTCGGAGTTTGCTCCGGGCGACCGGGTGATGGGTTATATGCGCTGGGGCGCGGCTCGGGAGAAGGTCGTGGTCAGCGCAAGCGAGCTCGTCAGGCTGCCGGACGGCGTTTCCTTTGAGACGGCCGCAGGCCTGACGGTGACCTACGGCACGACGCTGCATGCCTATCGGGATCGGGCCGATCTGAAACCCGGCGAGACCGTCGCGGTTCTCGGCGCGTCCGGAGGTGTCGGCCAGGCGGCGGTGGAGATCGCCGCCATCATGGGCGCAACGGTCATCGCCTGCGCGTCCTCGGAAGAAAAGCTGGATTTCGCCCGCTCCCTCGGCGCCGGCCTGACGGTCGACTATTCGCGCCGGAACCTGAAGGAGGCGCTGAAAGAACTGACGGACGGCAAGGGCGTCGACGTGGTCTATGACCCGGTGGGCGGCGAGCTTGCCGAACTGGCCCTCAGGGCGACTGCCTGGGAGGGCCGGTTCCTGGTGGTCGGGTTCGCGTCCGGAGACATTCCGAAAATTCCGCTCAACCTTCTGCTCCTCAAGGGCTGCGACATGCGCGGCGTCTTCTGGGGCGAAGCGCTCAACCGCGACCCGGAAGGCCACCGGAAAAACATGGCGCAACTTCTCGACTGGGTACAGGCCGGCCGGCTGAAGCCGCATATCCACGCGGTTTATCCGTTGGAAGGAACCGCGGCCGCGCTGGACGAGATCGCCGCGCGCAAGGTGCGCGGCAAGGTGATTGTCCGGCCCTGACCGGGCTTGCGGGGAGCCCAGTCGCGAATTCGGAGGTCTTTTGGATCTGATGAGTATCGCCGCAAACTCCCTCTCCCCCGCAAGGGGGAAAGGGGTGCCGTGCGGGCTGGCCGGGATCTCAACTGCGACTTTGCTGAGCGTCGTCCATACAGACAAGTGCAGGTCGATCTAAACCGAAAACTCCGCAATGACCGGGGCATGATCCGAGGGCTTTTCCCAGCCGCGGGCGGCGCGCAGGACACTGGTGCCCTTCACGTGCGGGACGAGCGGCCTGGAGACCCAGACATGGTCCAGCCGGCGGCCCTTGTCGGCTTTCTCCCAATCCTTCGCCCGGTAGCTCCACCATGTGTAGAGCTTTTCCTCATGGGGCGTGAAATGGCGCATGGCATCCAGCCAGTCCCCGGCCGCGCGCACCCTTTCGAGCAGTTCCGTTTCCACCGGCGTGTGGGAAACCACTTTCAGGAGCTGCTTGTGGGACCAGACATCATGTTCGAACGGGGCGACGTTCAGGTCGCCGACCAGGATGGCCGGCTTTTCCGTCTCGATGCCGCAGAGCCAGGCCTCCATTTCGGCCATGAAGTCCAGCTTATGGCCGAATTTCGGGTTGATGGTCCGGTCCGGCTCGTCGCCTCCGGCCGGCACATAGAAATTGTGCAGGCGCAGGCTGGAGCCGTTGAAGGGAACATCGGCCGCCACGTGGCGGCTGTCGCCGATCATGCAGAAGTCCCGCTTCTCGACATTGGTGAGCGGCAGCTTGGAGAGCGTCGCGACGCCGTGGTAGCCCTTCTGGCCGTGGATGGCCATGTGGTGGTAACCGGCCTTGCGGAACGCGTTTTCCGGAAAGTTGGCGTCCGGGCACTTGGTTTCCTGCAGGCAGATCACATCCGGCGCGATTTCGTCGATCAGCTGTTCGACGATCGGCATGCGCAGGCGCACGGAATTGATGTTCCAGGTAACGAGTTTGAGCCGGTCGGTCATGGGATCCTTGCCAGGGCAGTTTGCAGTTCTGCCGAGTCATAAGGATTCGGGAGAGGAGTGCAACGGGTTTCACGCCTGCCGCGAGCCGGGCGCTTTCTGGCCGGTTTCGCCCGCGAGGCGCAGCGCCTGCTGGGTCAATGCCGGGCCCAGGAGTTCGAAAACGATGGTCGAGCCGATGGCCACGGTGAGGATTTCGTTCCGGAATTCGGGAAGCGTTTCCGCCGCGACCAGCGCCATGCCCAGGGCAACGCCCGCCTGGGGCAGGAGAGAGAGGCCGAAGAGATAGCTGTTTTCCTTGTGTGGCCCGCTGGTGAGCTTGCCGCCGAGCCAGCCGCCCGCCAGCCGCCCGGCGAACCGCAGCAGGATATAGCCGGCACCTAGCATTCCGAGCCGGGCGATCATGTCCACCTGCAGCGAGGCACCGGCCAGAATGAAGAAGAAGATCATGAACGGCCATTCGATGTGCTCGATCTCATGAAACGCGCGGGCATGGTGGCGGCCGGTATTGACCACCGTCGCGCCGCAGGCAATGCCCGCGAGCAGAAAGGAGAGATCAAGCCAGAGCGCCAGGCCGGCCGTCAGGAAGACAATTCCCAGAGCCTCCGACAGCGTCGGGTCTCCCGGGCGCAGACGGCCGGTAAGATAGCCGGCAGGTGTGCCGATGACGATGCCGAGAAGGATCGAGCCCACCAGCTCCCATATCGCCTCAAGGGCGATACCCGATCCATTGGCCCCCAGAACCGCCTGTGCGGCCGTCAGGCTGAAGGCGAACACCAGGACGCCCCAAATGTCGTCCAGGGCGACGATGCCGGCGAGAACGCTGGTAAACGGACCCTTCGCGCGGCTTTGCCGGATGACGTCGGTGGTGGCAGCGGGATCCGTCGCCGTGGCGAGGGCGGCGAGAATCAGGGCCAGGGCGATCGGGACGCCGATGAGAGCCAGTCCGGCAAAGACGATTGCGGCGGTGGCGAGAACGGCGCTCGCTGAAATGATCGCGGACGTCTGGCCGCTTCGCTTCAGGTATTTTCTCGACAGTTTTCCGCCCAGGAGAAACGCCACCATCGACAGTGCCAGGACCGACAGCGCCTCATAAAGCGCGGTCAGGGAGGCGGGGAGCAGGTCGAGGACCGCCGGGCCGGCGGCAAGGCCGCACAGCATCAACAGCGTAACGCGTGGCAGCCGCGTCCTGCGGCCGATTTCATCGGCCAGCATGCCGGCCAGCAGCAGGGCGCCGATGGCCATGAGCGTCAGAGCGATGTCCATGCTGCATTCATGTGCACTACACCATCGACTGTCTTTGATCCGCCGCAATCCCATCCCATAGGGAGCCCTGCGGCGGGGCTCGAATGTGACGGACAGATTTTCGGAAAATCGTGAAATCGTCTACGGTCCGTTAGGACTTTCCGCGCATTTTGAACGACGAAAGAAAGCCTTTCTTAACCTTCGAGGACGTTGTGCTGGCCCTGATCAAGCCGTTTTGCTCAATCATAAGTTTCATGTTCCTGAGCTCTTGCGCGGTTTATGATTTTCCGGACCCGACACCGGAAGACTTTGCCGTTCATGGGATCGATATCTCGCGCTGGCAGGGCGACATAGACTGGTACACGGTCAAACGGTCCGGTGTCGCCTTTGCGTGGATCAAGGCAACGGAAGGCGGAGACCATGTCGACCCGCGGTTTGCGGAAAACTGGATCGCGGCGCGCGAGGCCGGTGTTCCGCGCGGGGCCTATCACTTCTATTATTTCTGCCGACCGGTCGAAGAGCAGATCGCCTGGGTGAAGGAGGTCATTCCGGTCGATCCGCAAGCCATTCCGCTGGTTCTGGACATGGAGTGGAACGCGCATTCCAAGACCTGCCAGAAACGTCCGGGCCGGGACCAGGTCCTGCGCGACATGCAGATATTCCTGGACGAGATGGAAAGGCATTACGGCAAACGGCCGGTGATCTATTCTTCTGTCGACTTCCATCGGGACCGGCTGGTCGGCGCCCTGAGGGGCGAGCAATTCTGGCTCCGTTCGGTCGCGACCTATCCGAACAACATCTACGACCAGCGCGACGACTGGGTGTTCTGGCAATATACGGCGGAAGGCCGGGTGCCTGGCATCCGGGGGGACGTCGACCGCAACGCGTTCTTCGGAACCAGATCGCAGTTTGCCGACTGGCTGAACGGCAAACTGAAACGCTGACGCCAAGGCGGCCTTGCCATCGCGGTGTCCCAGCCCGATTTATGGGTTCGTAGTCCAGTCAGTTGGAGCGAATGATGACACTCTTCCGAGCGCCGCTTGCAATCCTGGGCCTGCTCGCGCTTGCCTTGCCGGCAGCGGCTCAGCCGCGCCCGGCCATCGCCTACACGACCGCCAACCTGAACATGCGGACCGGGCCCGGTACCAATTATCCCGTCGTTGCCACGGTGCCGCGCGGCGGCGGCGTAACCATTTTCGGCTGCACGCCCGACTTTACCTGGTGCGACGCCGCCTTCACCAACGCTCGAGGCTAGGTCTCCGGCCGGTATCTCAGCTATGGCGGTGACGGTATCTATTCCGGCCGTCCGATCCCGAATGCGGGAATTCAGCTCGGCGTGCGGCGCTATTACGGGGACTATCCGGTCTATGGCCGCCCGCCGGCCCCCGCGCGTCCCGCCCCGCCATACTACGCGCCGCGCTACCCGCGTTACCCGGGACGCTATTAACCGCTGGTTTTGCAGTTGAGCATCGAAGGAATGCGCCTGCCGGATTACCGGGCGGTCGCCGGTGCCGCCATGACCAGTGACCAGAACACCTTGTGCTTGGAATCGGCCGAATAGGCGGTCGCGATGCCGAGCCTTGTCGCGTCCGGCCGCAGAAGCACCTCATTGTGTTTCGGGGATTCCCGCCAGCCGGAGAAGGCTTCCGCGAAGGTCCGGTAGCCGGCGCTCACATTCTCCGCAGCGCCCGTATTGGTCTCGCCGATGGAAGCCAGGCGCGCCGCCAGTTGCTGATCGGGAGCACGGGAGGCTTCGACCGAGCCGGCGGCGGCCATGACATCCGCCTGGGTCTGGGCGATCGCCGACAGCCGCGGATCGGGGAAGACCGGCGAAAGGCCGTTGTTCGTGCGGTACTCGGAGATCATCTGTGCGGCCGTCGCCGCATCCACCACGCCATCGGTTTGCGCCAGATCCCGATAAAAGGGCGGGGTCTGCATGCGTTCGCTCGTGCAGGCCGTCACCGCAAGGGCGATCGCACCGGCGGCGGCTGTTTTCAGAAATCGGTTGCCCATCACTCCAGACTCAATCCTGCTCGGGGAACATCAGCCCCGGATTTGGGACATGATTCGCCACCTTTGGAAAGCTGCATGCGTGGACAAGGGAGCAGAATTGCGGCGGCCGGGGCCGAACCCCGGTTTTTCCACCAGCCAGACTGAGGAAGCCCGGTTTCGGGCCAGCTTGAGCCAGGCGGTGAGAAAAAAAGACCAGCCCGTGGGGTGCACGGGCTGGCAAGGCTGCATGAGGCTTCCGTGTCCCGGCCTGCGAGGCCGAGACACTTGTTGCCTTCCGGGGAGCTCTTTGACAGGTCAGCGTTTTGTGGCGTCCAGCACATCCTCGAGGGTTCTGAGGCCGGTCGACGGCGCGCAGACGAGGACGGACATGTTGCCCGGCGCGTGCTGGTTCTTCCACATCTTGGTATGCGCCTTGGGGATCTGGTCCCAGGGGAACACTTCGGACATGTACGGGTCGATCCGCCGTTCGATCATCAGCTTGTTGGCTGCGGAGGCCTGTTTGAGATGGGCGAAGTGGGACCCCTGCAGGCGCTTTTGATGCATCCACATGTAGCGGACGTCGAAGGTGCAGTTGAAGCCTGACGTTCCCGCGCAGATCACCACCATGCCGCCCTTCTTGCAGACGAAGGTCGAGACCGGGAAGGTTGCCTCGCCCGGGTGCTCGAAGACGATGTCGACATTGTTGCCCTTGCCGGTAACGTCCCAGATCGCCTTGCCGAACTTGCGCACTTCCTTGAACCACTCGGCATATTCCGGCGAGTTCACCTTCGGCAGTTGGCCCCAGCAGTTGAAATCCTTGCGGTTGATGACGCCCTTGGCGCCCAGGTCCATGACGAACTGGCGCTTGTCCTCGTCGGAGATCACCCCGATGGCGTTGCCGCCGGCGGCGGTGATCAGCTGGATCGCGTAGGAGCCGAGGCCGCCCGAGGCGCCCCAGACGAGGACGTTCTGGCCCGGCTTGAGCTCATGCGGGTGATGGCCGAACAGCATGCGGTAGGCGGTTGCCAGCGTCAGCGTATAGCAGGCGCTTTCCTCCCAGGTCAGGTGTTTTGGCCGGGGCATGAGCTGCTGGGCCTGCACGCGGGTGAACTGCGAGAAGGAGCCGTCCGGCGTCTCGTAGCCCCAGATCCGCTGAGAGGTGGAGAACATCGGGTCGCCGCCGTTGCATTCCTCGTCGTCGCCGTCGTCCTGGTTGCAGTGGACGACGACCTCGTCGCCGACCTTCCAGCGCTTGACCTTGTCGCCCACCGCCCAGACGATGCCGGACGCGTCCGACCCGGCAATGTGGTAGTCCGCGCCGTGGCCGTCGAACGGGCTGATCGGCTCGCCGAGGCCGGCCCAGATTCCGTTGTAGTTGACACCGGCGGCCATGACGAGGACCAGAACCTCGTTGCTGTCCAGCTCCCATGTCGGCACGACCTCGAGCTTCATGGCGTCTTCCGGCGGGCCGTGGCGCTCGCGCCGGATAACCCAGGCATACATGTTCTTCGGGACGTGGCCGAGGGGCGGGATCTCGCCGATTTCATAAAGATCTTTCACCGGACCGTCCTCACGTGTTCGATTGTCGTTGGCTTCGGCTCGTGCCGTCATTCTTCCTTCCCTCCCAAGGCTACCAAATCGCCTTACAATCTCGCAATTGCACAAAACCCGATCAGGGCAAAACCCGATTTTGCGCAACTATTGTTCAATTAACCGCGTCGATCTATACGACTATTGCTTAACTTGCGTTCCGTTGCCAGCCGTATTTTGCATTGCACATTAGGCTTTCGCAAACGCGTAAAGTCCGGCACACTATCTGCCGATAGCGGGAGAAAACGGCGGAAGTGTCGCAGCGGAAACGAAAAAACGGGCCGCAAGGTGCTCCTGAACATCCGGCGTTCGATTGAACGCGGCAAAGGGGCCATACCCTAAAGTCCGATCAACTTGCCGGCCCGCATGTGGTTTCACTGAAAAGGGCCGGTTGATCTCGAGGGAGAAGCAGAATGAGTGCAGCAGGTGACAAGGGGCAGGAGCGCGACCGCCCCTGGATTTTCCGGACCTATGCAGGCCATTCGACGGCGGCTGAATCCAACAGGCTCTACCGCGGCAATCTCGCCAGGGGGCAGACCGGCCTGTCGGTGGCCTTCGACCTGCCGACCCAGACCGGATACGATCCGGACGACCTTCTGGCAAAGGGCGAAGTGGGCAAGGTCGGCGTGCCGGTGGCACATCTGGGCGACATGCGCACGTTGTTCGACGAGATCCCGCTGGAGCGCATGAACACGTCGATGACGATCAATGCGACCGCGCCCTGGCTGCTTTCCCTCTATATCGCCGCTGCCGACGAGCAGGGCGCGGACCGGAAGCTGCTTTCCGGCACGACGCAGAACGACATCATCAAGGAATATCTGTCGCGCGGCACCTACGTCTTCCCGCCGGCGCCTTCGCTGAAGCTGACCACGGACGTCATTGCCTGGACCTATTCCAACATGCCGAAGTGGAACCCGATGAATGTCTGCTCCTACCACCTGCAGGAGGCGGGCGCGACACCGGTTCAGGAACTGTCCTTTGCCCTTGCGACGGCAGTCGCCATTCTGGATTCCATGAAGACGAGCCGCGCCATTCCGGAAGAGGATTTTCCGAAGGCGGTCGGGCGGATCTCGTTTTTCGTCAATGCCGGCATGCGTTTTGTCACCGAAATCTGCAAGATGCGCGCCTTCACGGAGCTTTGGGACGAGATCTGCCGTGAGCGCTACGGCGTGGAGGACGAGCGCTACCGCCGGTTCCGCTACGGGGTTCAGGTGAACTCGCTGGGGCTGACGGAGCAGCAGCCGGAAAACAACGTCTACCGCATTCTCATCGAGATGCTGGCTGTGGTCCTGTCCAGAAACGCCCGGGCAAGGGCGGTGCAGTTGCCGGCGTGGAACGAGGCGCTTGGCCTGCCGCGCCCGTTCGACCAGCAATGGTCGCTCCGGATGCAGCAGATCGTCGCCTATGAAACCGACCTTCTGGAATATGCCGATATTTTCGACGGCTCGGCCGAAATTACCAGGAAGGTGGAGGCGCTCAAGGCGGAGGCGCGCGAGGAACTTGCCCGGATCGATGCCATGGGCGGGGCGGTCGCCGCAATCGATTCCAGCTACATGAAGGGGCAGCTGGTGGAAGCCAATTCGGCCCGACTGGCGGCGATCGAAGCGGGAGAGCAGGTGGTGGTCGGGGTCAACAAGTGGACCGACAGCGAACCGTCTCCACTCGCGACCGGCGAGGACGGCGGCATCCTGACCGTGGCGGAACATGTCGAGGAAGAGGCGGTCGAAAAGCTTCGCGCCTGGCGGGACGCACGCGACGGCAAAGCGGTGCAGGCCGCACTGGCCGAGCTGAAATCCGCTGCCCAGGAAGGGCGGAACATCATGGAGCCTTCCATTGCCGCGGCCAGGACCGGCGTGACCACCGGCGAGTGGGGACGCACCCTGCGCGAGGTGTTCGGCGAATACCGGGCGCCGACCGGCGTCGGCCAGACGGTGCGCGACGATGCGGGTGATCTTTCGGCCGTGCGCCGGGAGGTCGAGGCGGTGAGCGGCAAGCTCGGGCGCCGGCTGAAGTTTCTGGTCGGCAAGCCCGGGCTGGACGGTCACTCCAACGGCGCGGAGCAGATTGCGGTGCGCGCGCGCGACTGCGGCATGGAGGTCGTCTATGAGGGCATCCGCCTGACCCCGGCGCAGATCGTCAATGCAGCGGTGGAAGAGGATGTCCATGTGATCGGGCTTTCCATCCTGTCCGGGTCCCACCTGGCGCTGGTGCGCGATGTCATGGACAGGCTACGGGCCGCCGGAGCGGACGACATTCCCGTCGTCGTTGGCGGAATCATTCCGGAAGAAGATGCCGGCCGGCTGAAGGCCATGGGGGTCGCCGCGGTCTATACGCCGAAGGACTTTCAGCTCACGGACATCATGGCGGATGTGGTGAAGATCGTCGGCAACGATTCGCAGCGGGCGGCGTAACGGCTTGCGGGGTTTCCCGGACGATGCCTGCGGGCGGCTGGTCCGCACGTGGCTTTCCGCTGCGTAAAGTTTTGTTAACTCTTTGTTGAGAAAATCGGTGTGTTCCGCCAGAAGGCGGTGATTGCGTGAAGGCCAGGAGGCCGGAATGGCAACGATTGAAAGGCCGCTCTCGGCCCAGGTTGTGGCGCATGCTACGGAATACCCGGCGGACCGGGACGGCGACGGCACCGGCCACGACCGCAAGAGGAAGCCTGAAGAAGCTGAGCGCCGGGGCTATGACACCGGATTGCCGGACGACCGTCCGGCGGTGCTCGTCGATGCCCATCACACCGTAAATCACACGCTGGACGGCGTTGCCGCCTACCGGGCGGCTGCGCTGAGGGTTCTGGAGCCGGGCATAGACCACGGGCCGGTCCATCCGCTGAGCGGACCCGTCGACTGGCGCCCTGCGGACAATATCCGCCACGCCTATGAAGACCACAAGACCGACGAGGAGCGCCACGAGGTCAACGTGGCAACCTGAGCGGCACGGCGCCGGCGCGGCACCATAATCCAAACGGTCAAAGCCCCTTGGCCTGCCGGACGTTAACCCTTATCTATGCCTCCAGACAGCCCTCCCGCCGCGCCGCGGTCCGGAGACGGGCAGACTGATTTGGAGGCACGGGTGTTGAATTTTCCGAAACATCTCCTGGAAGGTTACGGCCGTTATCTGGGCAAGGGCTTCGTCCGCTACAAGGAGACGCACGAACGCCTGGCGGTTTACGGCCAGACGCCTGAAGTGATGGTGATTTCCTGTTGCGACAGCCGTGTGGCCCCGGAAGGAATCTTCAGCGTCGGGCCGGGCGAATTGTTCGTCGTCCGCAACGTCGCGAACCTTGTGCCGCCCTACGAGGATACCGAGGGCCAGCACGGAACCAGCGCCGCGATCGAGTTCGCGGTCAAGGGCCTCAAGGTCAAGCATATCGTCATCATGGGTCACGGCCAGTGCGGCGGCGTGAAAGCCTTCCGCGAAAACGCCAATGCACCGATGGTGACCGGCCAGTTCATCGGCCGCTGGATCAAGCTGCTGGAGCCGGCCGCGATCTCCATGGCCTGCATGCCCATCGACAAGGCCGACGATCCGCAACTGGCCATGGAATATGCGGGTATCCGCCAGTCGCTCAAGAATCTCCTGACCTTTCCGTTCATCGAGGAAGCCGTCCAGGGCGCCGCCCTGCAGCTGCACGGGGCCTGGTTCGATGTCGGTTCGGCTGAGCTGAGGGTGATGAACCCGGAGAGCCAGCGTTTCGAAAAGGCGGGGCCGGATGCTCCCGGCATTGCCGAGTAGCGGATCGTTCCCATATGTCCTGAGGCTCTTGCCTTACGGCATCTCGAACCGGAGACAACCTCATGCAGCCCGATCCGGCCCTATTTCAGCGCATGGCCGCCTATAACACCTGGATGACCGACAAGGCCTATACGGCCGCTGGAGAATTGAGCGATTCGGAGCGGAAGGAAGACCGCGGCGCCTTCTTCAAATCCGTGCATTCCACGCTCAACCATATTCTGTTCGCGGATCGGGTCTGGATGGGCCGTTTTACGGGCAGGACGTATGAGACCCGGGGCATGGGCGTAGACATCTTCGACGAATTCGATGAGCTGCAGGCCGCCCACCTTTCCATGTGCGACGACATTGCGGCCTTTGCCGGTCAGCTGACGCCGGACTGGCTGGCCGAACCGATGACCTGGGCCCGCAGCACCGACGGCGTCTCCCGCGAGCGTCCGCGTTGGCTGCTGGTCCTGCACATGTTCAATCACCAGACCCACCACCGCGGCCAGCTCTCCACCCTCCTGACCCAGGCCGGGATCGATATCGGGGTGACGGATCTGCCCTTCATGCCGGATCTGCTGGCGGGGGACTAAACACCTGGCCGACCGCTGTCGCTGCAGTCAGCTCTGCCAGTCGTCGCCGTTCCAGCCTCCGGGATTGGGTGGGGGGTAGGTGAAGTCGAACGGAGTCATGATCGTTCCGTTCGCGAATTCCAGGTATTCGACACCTATGTCGCCGTAGTAATCGGTGCTGATGTGGACCGCATTTGCCGTAGCGCCATCCCCCCAGATCAGAACCAAAGTATCGCTCCTTTCAATGCCGCTAATCCAGAAGTCAAAGCCGGGATTCAGATCCTCGAAGACCAGCGTGTCGGTTCCTTCGGAGTTTTTTTCGTCGATCCAGGTCTCGCGGCTTTGTGAAGAGACAAAATAGGTGTCGTCACCTTCTCCTCCGCGGAGGATCTGCGTTCCTTCAGAGGCGCCTCCGTGCATGGTGTCATTGCCGTTACCGCCGGTCAGGGTGTCGTTGCCGGCGCCGGTCATCAGGAGGTCGTCACCGTCTCCGCCGAACAGCGTGTCGTTGCCCGCACCGCCGCGAAGGTCGTCATTGCCGCCGCCGCCGTCCATCCAGTAGTCGACGGAGCCGTCGTTGCCATAGACGCGATCAGCCTTTTCCGCCCCCTGGAACTCTTCGAAGCCGTACCAGGACAAGCCGACGGTGTTGAACTTCGATCCGTCCTCGATGATCAGCTTGTCGATGCCGTCCCCGCCGACGTCTATCGGCACGTGATCGTCCCAGAAACGATCGCCGCTGGTGTAATGGAGCGTGTCGTTGCCCTCTTCGCCGTAAAGCTCGTCGCGGCCCCATATCCCGCCCCGCAGTACGTCGTTGCCCGCGCCGCCGTGGAGAATGTCGTCGCCTTTTCCACCATGCAGCGTGTCGTTGCCCTCTTCGCCGTAAAGCTTGTCGCGGCCCCATACCCCGCCCTGCAGGACATCGTCGCCGGCACCGCCTCGGAGAATATCGTCTCCATTGTCGCCAATCAGCATGTCGTTTCCGGCGTTGCCGACGAGCGTGTCATTGCCGTCGCGTCCCGTCAGTTCGTAGTCGACCGATGGGTCGTCGCCGACAACATGATCGTCCAGCTCGGCGCCCCTGAAGCGCTCGATGCCGAACCGGGACAGGGCGTCGGTATCGAAGCGGGAGCCGTCACTCATGACGAGCCAGTCCCGGCCCTCTCCGCCGATATCCATCGCTGTTCCGTCTTCGGTCCAGAAAACGTCATCGCTTTCGGCCATGATCGTGTCGTCGCCCGGGCCGCCCGACATCAGGTCGCGACCATCCCATCCGTTCAGGCGATCGTCACCCACACCGCCAAGCAGCGTGTCGTCCCCCTCGTAACTGACCAGCGTATTGTCGGCGTCGTTGCCGATAAGAGTGTCGTTGCCCAGGCTGCCATAGGCTCTTTCAATGATGGTGCCGCGGGCGATGATCAGGTTGCCGGTGCCTCCGGCAACATCGGAGATGCCTTCGGGGCGGAGATCGATCCGCTGGTCGGCGGTGATGTCGTGATCGTCACCGATAAAGTTGAGAAGATCGTCGCCGTTGCTGTCGTAGATGGTGTAGGCCGCATCGGAAGGGATCTCGACAAGATAAGAGGCCGGGTAGCCACCCGGGTTGGTCCCGTACATGGTGAAGCCCGGGTTGCTGCTGTCCGGGGCGCCATAAAGGTCCTGAATAGCGAGGATATCCGCACTCATCGGCGTGACCGGATAGGCGAAGCTAGCGTCAATTGTCGTGTTGTCGGTCTGGCTGAAGGGAGACATGACCGACGCCTGCCAGGAATCGTTGGTATAATGATTGTCAACGCCGTAGATCGGGTCGCCGTCATAGTTTCCGGCATCGCCCAGCCCGAGTGCGTGGCCGATTTCGCGCAGATAGCTCAGATGGGTCTGACTCGGGATGTCCGCGCCGTAGCTGCTCAGAAACGAGGCGGGCACGTTGACGGAGGCGGAGAGAATGGTGTTCCCGCTCACGTTCCAGGTCGTATGGGCGCCGGTCTCTTCGTCATCGAACGTGATCTGCGCATCGCCCGAGACGAACTCGAAGCTGAGTCCTGAAACAAGCCTCCAGGCCCCCAGCGCACTCTGCGCCAGCTCCTGACCTTCGGCGGTCAGCCCGGTGATGTCGGCCGTGATGGTGCCCTCTGCTGCCGCATCGAAGGACCTGCGGCTCTCGCCGAGGTCTTCCCAATAGCCGTCCGTCAGCTGATCGGCGATCTGGTCATAAGTGTAGGCCGGCAAGGAAGCTGCCGCCGTGTCGTCATTCGTCGCGGACGACGCGAAGGACGGCTCGAGTTCCGATGCGGAGATGGTGGGGTCTGGATGGGGCTGGAAGTCCTGGAAGTCGCCGTTATCGCAGGCAAATCCCGGCACGGGCGCGAATATCGCCGGCCGGCCGACCATGAAACAGATATTGCACATAACTATCCTCCCTGATGTTTGCCGCTACGGCGCATTCCCGACAGTCGCCAAAAGAAAGGCAGCGCGCTGAGGCACGCTGCCCAAGGTGTTGCCGAGTGGATTGGAGCTGACATGGGGAGTGTCAGAAAGCTCAAAAGCAAGTTACAATAAAGATATTGTATTAAATGAAAGGATCATGGTCAAGTGAAATAAGTAAAATGTATTTACCAGAAGAAATACAACAAAGTTGTTGCTAGTAGTTTGCAAAGTAATTCGAATTTGCTTTGAAAATCGCCCTAATAAATTGACTGCCGCTCTGCCTTTCCTTTTTAATGCCGTGGCTCATAGGCCGGTATCCTGAGCACTGCCCGACAGCGCGGGGGTTTCCATTCTTGACATTCGTACCGACTAGTTGGTATGCATGACCATGAATGGAGAACCGATATGACAGAAACTGCAAAGCGGGTCACCGCAAAAGACAAACTTTTGGCTGCCGCGCTCAAGATCGTCCGCGCCAAGGGCTATGCAGCAACGAATATCGATGAGATCTGCGCGGAAGCCGGCGTGACCAAGGGCGGCTTCTTTCATCATTTCAAGAGCAAGGAGGACTGGGCGGTGGCGGCGGCGGCCTACTGGTCGCAGATGACCGGGGACCTGTTCGAGAAAGCGCCCTATCACGAGCCGGAAGACCCGCTCCAGCGTGTGCTTGCCTATATCGCGTTCCGCAAGGATCTGCTGAGCGGCGAGCTGGCGGAGTTCACCTGTCTCCTCGGAACCATGGTCCAGGAAACCTACGGGACCAGCCCGGCGATCCGGGCCGCGTGCTGGGAGGGGATTTCGAGCCATGCGGACACGCTGGTGCCCTACATCCAGGCCGCCATGGATGCGCACGGCATCAGGGGAGACTGGACTGCGCAGTCGCTGGCGCTCCATACCCAGGCTGTCCTCCAGGGCGCGTTCATCCTGGCAAAGGCAAGCGAAGATCCCCAGCGCGCCGCGGAGTCCGTCGACCATCTTTACCGTTACGTGGAACTGCTGTTCGCCGACCGCTGACAAGCGGCGGATGAGGCCGCTTAACGCTCCGGTCCCGCTTTGCCCCTGCCTGCAGGACGGGCGGGAGACCGGAACCCATCGGAACTCGAAAGGGCCGCGCGCCGGTCCATTGCATTGAAAGGAGAGACTTCATGTTTCGCTCGATGATCAGTGCCGTTCTGCTTCTCGCAAGCGGTCCGGCCCTTGCCGCGGAAACCCCGTCCGGCGAGGGAAACCGGATAGAGGTCAACGGCATGCAAATGTATTACGAGGTCTCCGGGGAGGGAGAGCCGCTGGTCGTGCTGCACGGCGCCTACATGAACATCAACTCGATGGGCGAGATCATCCCGATGCTGGCCGAGACCCACAAGGTGTATGCGCTGGAGTTCCAGGGCCACGGCCGCACGACGGATATCGACCGCCCGATCACCTATCCCAATCTGGCTGATGACGTGGCTGCCTTCATGGAGGCCGTAGACCTGCCGAAAGCGGACGTCTTCGGCTATTCGATGGGCGCGGCGGCGGCGCTGCAATTGGCGATCCGCCATCCGGTGAAGATCGATCGGCTCGTCCTGGCCTCGGTCGCCTATGATGTGGAGGGCTGGCAGCCTGCCTTTCGCGAGTTCATTCCGAAAATGTCGGTGGACATGTTCGTCTCCATGCCATTTGCGGAAGACTACAAGAAGCTGGCTCCGAATCCGGACGGGTTTCCCGAGCTTGTCAGCAAGCTGATCTCGCTGGAGCATGAGCCTATGGCCTGGGAGGCGGATGTTAAGGAGATCGAGATGCCCGTGCTGATCATCGCCGGCGATGCGGACGTCGTGACGCTCGAGCATTCCGTCGCCATGTTCCGCCTTCTGGGCGGCGGCATCATGGGCGACATGGGAGAGCCGCTTCCAGAATCCCGTCTCGCAATCATGCCGGCCACCAGTCACACGGCGGTCATCAGTCAGCCGGACATGCTGATGGGATTCATCGAACCGTTCCTGAAGGATGAAACGCCAAAGGGCTTCTTCGAGCAATAGGCGAGGACGCCGTCTAACTCGGAAAGGTGCGGAACCTGGGTTCAGCCCTTGCCGGAAACTGCGTCCGCGCAATCCGTTGCCAATGTGGTGTATCTGGCAACGATGTCCGCATGGAGGCTGGGGCTGATACGGCTGCGGATGTCTTCGTCGACCTTTTCGACGATTGCGCGTGCATCGGGAAAGGTTTTTCTCAGGCCGAATTTCATGTCGTTCCTGCGGGCGTTTTCCACGTATGCGCCGGGAATGCTCGTGATCCTGTGCAGCAGCCCCAGTTCCCGCAGCTTGAAACGGGTTACCATGGGGTCGGCGAAATAGAAATCGGCATGTCCTGATGCCAGCATCGCCAGAATGGAACTGATCTCGGACACCTGAATGCGACGCGGATGGCGCTTCCAGATGCGGTCGGCCGTGCCATTGCCGACGAAATCGACCGTCCTGAACTTGTAGAGATGTTCTATGCGCGTCGCGGCGCGGATGGCATCTGCGTTGGGATTGTCCGCGGCGAAGAATATTTGGGCGTGGGCAAGGGTGAGGACCGGGGTTGGGGCGAAATGGACGTAGGCAGAGCGATCGGCCGTAACCGGGCAGCAGAATGCATCGGCGGTTCCCGTGGCCACCATGCCTTGAGCACGTGCCCAGGGATAGGCGCGATGCGTGAGCGAATAGTCGCCGGTTTCAGCAAGCGCGTCCAGCAGGTCGGGCAGGATGCCCTTCACGGTGTTGGTTGTCGTGTCGAGATAGGAATAGGGCGCCACATCATCGTAATAGACGCACGCCAGTGAAAGTCTCGATGGGGCCTCGGCACGGGCCGGCAATAGCGCCAGGGCAGGGATACCGGCGCCGAACGTGGTCAGGAAGGAGCGGCGGGACAGCATCTGTCTCTTTCCTTCTCAAGAGTTCGGAAAAATCCCGCAGGAGCTGTGGGGTTTCTTCATGAAATCCGGCATGGGAGGACGTGCCGGATTTCTGTTCAGCTCCTGCGGGACAGGCAGTTGGTGAAGGCTGCCTTCGCCACTGCTGTTGCTTGTCACTTGTTCTTTTGCCGATGGACCGGCTCTCTTGTGAAGCAATTTATGTCCATCAGTCTTATTTACACACAGAGTGTAACATGTCACTCCCGTAAAGGAAAGCCATTTCTGTTCAATGCCGCAAATTTCTTCCAAACATCTGTATTTCCTTGGAGATTCTGAACAGGTCGTGATATAAGAGATCTGCGGAGTTAATCACTCTCAATCTGTAAAAATGCCTGTGCCGCCAGAATGACATTTGTTCCCCATTTTCCGCTTCCCAGCCGGTTTGCCCCGCGAGGCGAGCGTGAAATCGTTTCAGAAAACGAACGCAGAATCCTGCGGTTGATCTGGCGTCATCCCGGCGTGCAACGCTCTGCGGTCACCGGTCAGGTCGAGTTGACGCAGCAGTCGGTTTATCGAATCGTCGACGCGCTGACCGAGCGCGGCATGGTCGTGCAGGGGGCGCCGGTACCCGGGCATGGCCGCGGACAGCCCAGCCCGACCCTGCGCCTCAACGGCGGTTATGCCTATTCCTGCGGTATTTCGCTCAACGCCGATGAGATCGGCGTATGCCTCATGGACATGTCGGGCAAGGTTCTGGCGCGCGAAGGAATTGCCGTGACGGGGCAAACGATGGCGCAGGCCCTGGAACAGATGCGCTCGCTGATCTCCGCGTTGAGCGTACGCTGCGGTCTTTCGGAGGATGCGCTGCTGGGGATCGGTTTTGCAATCGCCGGCTACAATGTCGGCGGCACGCGCTACAACGCGCCGCTGCCCCTGCATGAATGGTCGCTGATCGAACTCGGGCCGCTGCTGAATGCCGAGTTCAGCAAGCCGATCTGGATCTACAATGCCAGCCAGACCGCGGCCGTGGCTGAATCCATGTTCGGCGTCGGCCGCCACGTGCGGAATTTCGCCTATCTGTTCATCAGCTACGGCTTCGGCGGCGCGTTGATCCATGACGGCGAACTGCTGACCGGCGGGCATTACAATGCGGGCGAATTTGCCTGCATTCTCCAACCTGACGAAATCGCCCGCCGTCCGGCGCTGAAGTATCTCGTCAGCAAGTTGGAGGCCAATGGCCTGGCCATGTCCTCGATCGCGCATCTGCGCCGGGCCTTCAAGGGCGATTGGCCCGGGGTCGCGGAATGGCTCGACGACACCGTCCCCGTCTATAACCGCATCATCAATGCGATCATCGGCGTCTACGATCCCCAGGCAATCGTCTTTGGCGGCGAGGTGCCGCGCGAGCTGACGACGATGCTGATCGCCCGAACCGAGATCTACGACCGGCCGCGCTACGGCGTGCCGCACCCGCTGCCCAAGTTCATCGCCGGCGAAGTGAATGATCACGCGCCAGCCATCGGCGCAGCGGCGGTGCCGTTCAAGGCCATGGTCTTTTAGGGGCAGTAGAAGCCCGTATCGCCGTCAGGCCGTGAACAGGAGCGCGCTTCCGGCGATCGCCAGGCCCGCGCCGGCCCATGCGCCGAGGGCGGGAAACTCCCGGGTGCGCCACCACATCATCGGCAGCATCAGCGCCGGAGTCGTTGCCGAAAGGGTTGCCACGATGCCGACTTCGCCTCCGGACAGGGCGAAGAGGATCAGCGTCATGCCGAGGCCCATGCCGAGCAGGCCGGACACGGCGACGATGCCGAAAACCGGCAGGGTCAGCTTGCCTGCCGGTTTTACCCATGAGTACGGCAGGCGCGTCAGTGCGAGGAGGCCAAGGGCCGCGATCCCTACGCGCAGGCTCGACGCCGCGACGGGATTGACGCCGCTTTCCATGATCGGCCGGGCTATGAGCGAGCCGACGGACTGGGAGAGGGCCGCGGCAAGCCCCAGGACAATACCGATCCACAGCGGGCCGCGGACGCTCTCCCATTTATGCAGCTGGGATTTGCGCTTGCCGAACCGGATGGCGAGCAGCACCCCGAGGAAGGTGAGGGTGATGCCGAAGACCTGTATTCGCGTCAAGTGCTCGTCCAGCAGCAGCCAGCCCAGAATGGCGGACATGGGAGTGTTCAGCGAAAACAGCATGGCCGTGCGGCGCGGGCCCATCCGGTTCAGCGTCAGGAAAAGAGCCGTGTCGCCCATGAAGATACCGATGAAACCAGACACGACCAGCGGCAGAAAATGCACGGCTTCGATGGTGGCCCAGCCGGTGGTCGCAGCCACCCAGGCCGACAGCATGAGGGCGACGACCACCATGCGCGTGCAGTTGAAGGCAATGGCGCCCAGATGCTGGGCGGGAGCGGCGGAGAGGAGGCCCGTCAGCGCCCAGAGAGCGGCTGCGCCAAGGGCGGCGGCCTCATAGAGGAACATGGACTGTCAGATCCGCGGAAATTCCTCTGCAAGATCCGGAGTGGCTCCGGTCCAGGCAAAGTCGAAAAACGCGACTTCCAAAGCGCTCATATGGCGGAAATGCCCGGCCAGCCTTTCCTGATCACCCTCCGGGAGGGCGGGTCCGAGCCGGTCCATTTCCGTGCGGATCCAGCCGACAAAGTCCTGAAATCCGGGAACGGCGTGAAGATCGATCCATTCGGCGAGGTAGAACGCGTCCGGCCGCGGCTTTTGCGCCTCGCGCCGGCCCCAGGTGAGATAGCACCATTCCGCGCAGAGCAGGCAGGTAAGCCCTTCCTCGTAGGATCCGTTTGCGGATGCCGACAGCAGGAGATCGGCAAAAGCACGGGTTACCGGGCCCTGGGCCGCGGCTTGATAGGTCTGGGGGGCGACGCCGAGGGCTTCGAACGAGCGCAGGAAATAGTCGTTTTCCTCGGACGTCAGCAGGGCCAGGAAGCCGGCAAGGCGGGTCTTGGAGGACATGGCGGGCGCCTTGGCCACCAGATACGCGAGTGTCGACACCAGGTCGGTGATGAAGGTGTAGTCCTCGATCAGGTAACGCGCGTAAGCGTCTTCGGGCATAGAGCCGTTACCGATCGCCTGCGTGAAGGCGTGATCGGTTGCCTGGGACCAGTAGGGTTCGGCGCGTGCGGCCAGCCAGTCGGTGAAACGGGCGCCGGGCGATGTTGTCTTGTATTCCTGGAATGACCCGGCAAACGACGTGGGCATGGCACGGAAACCCGGAAGGAGAGTGTTCTGAGAGGGTAAAGGGGATGCAGCGGGCGGGCGCCCGCTGCGGATTGTTCAGGCGGCTGCCTTTTTCGGGGTGATCAGGCCGCGGTTGATCAGAACCTCGGCGATCTGAACGGTATTGAGGGCAGCACCCTTGCGCAGATTGTCGGCGACGACCCAAAGGTTGAGACCGTTTTCGACCGTCGCGTCCTCGCGGATGCGGGAGATATAGGTCGCGTCTTCACCGGCGCTCTCGTACGGCGTCATGTAGCCGCCGTCTTCCTGCTTGTCGATGACGAGGCAGCCCGGCGCCTCGCGCAGGATGTTGCGCGCTTCGTCGGCTGAAATCTCGTTTTCGAACTCGATATTGACGCTCTCGGCATGGCCGATGAACACCGGAACGCGGACCGCGGTGCAGGTCACCTTGATCGCCGGATCGAGGATCTTCTTGGTTTCGGCCAGCACCTTCCACTCTTCCTTGGTGTAGCCGTCTTCCATGAAGACATCAATATGCGGGATCACGTTGAAGGCAATGCGCTTGGTGAACTTGTTCGGCTCGATCGGGTCGTTGACGAAGACGGCCCGAGTCTGGTTGAACAGTTCTTCCATGGCGTCCTTGCCGCCGCCGGAAACCGACTGGTAGGTGGAGACGACCACGCGCTTGATCTTGGCAAAATCATGCAGCGGCTTCAGCGCCACGACCAGCTGCGCGGTGGAGCAGTTCGGGTTGGCGATGATGTTGCGCTTGGAGAAGCCGGTGATGGCATCGGCATTCACTTCGGGCACGATCAGCGGCACGTCCGAGTCGTAGCGCCACGCGGACGAGTTGTCGATGACGACGCAGCCCTTGGCGCCGATCTTCGGAGCCCATTCCTTGGCAATGGTGCCGCCTGCGGACATCAGGCAGATATCGGTGTCGGAGAAATCATAGTTCTCCATGGTCTGGACCTTCAGCGTCCTGTCGCCGAAGGAGACCTCGGTGCCCTGTGAGCGGCGGGAGGCGAGAGCGACGACTTCGTCTGCCGGAAAGCCGCGCTCGGCCAGAATGTCCAGCATTTCGCGGCCGACATTGCCGGTAGCGCCTGCAATTGCGATCTTGAAACCCATTTTCGACTAGTCCTTGTCCGTCTCCCCGCTTCGCCGGCCGCTCGCTGCAAGATGAGCGTCGCCGGCTCTCGGCGCCTCCCATCCCCGGGGAGGCGGGATGAGCGGCACCGTCAGGCGGTGGTCTTGGTTGTCTTGGTTGTGGGTTTAACAGCGGTTGCGGCAGCAGTCCGCGTCTCGCCGCGCATGAACATGGCGCTGGCAAGGGCTAGGGACATCATATCCAGAATGTCGGCTTTCAGCCGGGGCATCGGAACTCGCAATCGTCAAACCTGAGACGGCGGTGTTTTTGCCCGGAAATCAACTCAAGTCAACAAGGAATGCGACACCGGCGTTGTTTCTCGTGCGACTGGTTGCCCGCGGAGGGCCCGATTCACCGGATTGCCCGCCGTCAATCGTTGAACAGCCGGCCCGGTCCGGCGCCGCCGGATGGCAGCCCGGCAAGCACCATCATGTGCCAGGCAAGCGCCTGGTTGGAGCTGATCACAGGTTTGCCGAGACGCCGTTCGGAGCGCTCGATGACCGGGAACGTGCGCAGGTTCGTGCAGGAGGCGAATACCGCCTCGACCTGCGGGTCGCTGCCGACCGTGCAAATGGCTTCTTCAACGGATTTCAGCGAAATGCGCGCGACAACCGCCTCCTCCGCCTGGCCGAAGGAGCCGGCGGCCAAGGTTTCCAGGCCGTTTTGCCGCAGAAGATCGCAGATGGCGCCCGAAACCTCTTCCACATAGGGCGAGACAATGCCGAGCCTGGTGACGTTCATGTGCTTCAGTGCCGCCATGACCGCGCGGGCGGGATCGGTCACGCTTGCTTGCGGGTGGGCCTTGCGCACGGCCGCCTCGACCGCATCCGAACCGATCACCGTGGCGCCGGACGTACAGGCATAGCCGATCGCGTCCAGCGGCCGGTTGGCGGGCAGGAATGCCGCCGCGTCCGTAAGCCGTTCCTTCATCCGCATGAGCGTCGAATGCGTCACCTCCGGCGCGCTTTCGATCCTTGAGTGGAAAAGCGAGACGCCGTCGAGGGTGAAGATCGTGCGGAATTCGGCCTCGATGGTCTCGTCGACCAGAAGGACGATCAGCCCGAAGGCCGCCTTCTCGCCCGGCCCCCGGTCGACGTCAAAGCTCAGTTTCAAGGGGGCGTCCTGGGCATGCATCAACCGCCGATCACCGGGATCTCCGGAGAGGCCGGGACAGTCAGGAACTGCGGAGCGCCGTCCCGGACGACGATGTTTTCCTCGTGCACCATCATCTTTCCGTCTCCCAGGCTGATGCTGGGCTCGAGCGTCAGAACCATGCCGTCCCGCAGCACCGTCCGGTCGAAGCTCGTGATGGAGGGCGGTTCGGTGAGCTGCATGCCAAGGCCATGGCCAAGCCTGCCGATATCGCCCTCGCCCTGGCCGAGGGTTGCGGTCATCGCCTTGAAGAGGTCGGCGCAGGTTCTTCCGGGCCTGGCGACCTGCGCCGCGGCTGTGACGGCATGGACGAGTTTCTCGTGGGCCCTGGTGACGCTTTCGCCGGCGGGGCCGATCGCGAAGTTGCGGTCGAAGTCGCAGAAATAGCCGTTTTTCGTTGCGCCGGTATCGAGCATCAGGACGTCGCCTTCCGCGAGCACCCGGTCGGAGGGCGGCGAAATCACGTTGCCATAGCCGCCGCGGCCGGCGCCGCCGACGAGATAGGGTACATCGTCTGCCCCGCGCGCCAGAAGGTCGATCCTGAAGGCGCGGAAGACCTCTTTCAGGGTCTGGCCCCTGGCGAACAAGTTGCCGGCGTTTGCAAAGCTTTGCGAGCCGATGCCGCAGATCTCCCTCAACAGGCCGATTTCCCGTTCAGATTTTACCATGCGGAGCTGTTGGACAAGGTCGGAGGCATCGACGAATTCGGTTGCCCGAAGCCGGCCGCGCAGCGCCTCTAAGTCCCTGAGCGGCATGCGCAGCGTGCTTTCCCGGCCCATCGGCATGCCGATCCGTCCGTAATCCTTCAACGCATCGGCCAGCAGCGCGATGCCGTCGTCGGTCGGATGCGGCGCGGCAAAGGTGCGGATGTCGTCGATCCAGCAGGCGCGCATCAGATCGGCCCCGATCTGCGGGATGACCGCAACGGGCATGCCCCGGGTTGGGACGATCAGGAACCAGGGGCGTGTCGGGCTTTGCCAGAAGAGCGTCCGGAAGCCGGTGAAATACCGGACTTCGGCTTCCGTGGTGAAGAAAAGCGCATCGATCCCCCGGGCGTGCATTTTCTCCTGGGCGCGCGCGGTGCGGGCCTCGAACTCGTCGACGGGAAAATCGACCTCAACCATCTTCCGGGCCTTCCGACAGATAGCACAGGACACGGGAGCGCGGCGTCAGGCCAAGGGCTTCGAACGCATCACCCGCGTGATGCAGGGCGGAAATGCCCGCCGCGCCCGAGGGGGTCGTGGACAGGCCGTGTTCCGCCAGCATCGCAACGGTGTCCGAAGCGTCTTCGTCCGAAATGGCGGCGAACCAGTCGGCTTCCTCAGCCAGGTAGCCGAGCGCCAGATGCGAGGGCTCCTTGCAGTCGAGGCGGCCCATGATGGAAACGGGGCCGGGCGCGGTGACCGGCCGGCCGGCTTCGATGCTGGCCTGAAGCGCGGGGGCGCGGTCCGGTTCCACGACGACAATCGTCACCCGGTCGCCCCATGTTCGGCGGGCGCTGACCGCACAGGCGGCCGCCAGCCCGCCGACGCCGGCCTGCAGGAACACGTGGGTGGGCGGTTCGTCGAGCTGCCCGGCGATCTCGCTTCCCATGATCAGGTAGCCCTCCATCACGTCGCGGCCGGGCTCCGTCAGGCCGGGCCATGTGCTGTCGGGAAGGAGGTGCCAGCCGAAGTCGCGCGCCTGGCGCTGCGCCTCGGCCATGCTGTCTTCATAGGTTTGCCCGGCGCGGATGACCCTGGCGCCTTTCTGCCGCAGGCGCAGGGCAAAGGCCTCCGGCACCGTTTCCGATACGAAGACTGCGGCCTGAGCGCCGAAGAGAGGTGCGCCGGCGGCGAGCGACAGGCCGTGGTTGCCGGCGCTCGCACAGGCAAAGGTCATGCCCTGCAGCGCCGTTTCCAGCGAGCCGGCAGCGCCTTCCGCGACCTTGCGGCTCGCCTCTCTGGCAATGGCATAGGCCGCCCCCAGGGCCTTGAAGCTGCCAAGGCCCATGCGGCCGCGTTCGTCCTTGATGTGAAGGGCCGCGATGCCAAACCCTGAGGCAAGTGCGGAGGCGTTCAGCAGCGGGGTTGGCGCGGCCTTCGGGCATTGGCCATAGAGAGCGTGCGCGCCGTCGGCGTCCTCCGACACGCGTCCCTGCGCCAGGCCGGCCTGTTCGGGCAGGCCGTTGTCCCGCCACGGATTCTTGACTGTCTTCATGATCCCCCCGCCCCGGAAAGGACCAGTTGATCAGCTCCGGGGGCGGAAGACAACCTTTGCGGCGCGCGCCCAACGCCAAAGCCATCAGGCGGGGGCGTTGCCTTCCCGGGCCGGGCGCAGGGTCAGGAGGGCGATGACGAGGGCCGTCAGTGCGCAGGTGGCGACAGCCCCGGTCAGCGGCAGCGGCGTGCGGTCGAAGAACGGGCTGCAAACAAGGATCATGACACCGCCGGCAACCATCTGGAACGTGCCGCCGAGAGAGGCGGCCATGCCGGCATGCTCGCCGTGTTCTTCCATGGCCATGACCATGGTCGGCGCGATGACCTGGCCAAGGCAGGTATTGCCGATGAAGAGCAGGGCCATCAGCACCGGCAGGTCGTCGATGCCGTTCCAGACCAGAACGAACAGGAGCGATGTTGCCGCCGCGAAGCCGCAGACCGCCAGCAGCGCGACCCGGGCCATGCCGTAGCGCTGTCCGAGCGAGGCGGCAAATTGCGAGGAGGCGAAGAAGCCGACCGCATTGAGCGCGAAGACGAGGCTGAAGGTCGTCGGGGTCAGCTGGTACTCGGTCATATAGACCAGGGGAGCGGCCGCGAGGAACACGAAGAAGCTGGCCAGCGAAAAGCCGGCGATCAGCGTCAGGCCCATGAACTTGCCGTCGCGCAGCAGATAAAGGGCGCTGCGGATCATCGCGGCCGGGTCGATGCGGCTGCGGCGGTCCGCCGGCAGGGTTTCGGGCAGCTGCAGCGCCATGAGCACCATGGCTGCCAGGGCGATGACGCCGAGTGCGGCGAAGATCATCCGCCAACTGCCGAACTGGATGATGATGCTGCCGGTCAGCGGCGCGAGCATCGGCGAAATGCTGATCACCAGCATGACCAGCGCCATCAGCCGGGTGGCCTGCGTGCCGGTGTGAAGGTCGCGCACCACTGCGCGCACGATCACCATCGGTGCGGCGGCGCCGAGCGCCTGGATGAACCGGCCGAGTGTCAGCGCGGAGACATCCGCGGCGGTTGCGCAAAGAGCCGAACCGGCAATGAAGACAAGAAGACCGAGATAGACCGGCGCCTTGCGGCCGAACCGGTCGGCCAGCGGCCCGTAGACCAGCTGGGCGACGCCGAAGGCGATGAAATAGACCGTGAAGGTCATATGGACGGCTGCGTCGTCCGTCTCAAGGTCCCGCACGATCTCGGGCATTGCGGGAAGATAGAGGTCGATGGCAAACGGGCCCACGACAGCGAGAAGCCCCAGCACGACTGCGGAGCGCACGAAACCGATCTGCATTGGAATTTTCCGATTAAAAACTGCGCGGAACGCGCAAATGGGGAGAAGGCGGACGTGGAGGAATGGCGTGGAGGGACGGGCGGGCCGTGCCCATTTCCTATCACGTAAGCGGTCCTGCGGCAACTTCAAGTGCTCTATGCAAGCTTGTCATCAAACCTTCATGCAAGTGTCACCGGATTTGTAACCGGCGCGACTAGCTTGCCGCCACCTCAACCCCATGGGAGCTAGTGCAATGGCAAAACTTCGTGGCCGCCTGCTGAAGGGCGTCAGCCTTGCTGTTTTATTCGGCTTTGTGGCCGTTCCGGCGGCGCAGGCCGAGTATTTCGAGCGCGTCAATACCTATCCCGTCTACAAGACGCTGCCTGAAGGGGCGGATCCTTCAACGCAGACCGTTGCCGAGATCATTTCCGCATCCAAGGACGGCCGCACGCTGGTCTTCACCGACAGCCCGGGAGAGGCGGTCGTGTTCGTCAACGCCGCCAACCCGCTGCACCTGCGGCCGATCGGCCGCGTGGATCTCGGCGGCGAGCCGACTTCCGTTTCCGTCGGTGCGCACGCCGCCTATGCGGGCGTCAACACGAGCGAGAATTACGTTGCCCCGTCCGGCCACTTGGCGGTCATCGCCCTGGACGGCACGGGCATCAGTGCGACCTGCGATGCCAAGGGCCAGCCGGACAGCGTTGCGATCTCCCCGGACGGCAGGTTCGTTGCCGTCGCCATCGAGAACGAGCGCGACGAGGATCTGAATGACGGCGTGATCCCGCAAATGCCGGCCGGTCACCTGGCGATCTTCGAGCTCGACGACAGCGGCGCTCCGGTCAATTGCGACGCCGTGCGCGTCGTCGACTTGACCGGCCTTGCCGATGTGGCGCCGGCGGATCCGGAGCCGGAATTCGTCGCCATCAACGCGCAGAACCAGGCCGTCGTCACCCTGCAGGAAAACAACCACATCGCCGTCGTCGACCTGGCCAGCGGTGAAATCGTCACGCACTTTTCCGCAGGATCGGCATCGGCGGAGAACATTCCGGTTTCCAAGGCGCGCATGAGCGATGCTTCCGGCTCGATCGGCGATGTCGCGCGCGAGCCGGATGCGGTTGCCTGGCTCGATAACGAGCGTTTCGTCACCGCCAACGAGGGCGACTATCAAGGCGGGTCGCGCGGCTTCACCATCTGGAACGCAAAGGGCGAGGTGCTGTTCGACAGCGGCAATCGGATGGAACACCTGGGCATGGCCCACGGCCACTATCCGGCAAAACGCGCGGCCAAGAAGGGCACCGAGCCGGAGGGCGTCGCGGTCGGCACGTTCGGCGGCGACAAGCTGATCTTCGTCAATTCCGAGCGCGGCAATTTCGTCGCCGTTTTCCGCGACACCGGCAGGGAGCCGGAATTCGTCCAGTTCCTGCCGACCCATGTGGGGCCGGAAGGCCTGCTGGCGATCCCGAACCGGGATCTTTTCGCCGTCGCCAACGAAGTGGATGAAGACGGCGTGCGGTCTCATGTCTCGCTCTACCAGTTCGGTGCAGACGCTCCGTCCTATCCGTCCATCACGTCCGGCATGGACCCGGAACGCCACGCTCCGTTCGGCTGGGGCGCGCTTTCGGCCCTCGCCGCCGATCCGCAGGATTCAGGCATGCTCTATGCGGTCAGCGACAGCTTCTATGACGAGGCCCGCATCTACACGCTGGACATTGCCTCCACACCCGCGAAGATTACATCCTATGCGGCCGTCCAGGGCGCCAGCCAGGCGAAACTCGACCTGGAAGGCATCTCCGTTGCCGCGGACGGCGGCTTCTGGCTGGCGTCGGAAGGCAATCCGGACAAGGACATGCAGCACCTGCTGCTGAAGGTCGCCGCGGACGGCTCCGTGCAGGAGGAGATCACGCTGCCAGAAGCGCTGGTCGCACAGTCTCAGCGCTTTTCCTTCGAGGGCGTGGCCGAGTTCGAGATGAACGGCGAGACCCTGGTCGCGGTCGCCGTTCAGCGCGAATGGAAGGATGATCCGAAGGGCATGGTGAAGCTCGCCATCTACAATCCGGCCGGGGCCTCCTGGGGCTTCGTCCACTATCCGCTCGATGCGCCGAAAAGCGCTGCCGGCGGCTGGGTGGGCCTGTCGGAGATCGTCTCCATGGGCGGCGGCCGGTTCGCCGTGCTGGAGCGCGACAACCAGGGCGGCGAGAATGCGGCCCTCAAGCAGATCACCACGATCTCCCTGGACGGCGTGACCCCGGCCGCCCATGGCGAAGCGCTTCCGGTTCTGGAAAAGCACCTTGCCATGGACATCCTACCGGCGCTGGCAGAGGGCAGGGGCTGGGTGCTGGACAAGCCGGAAGGCCTGGCGATCACCGCGGACGGGCGCCTCATCCTGGTGACCGACAATGACGGTGTCGACGATGCTCCGGGCGAAACCCGGTTGATCGACCTCGGCCCGGCATCGCGGCTGAACTGAAGCAGGTCTCCCGGGACCTGACCGTGGACCCGGCAGCTGTGGCTGCCGGGTCTTTTGCCGTCCGGCTCAAGATACCCTGCCGTGCTCCGCCAGAAAGTCGAGCAGCGCCCTGACCCGCGAGGGCAGCGGGCCGCCCTGGCCGATATGGATGGCGTGAAAGGCTTCCCGGTCGCCGGGATTGAGATGCTCCAGCACCGGCACGAGACGCCCGGCGGCAATGTCGCCCTGCACCGTGAAGCGCGCAAGGCGGGCGAGCCCGCTGCCGCCGAGCGCGAGCCTGCGCAGCGCCTCGCCGTCGCTCGCCTGCACGCGGCCGACCGCCGGGAGCGTGGTGGTGGTGTCGCCGGTTTTCAGCGGCCAGCCGTCGACCGTCCGCACATAACCGAATCCCAGCCTGTTGTGTCTCTCAAGGTCGTCGATCGTCTTCGGCTCGCCGAAACGGTCGAGATAGGCCGGCGCCGCGACGATGACCATGGCCGTGTCGCCGAGCCTGCGGGCAACGAGGCTTGAACTCTTGAGCGGGCCTGCCCGCACCGCCACGTCCGTGCGCTCCGCCAGCAGATCCACGACCATATCGGTCTGGACGAGGTCGAGCGTGATGCCGGGATGGAGCTCCAGAAACATCGGCAGGATCGGCGCCAGGACATGGGTGGCATAGGACGCGCTCGTGTTGAGGCGGATGCGGCCGACAGGGTCTTCTCCGGCCCCGGCGCTGCGTTCGGCATCCTCGATATCGGCGAGGATGCGCGCCGCGCGTTCATAGAAGGCGCAGCCCTCCGCGGTGAGTTGCAGGGCGCGTGTCGAGCGGTTGACCAGCCGCACGCCGAGCCGCGATTCCAGCCGGGCGACGAGCTTGCTGACCGCCGATGGCGTCATCCTACAGGCTCGTGCGGCGGCGGAAAAACCGCCCTGCTGGACGACCTCGACGAAAACCTCCATTTCCCCGGAGCGGTTGATTTCGGAGCGTGCCATCGTGTCCTTCAATTCACAAATGATATGCTTGCCGGCAGTCTATATCATCATGCCGTCCCGATCTATCTCTCCCCCAGTGACATCTGCACGACACCTGAAAGGGGACAGACATGGAATACCGCAATCTCGGCCGATCGGGCCTCAAAGTGCCGGCCTTGAGCTTCGGCGCCGGGACGTTCGGCGGCTCCGGGCCGCTGTTCGGCGCATGGGGCAACACCGACGTGGGCGAGGCGAGCCGGCTGGTCGACATCTGCCTGGAAGCCGGGGTCAACCTGTTCGATACCGCTGACGTCTACTCGGACGGGGCGTCGGAGGAAGTGCTCGGGGCAGCGCTCAAGGGAAGACGTGACGCGGTGCTGATTTCGACCAAGGCCGGCCTGCCGATGGGCGAGGGGCCGAACGACGCGGGCACTTCGCGTTTCCGGCTGATCCGGTCCGTCGAGGACGCGCTGAGGCGGCTCGGCACCGATTACATCGACATTCTCCAGCTTCACGCCTTCGACGCTTTCACGCCGGTGGAAGAGGTGCTTGCCACGCTGGACACGCTGGTGCGCGGCGGCAAGGTCCGCTATGTCGGCGTCTCCAACTTTGCCGGCTGGCAGATCATGAAATCGCTGGCCGCCGCGGAGAAGCACGGCTGGCCGCGCTATGTCGCCAACCAGGTCTATTATTCGCTCGTCGGCCGCGACTATGAATGGGACCTGATGCCGCTCGGCGCCGATCAGGGGCTGGGCGCGCTGGTCTGGAGCCCGCTCGGCTGGGGCCGCCTTACGGGCAAGGTCAGACGCGGGGCGCCGCTGCCCGAGACGAGCCGGCTGCACGAAACGGCAGGTTTCGGGCCTCCCGTCGAAGACGAATACCTTTACGGGGTCGTCGATGTTCTGGAGGGGATCGCCGGGGAAACCGGGAAAACCGTGCCGCAGGTGACGCTCAACTGGCTCCTGCAGCGGCCGACAGTGTCCTCCGTCATCATCGGCGCGCGCAACGAGGATCAACTCCGCCAGAACCTCGGCGCCGTCGGCTGGTCGCTGACGGACGAGCAGATCGGCCGTCTCGATGCCGCCAGCGCGGTGACTGCGCCCTATCCGCATTTTCCGTACCGGCGGCAGGAGGGCTTTGCCCGGCTGAACCCGCCGCTGGCCGGATAGGCCGTCGACGATTGCGCGGCCGCGCCTGGTTTGGGCGGGCCGCGGTCAGTCCGCCGGCTGCTCTTTCGCAGGCTCCGGCTCTGCGCCGAAGCGGGTGTCTCCGGACGGCTTCATGATGACCTCGCGATGCGGGTAGGGGATGCGGATGCCGTGTTCCTGGAACGTGTCCCACAGGGCGAGCAGCACCCGGCCGCGCACATTGGTGAGGCCCTGCTGGGGATCGTGGATCCAGAAGCGCAGCACGAAATTGAGCGAGGAGTCGCCGAAACCGGTGAGCCAGCAGACCGGGCTGCGGTCGGCCTCGACCCGGCCCACCGTCTTGGCGGCGGCAATGGCCAGCTTGCTGACCTTGTGCGGATCGGAATCGTAGGAGACGCCGAAATCGACGTCGACCCGGACCATCTCGTCGCTGAACGACCAGTTGATGACACGGTGTGTGATGAAGTCCTCGTTCGGGATCAGGTATTCCCGGCCGTCGCGGGTGACGACGGAGACGAACCGCGCCCGCAATTCGCGGATCCAGCCGAACGTGTCCTCCAGCGAGATCGTGTCTCCCGGCTTTATCGACTTGTCGAGCAGGATGATGATGCCGGAGATGAAATTCGAGATCACCTTCTGCAGGCCGAAGCCGAGGCCGAGGCCGACCGCGCCGGAAAAGACCGTCAGCGCGGAAAGGTCGATGCCGACGGAGGACAGGGCGACCACGCCGCCGATCAGCACCAGGGTGATCTTCACCACCTTGCCGATGAGGACGCGGATGGCGGGTGTCAGCTCCTCCGACTTTTGAACCTGTTCGTCGAGAAACCGGCCGATCACCACGGCGAGCCACATGGTTGCGATCAAAAGGACCGCCGCCTTGAGCATCGTCAGGGCCGACAGGCGCAACTGGCCGAGGGGCAGGGCGTAGCTGTCCAGGAACATCGCCGCCTCGTCGTCGATATTGAGGATGACGAGGGCGGCATAGATCCAGGCCAGCCAGCCGAGGGTGCGCGCCACGAGGCGGTTGCGGATCACCCGCGACAGCACGGAGACGAACAACCAGGCGAGCGACAGCGACAGGACGATGGAAACGAGATGGCTGCGGCTCGGCCATGTAGTGGCGCGCATGACGGTCAGCGTGATGAACAGGAACAGGGAAAAAAGGATCCACTCGACCCGCCTGAGCAGCGCAACGATGACCCTGAGCAGGCTTGGATGCCCCCTGATCTCGCGGGCCCTTTCCTCCAGGACCGGTTCGACCTTCCGGTCCAGCAGAACGGCGATCAGGAACAGGACGGCGACGATCCCCACCTGGTACAGGAACCAGGGCGTCATCAGGTCCGCGAAGAACACGCGCGCCCAGGCCGAGACATTGCTTACGACATCGTCCAAATCCATTCGCTCAAGCCATCCGCTCAGCGCCGGAGGACGGGGCCATGGAAGGGAGTCATGGGCGCCGGTCCGGCGGATGATCAAAAGATCCCGAACGATATCAAAGATTTGCTCTCAGGACCATGGCGGGGTGTCATTCCGGGATTCCCGGCTGCGCCGGGGTCCCGGAATGCCGCGCGGTTGGAGGCCGCGCGCAGATGGCTTGACTCGGTCGCCTGTGTTTTGTATTTAGCTGATATGCTAATTAACAAGGTTGCTAAATATGCAGGCCGATCCTCTCAGCACCACCCTCTCCGCCCTGGCCGACCCGACGAGGCGGGCCATCCTGGCGCGGCTCGCCCGGGGCGCGGCGACGGTGAACGAGATTGCCGAGCCCTTCGACATGTCCCTGCCGTCGATCTCCCGGCACCTCAAGGTCCTGGCGAATGCCGGGCTGATCTCGCGCGGGCGGGAGGCGCAGTGGCGGCCGTGCAGGCTGGAAGCGGCGCCCTTGAAAAAGGTGGATGACTGGCTGGATAGATACCGGCGCTTCTGGGAAGGAAGCTTCGACCGGATGGAAGACTATCTGGCGGAAATCAAGGCCGAACAGGAAAAGGAGACGGACCAATGATTGCGATGCGCGACGACGAATTGCTGATCGAGCGGGAGTTCGATGCCCCGGCCGAGCTGGTCTTCCGGCTCTGGCAGGAGCGGGACCACGTGCTGCGCTGGTGGGGCCCGGAGGAGTTCACCACCACCGAGCTCGACTGGGAGCTGACACCGGGCAGGCCCTGGCGGGGCGCCATGGTTGCGAAGGATTACGGCCTGACGCGTTTCGGCGGCGTGATCCGCGAGGTGAACCCCGCCCGGCAGATCGTCTTCACCTTCGCGTGGGACGAGGACAGCGGCCGGGACATGGAGACCGTGGTGACGGTCACCCTTGAGCAGAAGAACGGCAGGACCCTGCAGACCTTCCACCAGGCACCGTTCTCCAGCGTCGCCATCCGCGACAGCCATGTCGGCGGCTGGGACTCCCTGTTCAACAAGCAGCAGCTCTATGTCGAAAACATTGCCGCAGCACAGGCGAAAGGAGGCTTTGCATGATTACCCTGACCACATACGAATGGGTGCCGGATTTCGCAGCACCCTTGATGCGCGCCTTCCGCGTCCGCTGGGCGCTGGAGGAAGCCGGCCTTCCCTGCCGGGTGCGCACCGTCAAGTTCGGCCCGGAACAAAGATCCCCCGGCCACCTCGCCCGCCAGCCCTTCGGCCAGGCCCCGGCGATCGAGGAGGACGGCCTGACCCTTTTTGAAAGCGGCGCGATCGCCCTCTACATTGCCGAAAAAAGCGAGACGCTGCTGCCGAAGGCGCCTGCGGAACGGGCGCGGGCGATTGCCTGGCTGTTCGCGGCGCTCAATTCGGTCGAAATCCTGATCCAGGAACTCGCCGGCATCGACCTCTTCCATGCCGAGGAAGCCTGGGCCAGGGAACGCCGCCCCCAGGTGGAGGACCAGGTCCGCGACCGTCTGTCCCTGCTCCAGGACGTTCTGGGAGACAAGGACTATCTCGAAAGCCGCTTCACCGTGGGCGACCTGATGATGTCCGACGTCCTGCGCATCCTGCAGCACACGGATCTCCTGGAGGATTTCCCGGCGCTCAACGCCTACAAGAAACGCTGCGGAGCCCGCCCGGCCTTCCAGCGGGCGCTCAAGGGGCAGTTGGAGGGGTTTCGGGAGGTGGCTTGAGGGGGTGGGGGCTGATGTCGGCGAGTATCTGGGTTGATGACCGCTTTGCTCCCCGATTTCGGACATTCATGCCTGTAGTCAGATTTCCCGAAACTGGACATTTGCGGCAGGTCTTCGGCCAAAGGCATCTGACCAAATTGAATTATCTTCAAAGCACTCTAAGGTTGAACAAACATCGCTGGGAAGTTTGAGAGATAATATTGGAGGGGCAGTTGTCACTTGCATTGATCGAGGAAGAAGTCCGCCGTTTTCTGTCGACCAAAGAGCCTGAGGTCCTATGCATCAAAGGCAAGTGGGGAGTAGGAAAGACTTATGGATGGATGAAATTCCTAGATCAGGCGAATACTGGGAATTCTCTGGCGCTCGATCGATATTCTTATGTATCTTTGTTTGGATTAAACTCGCTTGACGATTTGCGTTTCGCAATATTTGAAAGAACCGTCTCTGGTCAGGATATAGGCAAAGGGGCCGATGCAACAACTTTTCAGAAACTCGTCAACAAAGGAAGTGATATAGCGCGGAAGTTCCGACCAATTGCAGACGGTCTTGCAGCAGCATTCAATCGCAAAGGCGTATCCGATATCTTGGCCAGATCGGCTTTCCTTTCGGTCCAAAAGCAGTTGATTTGTCTAGACGATCTTGAACGCGCTGGTGACGGACTAAATGTGCGCGACGTCCTTGGTCTTGTTTCATTCCTAAGAATCGAACGTCAATGCAAAATGGTGTTGTTGCTCAACGACCAAGAGTTCTCGGAGGAAAAGGAGCAGAAGGAATTTAATAGGCAACTGGAGAAGGTTGCAGATGTCACAGTTCTGTTTGATCCCACGGTGGAGGAAGCATCCGAAATTGCTTTCCGCGAAGACGACGACCTTATTTCTCTGCTGCGCCCACGGGTCATTGAGTTGGGCATAACAAACATTCGAGTCATCAAGAAAATTGAAACCTTAGCGAGACGACTTGCAGAAATTCTCCACGGCTTTGACAACGGCGTTTTAAAGCAAGCAATGTCAACATTGGTACTCGCCGCGTGGAGCGTGTATCAGCCTGACAATGCTCCTCCCATGGAATTCATCAAAAAATACAACCAGATCACTGATGCAATGCGTGATACGGACAAGGAGGAAGACGAGGCAATTGCCAAATGGCGCCAGCTTCTTACCGACTATCCATTTAGCCATGCAGACCCGTTCGACCTTATCATCATGTCTGGCGCAAGTAGGGGGTACTTCTTGCATGAGCCGCTGCGTCAAGAGGCCACTGCACTGCAACGCCAGTATCAGCACACATCCCGTGACACAATTTTCACACGTGCGTGGGACGAACTATATCACGGATCTTTGAACACTGAAGATGACGACTTTCTGGATGAGCTATATCGCGGAGCAATCGCAGAAGCCGAGTTTATCAGTGCGCTTAACATCAACAGTGCCATCTATCTTCTTCGCGAAAATGGGAGAGAACGGCAAGCAGATGAGGTGATCGAGAAGTGGTTCTCGGTTCACACCGGTGAAGGCTTGGAGTTTTTCAACATCGCGAACCACCATTTCTCCCAGGATGATCGTATCGATGGTGGGTTCAAAGCAGCATTTGAAGATCGACGCAGTGGCTACCAGGATGACAGGGATCCTTATGAGGTTTTGGTGGAGATTGGTCGAAGCGAAAATTGGAGCGAGGCTGATATTGCACTGATGGCGATGCAATCGGCGGATGATTTTGAAGGCATGTTCGAAGAATTACGTGGGCGGGATGTGCGTAAATCGATCGAAACCATCCTTCGCTTAGGGAGAATCGATCTTGATGGGAGCAAAGAGATCAAGGCGGCTTCCCATGAAGCTCTGCGCAGAATTGCCAAAAAATCCCCGCTTCGCGCACGAAAAGTCGCTCGTTTTGGCGTGGAACTTAACCCTCCAAAGGAATCAGGTGCGGCAACTGATCCTGCATAGGTGCGCATCCTTTTTTGGCATTGGTTTATCTTTTAAGCGGAGCTGTATCCTCAAGCGATCAACGAACTCCGCTAATGGCCAAATGCGCCATGCGCCCTGTTCGAGTGATTGTCCGGTTTGCGCCATTTGACCTTTAAGCCTACGAGTCCACAAACGGCTGAAATTGAAAGGTGCCGCCAATGACCGCCCAAAGTCGCAAAATTCCTGAGAACATGGCACGGCTCAATGAAGGCGAGGAGTACATCCGCAAGCAGTCAATTGCCGTGATTGAGGCCGATGAAGAGCTTCTAAATCATGTCGAATTAATTGAAGCAGTGATGGATCATATCGATTTCTTTGCAAAGCGCGATGCAGTCGACCTCGATCAGGAAACCATCCAGCTGCTCGGCGCTCGGATATTCAATGACCTCGGATCGGCGTATGGCCAGCTCACCCGAGGTTACTATCAGCTTGCAGCGGCGACCTTGCGCGACATTATGGAGATTGTCTATTTGTGGGGCTGGTTCGACCGCAATCCAGCCAAGATAACTGAGTGGCGGGAATCGGACGATAAAAAGCGCCGACAGATTTTTACACCGGCAAAGGTTCGCAAGTTCCTCGACAACTTCGATAACTTCAAGGAAGGCAAGCGCGGCGCGGCGTACAAGTTATTCTGCGAGTATGCTGCACATGCGACTTGGCATGGCTTCGCGCTGATGCGGCCGACCGGTGGCGGCCAAGTCGTCATGGGGCCTTTTTTTGATGCACCACTGATGAAGGCCGTGCTCGAGGAGATGGCGCAGCTCGCTGCACAGGCTGGCAACTATTTCTCGGGCTTCCTAGACAAGACCGCCGAGGATGTGTCAGCACTTGAAGTCTGGCTGCGCCGTTATGTGGTTACGGGTGAATGGGCCGAGAAATACCTTGGCCGGTCGCATGACAGGCAGTTCGTCGCAGAGATGGAGGCGTGGCTGCTTCAGTTGAAAGCGCAGGCCTAGGTAGTTCCGTCACGATGCCTGCGATCGAGTTGCCAAGATCAACATCGTGCTCAGTGTGCTGGTCGTCAGATGATTGACATGCAATCGGATTCTGAACGGCAGACTATCGCTTTCAATGATTGGAAACCCGCCAGTCCGCTCGCTGCCCCAAACCAGCCATTCCCTAAACGCTCCACAGATCCGCTCAATCGAATATGTCGGCGATGACGGTCTGTTCGGCGTCTTTCCATCGGCGCACCACGTCGCTTACCTCCTCGATGTCTTCGTCGCTGAGGTGGTGGGCACCTTCCGCGTCGATGCGGCACAGGCTGAACGGCTCACCGACGCTGGCAGAGGTGAGGTCGAGCGCTTGCAGAACGCGCAGGACCGCCGCGCAGCCGAAGCGCAGCGACCGCTCGGTCATGTGGAAGTGGGACAGCAGCGAACTGGCCTGCTGGGCCAAGGGCGCACCGCTGCCGATTGCATGGAAACCGATATCGGCGTAGTGCCCGATCATGCCCGAGGGCGTTATCTCCAGTATCCACGGCTCGCCGTCTCGCCATCCGGCCGCCATCACGTAGGCCGACGGCGTCCCGCCGTCTTCGTCGCCCGGCACGTCGGGGATGAAGGTATCGTAGTGATGGCGAAGGATCGGGAGGACCAGCTCCTGCAGCGCGCGCCCGATGTCGGGGGCTTCCAGGATCGCAGCGCTGTGTTCGTTGAAACAGCGTTTTACGTCGGCCAGAACCGACCGCCCGCCACTGCCGCCCCAGGCCGCCAGCTCGCCCAGGGGGTGAAGCTTCTCGGCGGGATATGTCATGCCGCGCCCCTTGTCCGTGATCTGGGAGTCCGAGCCGAGCACGACGCCATCCCGGCACACGGTGGCAAGCACGACAGTCATACGGCGATCCTCTCAGGTCAGGTGTCCTGGACATTCCGGCCGGACACGGAGTGGACGTGGCTCGAAGTTCGATGCCTCATTGATCAGGACAATGCGCCATGACGCATTCTCCCCCGCGCCGATCTCCCGCCGGGCCGACACGCCGGGCGCCCGCCTTGCTGCGATTTGGCCGAACACAAGGCAGTTAACCCGCCTCACGTCAAATGGTTCCACAAGAACATCTTTCAGAAATCGAGACGCCGTTTGCGAAAGGCGTTTTCATCCCGTTGGACCCGCACGGATAAAATCGCGCGTCGCGGTCACGTCCGGTACGCAAGCCAGGATGGTGTGCACCAGCGGACGACAGGAATTCAATTCCACTCCGGGGGCTCATCGAAACGGACCGTCAAGGACAGGTGCCATTCTCCGGGCCTGAAGTCGTAAAGTGTCGAGATCCGGCACCACTTTTCGCCACAGGGTGTCGCCAACGAGATCGCTCCCGATGGACCGATGAGAAGGGGTACCGAAACAGGCGGTTCCGTGATGATCGCAGTGAACATCTGCGGCAAGGCGATATGGATAAATTGAACAGCTTCCGCGCCAAGGTCGTCGCTCGGTATGTCCTCCTTTTCACTGGTTTTGGGGCCGATATCGACGGCACATGACACAAGATTGCCGTCACTGTCGTATTGGAACGCCCATGCGGGATGGCCTGCGGCCGCGTCCATTTCGCTATCGCCGGTTATGGTAACCGCGTACCAATTTTTCTTCCACGGATCGATGGAGAAGCCAAAGTAATGGATGTCACCGCGCGCGATGACGAAGCCTTTCGGCGCGACCTCGGCGAGGGAATATTCGCCTTGATACAAAGAATTGCACATTATGCGCGTCACATGGAGGACCGTAAAAAGTCCTCCTAGATCTTCGTCAGGGTCAACAAGGGAGAATCGACCAAGCAAAGCGGAGTAGTCACCTAGCCCTTCGGCGCCCAGTTGCGGCCTCTCGCCTTCTGCCTGCGTGCGTGGCATGCCGAACCCACGTGGAGTCATCAGCGATTTGAAGTTGTCGACGCCGAGAGTGAGCCCGTCCTGGGCACCGGCTTTTGCGGGCAGCGCCAACGATGCCGCAGCGACGACGACTGCCGTTGCGAGCCGTGCGATCCATCGCTTGCGCAAGCACCTGCAATCCGGAAGTATTCGATTTCTAATCATCACCAGAAATGTCTTTCGCGCAAATACAGCATACAGCATACAGCAAAGAACACGACCGCACGAGTCAGGGCGAGCGACAAGAAACAGTGCTTGTCAGGTCTATTTGCGCTTGCCTTGAGCAAGTCGCAAATTCAAGGAACCGGATTTCCTTCAGCGGCGAGGTTAAATGGAAGCTCAACGCATCCCTTCGCTAAACGCGCGACAAACAGCCCACTTTCACCCAAATCCCCTCACACCGCCTCGATCAAGTCCCACTTGTTGCCGAACGGATCCCGGAACACCGCCACCTTGCCGTAAGGCTCCAGCCGCGGCGCTTCCAGGAAGGGGACGCCGGCGGCCAGCATTGCGGCGTGGTCGCGGTCGAAATCGTCCGTGTTGAGGAACAGGAACACCCGGCCGCCGGTCTGGTTGCCGATGGCGGCGTGCTGGGCCTCGCCGTCCGCCTTGGCGAGGAGCAGGCGGGTTTCCGTGCTGCCCCTGGGGGCGACCAGCACCCAGCGTTTGGTGTCGGAGAGCCTGGTGTCCTCGATCAGCTCGAAGCCGAGTTTTGTCACGTAGAAGGCGATGGCCTCGTCATAATCCGGGACGACCAGCGTCAGGGCACCGATGAACTGTTTCATGGGAAGCCGAACTCCTGGAGCGGGGTGGGGGGCGGGTTTGGATGGGCGGGAGGCCTGCGCTCGGCCTCATCCTGAGGAGGACCGGCAGGTCCGTCTCGAAGGATAGGCGGCCACCCCCTGAGCAAGCGGCCCATGCTTCGAGACAGCGCTGCGCGCTTCCTCAGCATGAGGGTCCGGTGTGGCGAGCGCATGAAGGGGTCCCGGTGGAGGAAGCGCGTGAGGGTCCCAGTGCGGTGAGAGCATGAGGCTGCCGGTGTGGCGAAGGGGGACAGTCGGGGCCTTGCCCGGGGAACCGCGGCAGCATGACCTCCGGACGGCGCCCCGCATTTACTGCGCCCGGTGGTAGACGGAGATGTTGGTGAAGCTGGCGACGTCGACCAGGTGGACCGTCTGGGTGACGGTCAGCGTACGGCCGTCCGCGGAGAGTTCGCGCTCGGCCTTCATGAGGGTCAGGCCGCCGCGGCGGGCTTCGGAGACGAGGGTGCGCTCGTCCTTGAAGACCAGGCGCATGGCGTCGACCAGTCCGCTCTTGCCGAGCTTGACTTCCGGGCCATCGGGCACGGCCTCGAAGCTGTCGTTGGTCACCTCGCCCTCGGCGCTCACCTGGTTCATGGTGAAGACGGCGACACCGAAATTGTCCTCGATCTTCAGCGTGGCGCTCTTGGGCGGGTCGCCCTGCTCGAACTCGCTTGCGTCCGGGTCGAGGATCCAGGTGCCGAGAAAGGGCGCGAGTTTGTCTTCGATCATCTGACCAGCCTGGGTTCGACATGAAAACGACCGCCAATGGAATGCCCATCGGCGGGTCAGGTGTGTGGGCAGCGTTCAAACCATCGGTCGTCATCCCGGACGCAGCGAAGCGGAGATCCGGGATCGGGGAGCCGCGGTCCATCGGTTCAAGACCCGAAAGGCTTGTGGCTCTCCGATCCCGGCTCGCGCTGCGCTTGGCCGGGATGACGACGGAGGGTGGTGTTGCCGGCACCTGAGCCGCCAACGGGATACAAGCTGGCGGCTCTTCGTGCAAATGGCGATTTGGGTCAGGCGCTCAGCGCGTCCAGTTCCGCGACGATCGCATCGCCCATTTCGGCGGTGGTAATGGTCGCCTCGCCGGCGGCGGCGATGTCCTTGGTCCTCAGGCCCTTGTCCAGCGCGTTGGCGATGGCCTTGTCCAGCTTGTCGGCGGCTGCCACCTGCTCGAAGGAATAGCGCAGCGCCATGCCGAAGCTGGCGATCATGGCGATCGGGTTGGCGGCGCCCGTGCCGGCGATGTCCGGCGCGGAGCCGTGGACGGGCTCATAGAGCGCCTTGCGTTTGCCGGTGACGGCGTCCGGCGCGCCGAGGGAGGCGGAGGGCAGCATGCCGAGCGAGCCGGTCAGCATGGCGGCAACGTCGGACAGCATGTCGCCGAACAGGTTGTCGGTGACGATGACGTCGAACTGCTTGGGCCAGCGCACCAGCTGCATGCCGCCGGCATCGGCCAGCATGTGGTCCAGCCCGACGTCCTGATAGCCGTTCTTGTGGGTCTGGGTGACGACCTCGTTCCACAGCACGCCGGACTTCATCACGTTCCGCTTTTCCATGGACGTGACCTTGTTGTTGCGGGTGCGCGCCAGCTCGAAGGCGACCCCGGAAATGCGCTCGATCTCGTAGGTGTCGTAGACCTGGGTATCGATGCCGCGCTTCTGGCCGTTGCCGAGATCCCGGATTTCCTTCGGCTCGCCGAAATAGACGCCGCCGGTCAGCTCGCGCACGATCAGGATGTCGAGGCCTTCGATGACGTCCTTCTTGAGCGAGGAGGCGTCGGCCAGGGCCGGGTAGCAGATGGCCGGGCGCAGGTTCGCGAACAGCTGCATGTCCTTGCGCAGGCGCAGGAGGCCGGCTTCCGGGCGCACTTCGTAGGGAACGCTGTCCCATTTCGGGCCGCCGACGGCACCGAAGATGACCGCGTCCGCCGCCATGGCCTTGGCCATGTCTTCCTCGGAAATCGACTGGCCGTGCGCGTCATAGGCCGCGCCGCCGACAAGGCCCTCGTCCGTCTCGAAGGACATGCCGCCCTTGTCGTTGAACCAGGCAATGACATTTTTCACTTCCTGCATGATTTCCGGGCCAATGCCGTCGCCCGGCAGAAGCAGAAGATTTTGAGAAGCCATGGACGCTCCATCCCGCATGTTAGAAAACCGATGGCGATGGGTTAGCCTGTCGGGCGGCGTCTTTCAAGGCAAAGCGAGTTGCGAAGAACTCAAGCGAGCGACAGCTAAAGGTCAATAACCCGCTGCGACAGATGAACCGGCCTCAACCTCAGCCGCCCAGCCAGGAGCGGGCCGCCTGCCAGAGAAGGTTCAGCGCCAGGGCGGTCATCACCCATCTGAAGCCGGTCTTGAAGGTCGCCTCGTCCATCTTTCCCAGGAGCCGGCTGCCGGTGAGGGTGCCGAGAAAGCCGCTGGCGATCATCAGCACGATCAGCCCGGCCCAGGGCGCGAAGGCAAAGCCGAGGGCGCCGAAGGCGATGATCTTGAAAACGTGCATGATCAGGGCGGTGACGGCCTGGTTGGCGACGAAGCCGTGGCGCGGCAGGTTCAGCGTTGCCAGCACGGCGCCGCCGATCGGCCCGGCGGCTCCGAAGAACATGGACAGGAAGGTCGAGGCGAAGCCGGCGACGGTCATGGCGCGCCTGGGCGCCCTGCCGAAGCGCGGCATCCGGCCCCAGACGGTCCACAGCACGAAGAGGCCGATGCCGGCGCGCAGGATGCTTGCCGGCAGTTCCACGGCGATGGCGCCGCCGATGGCCGCGCCGAACACCGCGCCGATGGCGAACCACAGCGCGATCATCCAGTCGACATGCCTGAGCTGCACCAGGGCCCGCCCGGCATTGGAGCCGAGCTGGACGACGCCATGGACGGGCACCAGCGCAATCGCCGGCATCAGCGTCGCCATGACGGCAATCAGCGCCACGCCGCCGCCGAGCCCGACGGCGGCCGTCAGCGCGGAGGTGAAGAAGCTGGTGATGATCAGGAGGATCGCGGCAAGCGTGCCGAGCGGGTCCGGGAAGAGGGAGGCGAACAGCTCCATCATCTTATGTCCACCGGGCCCGCGCGTAGCTCAGCGCCTCGCGCACGTCGAGCTGGCGGGTGGAATTGCCGCTGCGCACATAAAAGACCGAGGCCTTGCCGTCTTCGAGATAGACAGCGCGCGGGGCCGGGCGGATGATGATCATCGCCACGTCCTTTTCCTCCACCCTGGCAAAGACCGTGTGGATATAGGGGCAGAGATCACCGCCGAGGTTTTTCGAGACGATGTCGTTGACCGTGCGCTCGAAGGCGTCGAGGTCGGGGCTCTTCAGCGTCGCCAGGTCGTGGTCGAGGCCGAGCGGCCTGCCGTCGTCGTCGACGCCGATCAGCAGATGGCCGCCGTCGGCATTGAAGAACCCGGCGATGGTCTTGGCGATGACCTTTTCCAGGCCCCGGTTGACGTGCTCTTCGCGTACGTCCCAGCGGAGCGAGGACTTGAATTCCACCCGCTCCGTCTCGCCGCGTTCCATCAGCTCCGGGATCATCGCCGTCTGCTCTTCGCGCAGGGACCGGTAGGCCTGGCTGGTGCGCATGTAGTTGCGGCTGAACACCCCGAAGGCCAGCCCGATCACCGCCCCGAGCAGCGTATAACCGACCGTCACGTCCAGGTGCCGCGGCAGCACCAGCAGCCACAGCCGCGCGGAGAGGAAATCGAACAGGTCCGGCCGGACCTCCTGAAAGCGCGACAGCTCCCACCAGATGACGACAAGGTTCAGCGGATGGATGACCAGCACGCCAACGGCGGCGCCGACCAGGACGTAAGCGGCGAGAAAGGACAGCCGGAACGGGGAAAGGGACATGCGGAAGAGCCGGAACGTGAGGCGGGAAACGGATTCGGCGGCAGTTTAGCAGCACATTCGAGGCTGCGTCATCAGCCCTTCCTCTCGAGGTCATCCCCGACTTGATCGGGGATCCATTGGCTTGTCCGCATTGCAGGAAGACATGAACCGGTTGCTGCAGGTGCCGCACCCGCCGACATTGAACGCGACTGCTCTGGAAATGATTGGATCCCCGATCAAGTCGGGGATGACCTCGACAGTTGATGCGTTCACTTCGCCCGGCGCGATGCCTTCAGACTGGAAGGATTGCGGAAGGTGCCAGATGGCGCGGCATTATCCCCCTCCCCCTTGTGGGGAGGGGTCAGGGGTGGGGGTTCCCAATCCGCAGCACTCGCGTCAGGCCGTCGCCGGCAGCGCCGTTTCGACCAGCTTCACCCAGTAGGAGCAGCCGACGGGGATCAGGTCGTCGTTGAAGTCGTAGGCCGGGTGGTGCAGGCCGGCGCTGTCGCCGTTGCCAGCGAAGATGAAGGCGCCGGGGCGTTCTTCCAGCATGTAGGAGAAGTCCTCGCCGCCCATCATCGGGGGGATCTCGCGGTTGACCTTGCCGGCGCCGGCGATCCCTTCGGCGACGTCCGCGGCGAAGTCCACCTGGGCGTCGTGGTTGGCGGTGACCGGGTAGCCGCGGCGGAAATGAAGCTCGGCCCTGGCGCCGAAGGCTTCCGCGACCGACCTGACGATGGTCTCCATGCGCTCCTCGGCAAGGTTGCGCATCTTCGGGCTGAGGGTGCGCACGGTGCCGCGCAGGAGCACCTCCTGCGGGATGACGTTGAAGGCATTGCCGCCCTGGAACACGGTGACGGAGACGACGACGGAGTCCAGCGGGTCGGCATTGCGGCTGGCGATGGTCTGCAGCGCGTTCACCATCTGGGCCCCGGCGACGATCGGGTCGATGGTGTCATGGGGCTTGGCCGCATGGCCGCCCCGGCCGGTGATGGTGATGCGGAATTCGTCGGTGGCCGCCATGATCGGGCCCTTGCGGATGGCGAATTCGCCGACCGGCAGGCCCGGGAAATTGTGCATGCCGTAGACTTCCTGGATCGGCCAGCGGGTCAGCAGGCCGTCGTCGATCATCGCCTTGGCGCCGGCGCCGCCTTCCTCTGCCGGCTGGAAGATCACCACGACGGTGCCGTCGAAATTGCGGGTCTCGGCGAGATACCTGGCCGCGCCGAGCAGCATGGCGGTGTGGCCGTCATGGCCGCAGGCATGCATCTTGCCCGGCACCTTGGAGGCATAGGGCTTGCCGGTGATTTCCTCGATCGGCAGGGCGTCCATGTCGGCGCGCAGGCCGATGGTCTTGCCCGCGCCGCCGTTCCTTCCCCTGATCACGCCCACGACGCCGGTCCTGCCGATGCCGGTCGTCACCTCGTCCACGCCGAAGCTTTCCAGAAGCTCGGCCACCTTGCCGGCGGTCCGGACTGTATCGTAGAGGAGCTCAGGATTTTCGTGAAAATCGCGGCGCCAGGCGGTGATGTCATCGGCCAGATCAGCAAGACGGTTGACGATGGGCATGAAGGGACTCCTAAAGACGCAACAGGCCGGCCCGTTGCCCGGCGCTGAGACCGAGCGGTCGGCCGGCAATCGAAATACGGCATGGAATGGTTGCCATAACCTATCGCAAGCTGAGAAAAGAGGAAGTGGGTGCCGCGGAAAAACTTTTGTGACCCTGACAGCGCCGGAGGAGGCGCCTGGGGCCATACTCTAGTCTTTCTCGACGCGGAAGACCTTGGTGCGCTTGATCTCGTTGTCTTCCAGCGCTCCCACGACCGGGACGGAATACGCGGCGAGCTCGGTCAGCCGGGATTTCGGCAGGTAGGAGCGGCCGGGATCGCCCACCAGCACATCCGTTCCGTTGTCCAGAAGCCGGTCGATCAGGCCCATGACCTTCGCCGCCATGTTTTGATCGTAGAAGACGTCGCCGCAGAAGACGATGTCGGCCTCGGGCGGTTCGCCGGCGGTGATATCGGCCTTCTGGAGAGTAAGGGTGACGCCGTTGAGCCCGGCATTGAGCTCCGCCGCCGCCAGCGCGAACGAATCGATGTCGACCGCGTGGCAGGACGCGGCGCCGGACATCATGGCGGCGATGCCGACAAGACCGGAGCCGCAGGCGAAATCCAGCACCTTTTTGCCCGCCACGAGGTCGGGCGTGTCCAGAATGAATCGGGCAAGCCCCTGGCCGCCCGCCCAGGCAAAGGCCCAGTAGGGCGGGGCAAGACCGAGTTCACCCAGGTCGTCTTCGGTCTTCTGCCACAGCGCCATGGCCTCGTCCGCCACGTACAGCCGGATTTCCTCCGCATGCGGAACCGGCTTTATCCGTGTCTCGCGGCGGATGAACTCGAACGGATCTTCAATGGGCGGCATCGGCCTTACCGGTCGGAGGGGAAGTGCGATCGGCAGCCGCTCCCGATGGAAGAGGCTGCCGTTTTGCCAGGCGTCTTTCGCCGGTCAAGCCGGCTCCTTCAGCCCGCCCATCTCGCAGACGATCTTCCATTCCTCTTCCGTCACCGGCTGGACGGAAAGGCGCATGGAGGTGACCAGCGCCATCTTGGCCAGGCGCGGCTCGGCCTTCACATCAGCCAGCGTGACGGGCTTCGGCATATCACGGACGGCCCTGAAGTCCACGCATTCCCACCGCGGGTCGTCCGTGGTCGAATCGGGATGGATTTCGCTGCAGACCTCGACGATGCCGACCACTTCCTTGCCGATGTTGGAATGGTAGAAGAAGGCCTTGTCGCCGATCTCCATGGTCCGCATGTTGTTGCGCGCCTGGTAATTGCGGATGCCGTCCCATTGCTCGCCGGCCGCGCCCTTGGCTTTCTGCTGTTCCCAGGACCATTTGTCCGGCTCGGATTTGATCAGCCAGTACTGCACTTATTTCGCCTCCGGATTCTTGACCGCCCAGTTCCACGGGCGGATTTCCACGCTTTCGAACAATCCGGCACCGGCGTAGGGATCTTCCTGCGAAATCGCAAGGATTTCGTCGCGGCTGGATGCCTCGATCACCACCAGCGAACCGGTCATGTTGCCGTCGTCGTCGAGAAACGGGCCGGCCGCCTTGAGGCTGTCGCCAAGGCCATTGAGAAATTCCAGATGGGCGGCGCGGTTGTCGAGGCGGGTTTGCAGGGCACCGGGCTTGTCGGTGCAGATCAGGGCATAGAGCATGGATGGATCCCGGTCTTGTCGAAACTGGGGAGAAACTAGGCTGCCGGTTTCACAAACTCAATGCCGGAATTCCGCGATCACACGCTTTCCGATTCCGCCTTCAGCGGGCGGGCCATCAGCGTGTTGAGAGCGTCATCGATGGTCAGGTCCTCGTCGATCATCTTCGCGACCGTTGCGCAGATCGGCACCTCGACATTGTATTTTTCCGCCAGTTTCACCGCGACCCGGGCCGAATAGGCGCCTTCGGCCAGCTTGCCGCCGGCGGCGATCAGTTCCGAGGCCATGAAGCCCTCGCCGAGCCTGAGGCCGAAGGAGAAGTTGCGCGACTGGCTGGAAGAACAGGTCAGCACCAGGTCGCCGAGGCCGGAGAGGCCGGTCAGGGTTTCGCTCTGGGCGCCCATGGCGGTGCCCAGGCGGCTCAGTTCGGCAAAGCCGCGGGCGGTCAGGGCCGCCTGCGCGCTGGCGCCGAGCTTGCGTCCGACGACGGCGCCGCAGGCGATCGCCAGGACGTTTTTCAGGGCGCCGCCGATCTGGGTGCCGAGAATGTCGATCGACGCATAGGGGCGGAAACAGGGCGATTGCATTGCCTCGCACAGGCTGAGGGCGGTCTTGGCGGAACTCGCCGCGACGGTGACGGCCGTCGGCAGGCCGCGGGCGACATCGTCGGCAAAGCTCGGTCCGGAGAGCACGCCCACTTCCACGCCCGGCAGTTCCTCGTTCATCACCTTCGACAGCAGCTTGCCGGAGGACTGCTCCAGTCCCTTGGCGCAGAGCACCACCGGCCCGCGCAATTTGCCGGTCTTCTTGAGCGCCGCCAGCATGGCGCGGGTGGTCTGGGCCGGCGTGACCAGCAGAATCGCGTCGGCGTCGGCCACATCCGCAAGGGACGTCGTGGCGTTGAGGTCTTCATCAAAGGTGATGCCGGGCAGGTAGCGCGCATTCTGCTGCCGGGAGCGGATGTCGCAGACGGTTCCCGGATCGCGGGCCCACAGGCGCACCTCGCGTCCGGCGCGCGCGGCCGTCAGCGCCAGCGCCGTTCCCCAGGCTCCACCGCCAATGACGCCGACCGAGTTAATGGCGCCCATTGCTCTGCTTCTCCATGCGCGACCGTAATGTTTCAAGCTGCGCTCCAAAACCTTCAAAGAACCTGGTCTCGGCCGGCGCATCCCTGGCGAACAGATCAATCCAGAACAGGCGGAACCTTATAGGCGCTCCGCCTGTGCTGGGTGACGTTTCGTAGTGTTCCCATTGTGCAGCGGGCTTTTCCCGAATGCGACCGTGAAAATGGCGCCTTCGATGCAAGCCGTCGAGACTTCCGGGAACATCTTCGAAGATATGATCCTGGTCCGCGAACGATTCGAGAGCGATATCCAACGAAAGTCCGGTCTCCTCGGCAAATTCCCGGCGCGCGGCCTGCAGATAGCTCTCGCCCGGGTCCAGCGTGCCGCCGGGCACCTGAAGGTCCGGGTTCGGGTGGTCGGGCTCGATGAAGACCAGAAGCTCGGTTCCGCAGGTCAGGTAGACATAGGCTTTGTGATGGATCTTCACCGGCAAGTCCTTGAAAACATGCAAACCTCAAGCCGCCTTGCCGAGGCGAGGCAGGCGGCCGCGCAGGGCATCAAGCGGCGCGCCGAAGGCGGCGAAGAAATTTTCGGCATCGCGCGCTTGCGGTCCGAACAGGTCGACCCAGAAGAACCGGCAGCGAATCGGCTTGCCGCCGCCGCTTGGAAACATCTCGTAATGCTCCCACGCATCGCTCGGGCGCTCGGCGATGCGGACATGATAGTTGCGCCGGATATGGCGACCGCGCAGGGGCCGGTCCGCCGGTGCCCTGAACTGGCCGACGGGCGGGATCGTCTCGAACGGCAGGTCCTGGTCGCTGAAATGATCGAAGGCGGCATCAAGCCTCAAGCCGGTCTCCTCGTGGAACTCCCGCATCGCCCCATGCAGGAAGCTCTCGCCCGGATCTATGGTGCCGCCGGGCACCTGCAGGCCGAGATAAGGCGTTTCCGGCTCGTTGAATACCAGAAGGTCCGTGCCGCAGGTGAGATAGACATAGGCCTTGTGGTAGATGCGCATGTGCCGGAATTCCCTGTAAGTGCGGACAAGGTACTAGCAGGCATTCCGGCGTGACTAAAGTCTCCGATCGTGCGGTCCTTGCGAACACGCCCTGAAAACCGTCTCCGCTCAGACCTTCGCGCCTTTTTTTCCTGCGCCCAGCACTCCCGCACTTGTCGAATCGAGCGGCCAGCGCGGGCGGGGGGAAAGGGTCATGTCGTCAACAGGGCCCAGTTGCAGGCGTTCGATGCCCGCCCAGGCGATCATCGCTGCATTGTCGGTGCAAAGGTTCATGGGCGGGGCGATGAACCGGGCTTCGGCTTCCTGTGCCGCCGTGAGCAGGCTCTGGCGGATTTCCCGGTTCGCGGCCACCCCGCCGGCGACGACGATCACCGGCTCGGCATCCGGATGGCGCGCCTTGAACAGCTCGAGCGCCGTCCTGGTGCGCGCGGCCAGAACGGCGGAGACGGCGCGCTGGAAGCCGGCGCACAGGTCGGCAACCGTCTGGTCGTCGATCGGCTCCAGCTTCTTGGCCTGCGTCCTGAGCGCGGTCTTCAGGCCCGCGAAGGACATGTCGAGGCCGGGCCGGTCGAGCAGGGGGCGCGGCAGTTTGAACCGCTCCACGTCGCCCATGGCCGCCATCTTCTCCACCTGCGGGCCGCCCGGATAGGGGAGACCCAGCAGCTTGGCGGTCTTGTCGAAGGCCTCGCCGATGGCATCGTCGATCGTGGTGCCGAGGCGCTCATAGTCGCCGACGCCGCGCACCAGAAGAAACTGGCTGTGACCGCCGGAGACAAGCAGCAGCAGGAAGGGAAATTCCAGATCGTCGGTGAGGCGCGCGGTGAGTGCATGGCCTTCCAGATGATTGACGGCGACGATCGGCTTGCCGGCCGCCATGGCGATCGCCTTGGCGGTCATGAAACCGACGATCACGCCGCCGATCAGGCCGGGTCCGGCCGTTGCCGCCACCGCGTCGATATCGTCCCAGCCGCAGCCGGCTTCCTGCATGGCCTCGGCGATGATCCGGTCGAGGATTTCGATATGCGCCCGGGCGGCGATCTCCGGCACCACGCCGCCGAATTCCGCGTGCTCGTCGATCTGCGAGCGGATGGTGTTGGAAAGGATCTGCCTGTCCGCCGGACCGCGCACGACAGCGGCCGCGGTTTCGTCGCAGCTGGTTTCGATGCCCAGGACCGTCAGATTCGTCGCATTGTCTTTTGGTTTGACTGAGGTCATTGGTCTAAACGGGGTGCCCTGTGATAGGACATTCGATGAGAAACAATTCGCATACCCGGCGCGTTACTTTGCCGGGCGTAACATCTGGACGGTAAACCTTGCAATCAAATCCTTTGCGCATCGGAACCCGAGGCAGCGCACTGGCGCTGGCGCAGGCCCATGAGACCCGCGACCGGCTGATGGCTGCCCACAAGCTTCCCGAAGAGGCTTTCGAGGTCGTCGTCATCAAGACGTCGGGCGACAAGATCCAGGACAGGCCCCTGTGGGAAGTCGGCGGCAAGGGGCTGTTCACCAAGGAAATCGAGGAAGCCCTCCTGGACCGGCGGATCGACATTGCCGTGCATTCCTCAAAGGACATGCCGACGGTTCTGCCCGAGGGCCTTGCCCTGACCGCCTTCCTGCCGCGCGAAGACGTGCGCGATGCCTTCCTGTCGCCAAAGGCGAAGACCCTGACGGACCTGCCCCAGGGCGCGGTGGTCGGCTCGAGTTCGCTGCGCCGGCAGGCGATGATCAAGCGGCTGAGGCCCGACATCGACGTCGTGATGTATCGCGGCAACCTGCAGACGCGCCTGCGCAAGCTGGCGGAAGGCGAAGTGGACGCAACCCTGCTGGCCGCCGCGGGCCTGCGACGCCTCGGGCTCGAACACGAGATCACCAGCCTGCTCGAAGTCGGCGAATTCCTGCCCGCCGTCGGGCAGGGGGCGATCACGATCGAGAGCCGGGTGAACGACACGGCGACGCTCGAAGAGCTTGCCGCGATCCACGATCGCGAAACCCAGATCCGGCTGGACGCGGAACGGGCCTTTCTCGCGGTCCTGGACGGGTCCTGCCGCACGCCGATCGGCGGGCTGGCGACGGTTTCGGGCGGTATGGTGCATCTGAGCGGCATCGTGCTGAAGCCCGACGGTTCCGAGGCGCATGAAGCTGCAGACAGCGGTCCGGTGACCCAGGCGGCCGAGGTTGGCCGGTCGGTCGGGCGGATGCTCAAGGACAGGATGGGTCCCGGTTTCCTTGCAGATCACTGAGGGAGCCCCTGAATGCGCTTCCTGGTGACGAGACCCCGGCCGGACTGCAAGCGAACCGCCGACAAGCTGCGCGCCGCCGGTCATGTTGCCGACGAAGCACCGCTCCTGAGGTTCCAGGCGGTGCCGCCGGAACGTTTCGATCTCTCCGGCGTTTCCTCCCTGGCCTTTTCGAGCCGGCGGGCGGTTGCGGTTCTGGCCGGGCATCCGCAGTTCCCCGACCTGAAGGCACTTCCCGTTTTCACGGTCGGCGAGGCAACGGCGGCGGCCTGCAGGCAGGCCGGATTTCAAGCCGTGCACACCGCCGAGGGCGATGTCGGATCGCTCGGCCGTCTCATCCTTGCCTCGCAGGATCAATTGAAGCCGGGTGCCGTGCTTCATCCGGCGGCACGCGAGCGCGCGGGCGATCTGGAAGGCTTGCTGGCGCGCGCAAACGTCACCTGCCGGACGGAGGTGGTCTACGGCATGGATCCGGCAAGCGATCTGCCGGCCGGCGTGGCGGAGGCGCTGCAAGACGGGGCCTATGACGGGGTGCTGATCTACTCGAGGCGGACCGCGGAGGTCCTGGTTCAGCTGCTGACGGCTTCGGGGCTCGACCACATTTTGCCCGGTTTGCATGTCTATGCCATATCCAAGCAGGCGGCCGCGCCCCTGTCAGATGTCGCGAGGGTGCATGTTGCTGATGAACCTTGTGAAAAGTCACTTCTGGATCTGGTCTTAGCGGAGTGTTAACCAGAACCGAAGGAGTCGTTCTATTGCAGCGCCGAAGAGTCGCTGCTGCGGTGGTGCCGCTCCGCAAAGAGGTGTGTATAGTGAAAGCCTTGGGATCGGCAGGGTCCAGGAGGAGTGCAGATGGCGACGGACAAGAAATCTTCTGACGGGACATCCTCTTCGGGTGGAAAAGAGACCTCCGGCAAGCCGGAAAGCCCGTCTTCATCCTCCGGTACGTCCAAACGTCCGGTCACCATCGATCTGACCGCCGAGAAAAGCGCTGCGAAGCCGGGGACGTCGCCCGCAGGTTCAGCAGCTTCGACCGGTTCGGCGAGCTCGTCCAGGCCCTCCCCCACAAGCGGTTCCACCACGGGCGGCTCCAGCGGGGGCGGTTCAGCCCCGGGAAGCTCGACCACCGGAAGCTCAACCACGACAAGCTCTGCGGGGAGCGCCTCGGCGGCGGGATCCTCCACCGGCGCCGGCTCCACGGGTTCAAGGCCCGGCGGCACATCCTCGTCGTTCAGCTCCACGCGTCCTTCCGCGGCGCCTTCGTCTTCCTCTGCTCCCGGCGCTTCGTCCGGCCCCACCGGCCCGGCTTCGGGAACCTCCGCCGGTTCGACCGCGTCCAAATCATCGTCCGGCACATCGCCGGCCTCGGGCTCCGCGTCGGGCCGCGGTTCACCTCCGGGCGGTACACCGCCGCGTTCCGGCTCGACAAGCTTTTCCAATCCGCCGGCCGCTGAGGACAGCGGCGGGGTCGGGGCCTTCGGGGTGCTGGTCGCGGCCGTCATCGGCGGAATCCTGGTTCTCGGCGGCGGGTTCGGTCTCTATCAGGCCGGGCTGGTGAAGCTGACGCCCGAACCGGACCAGCAAATGGCACGGTCGCTGACCTCGGCGGAGCGCAAGATCTCCGAGCTGGAACGCCAGCTTGCCGATGTTTCGGCAGGGGCCGCCAACCAGAATACCGGCAGCGCCGTCTCGGCGCTCGAGACAAAGGTCTCCTCGCTCGAATCCCGGCTGGAAAACGCTGCTGCGACAGACAGCTCGCCGGCGATCGCGGCGCTGCAGCAGGACATCGAGGAGCTGCGCAGCGAAATGGCCTCCGCCCCGGCCGCGTCGGGCGAGGGGGCGCCTGCCGATATCGCGCCTTTGGAAGGGCGTCTTTCCAAGCTGGAAAACACGATGAGCTCGACCTCGTCGGACGCAAGTCAACTGTCCGGATCCGTCAGCGGTATAGAGGGCCAACTGAATGAGCTGAAAACCACGCTGGGCGAGGTCCGGACCCGCCTGGAGAACACGGAAGCGACGGCCAAGGCGGCACAGACCGCCGTCTCCACGTCCGATGTTTCCCTGAAAACCCTGGCCGACAGTCAGGCCCGTGCAACGGAAACGCTTTCGAGCCTGTCGTCGGACATCAAGTCCATCGGCGAGGCCAATACGGCCGCGCTGGAGGATGTCCGCGCCGAGCTCGATGCGGTTTCCAAGCGCCTGGCGCAGGTGGAATCCACCATGGGCGATGCGACCGCCCGCGAAGTGGCGGCCCGGGCGCTCTCGGTTTCCGCGCTGAAATCGGCCGTCGATTCGGGACGTGCGTATGAAACCGAACTGGCGGCGGTCAAGGCCGGCCTGCCGGAGGATATGGACCTGAGCGCCCTGGAGGCCAATGCGGAGACGGGCGTCGAGCCGGTCTCCGTGCTGATCGCCCAGTTTCCGGCGGTTGCCCGTGAGATGCACCAGACCTTTTCCAAGCCGGATCCGGACGGCGACGTGCTGGACAGCCTGCTGTCCAGCGCCCGATCGATCGTTTCCGTTCGCGGTCCGGGCGACGCGGACGGTTCCGGACCGGAAGCGGCCTTGCGGCGTATGGAGAACGCGGTTGCCAGCGGCGACCTGAATGGTGCGCTGGCCGCTTACGAGATGCTGCCCGGAGCGGCTCAGGAAGCCGGGGCGGACTGGGCGACACGCGCCAGGGCGCGCGTCGAAGTCAACGCGCTGACCGACAGGGCCACGCAGGAGTTGCTCGATGCACTTGCCGCCAAAGACAGTTAACCGTCGGCCGGTACCGACCGGCAATGCTTGGGAGCCAGCCAGATGATCCGCGTCCTTATCTTTTTCGCGCTGCTGTTTGCCCTGGCATCGGGTTTTGCCTGGATGGCGGACCTGCCGGGCACGATCTCGATCACCTGGAACGGGTATGTCTGGGAACAGCCGCCGGTCATCGTCGCGCTGGTGGCCGGTGTCTTGCTGGCCGCGTTCCTGGCTGTGGTGTGGATAATCCGGGTGATCCTGAAGTCGCCGCAGATCGCCAGCCGGTTTCTGCGGCGCCGCCGCAAGGACAAGGGCTATGCCGCGCTCTCCCAGGGCCTGATCGCGATCGGCACCGGCAATGCAAAGCTGGCGCGCCGTCACGGCCTGGAAGCGGACCGGCTGCTTTCGGATGAACCTGCAACAAAGCTTCTGCTCGCGCAAACGGCCCAGCTCGCCGGCAGGGACGAGGAGGCGCGCAACCGTTTCGAGGCCATGCTGGAGGATCCCGAGACGAAGGCCCTGGGCCTGCACGGCCTCTTCGTGGAAGCCGAACGCCACAACGAGCCCGTGGCCGCCCGCCACTATGCGGAAGAAGCGGCAAGGACAACGCCGGGCCTCGAGTGGGCCGGGAAAGCCGTTCTCGGCTATCAGGCCGTCGCCCATCACTGGGAAGCGGCGCTCAAGACGCTTGAGCGCAACTATGCCGCCAAGATGGTCGGCAAGAAGACCTATCGCCGCCAGCGGGCGGTCATCCTGACAGCGCTGGCTCAGAAGCTGGAGGATGGCGAGCCGGAACGGGCCTATTCGCTGGCCAAGGAAGCGCATGGCCTGGCGCTGGACCTCGTGCCCGCTGCCGTGGTGACCTCGCGGCTGGCAACGCGCCGTGAAGACATTCGCAAGGCGGCAAAGGTGCTGGAGGCGACCTGGCGTCATTTCCCGCATCCCGAGCTTGCGGAGACCTATGCGCATGTGCGCACCGGCGACGCCGCCCTAGATCGGCTGAAACGGGTGAAATCCCTTGCCGCGCAGCGCGCCAACACGGCCGAAGGCGCCTATGCCATTGCCAAGGCGGCGATCGAGGCCCGCGAATTCGACGAGGCCCGAACCCAGCTCAAGAAGGTTCTGCAGTCCGAACCGACGCGCAAGGCCTTCGTGCTGATGGCCGAGCTCGAGGAGGCCGAGCATGGCGACAGAGGCCGCGTGCGCGACTGGCTGGCACGCGCCGTAAATGCGCCTCTCGACAAGGCCTGGATTGCGGACGGGATCGTCTCCGCCGAATGGCAGCCCGTCTCGCCGGTGACCGGAAGGCTGGATGCCTTCCGCTGGGATACGCCGGGGGGCCTGTCGGAGGACGATGGCGAATTGCTCGAAGACAGCCTTTTCGAGGCACCCGAGGCACCGGCCCTGCCCGCGGCCGCACCCAGGCCCCAGAATGCCGACGAGCCGAAGGCGGCCGAGCCGGAGGACGAAGCAAAAACCGTCGATCTGACCGCGGAGCCGGTTTCGGCAAAGGCCGGAAATGCGCAGGTAGCCAAGGAAAAGGCGCCGGAGCCCGCGGCTGAAAAAGCGCCGGAAACAGTTCAATCCACACCTGCCGAATCCGAAAAGCCCGCGTCCGAACCGGCTTCAACAACCCGGACAGGCTATGAGGGAACCACGGATGATGTCAGGTTCGGCCCGTCCCTGAACGACCTGCCGGACGAACCGGCGGCCGAAAAAGAAACCGGCGCACCTGAAAAGGCCGCACGGGAAACGCCGGCCGCCCCGCCGCAGCCTGCCCCTGAACCGGCGAAGGAGAGCAAGCCGGCCAAGAAGGGTGGCAACGGCTCGAAAGCCGCAGGCAAGCCGAAGACCGAGGAAAAAGGCCAGGAGGCGGGAAAGGAAAACCTGAACCGCCCGATCGAATTCGCCCTTGAGCGCATGCCCGACGATCCGGGGCCGGACGAAGACGACGAGGACGAGACGACAAAAAGCTCCCGTCCGCGGTTCTTCAACTAGCGTGCGGAGCCCAAAAGATCGGTCGCACAGGCGTCAAGACAGCTAGGAGCGGCGAGGAAAAGTCGGCATGGTCGATGCCGTTCAATCGGCCAAGGGCTTCGACGCTGCTGCCGCTGGCAGCCGTCTCGGCGTCCTCGGTCCGCTCCAGAGAGAACGGTGCATGCAATTTTGTGAGTAGTCCGCACCCAGGCCTCTTGCATCTGGCGCCAAGCTCCGGTAATTAGCGGCGCACTCGGCAAGGTTCGAGTGTCCGCGCCAGATCGCGCGTTGGCCGCTGTAGCTCAGATGGTAGAGCACGTCATTCGTAATGATGGGGTCGTAGGTTCGAGTCCTATCAGCGGCACCAGTTTTCCCTGTCCAGCCCGAAGACATAGGTATCCGTTTGTACCGGAGACATGGGTGACAACCTCGCGGCGAACGGGTTGTCGATTGTCTGCAACGTTCTTTGTTCCCGAGTTTCTCACCGGCCAGAACCCACGGTCACCGCCGCTTGTGCATCGCTCTCAAGGGGGCGGCGCCGTGCAGGTTTCCTCAGGATAGGTAGCAACGTTACTCGAAAACGGTGCTGCTCTTTGCCTGCTTTTTCAAATGCGCTTTCTCGGCATGTCGTGCGCCGCTTGCGAACATGAAGCGTTTCGCAACCAAAGAAATCGCAAACATGAAGATCAACAGCAGCACAAGGATCAAGACGAGCGACCCGGGCACATTTTTCAGTTCACCAGTTGAAAGAAAATACCACAAGAACACACCGCCAAGAGCGATGGAAATGGCGAGTTCGACGAGTGTCATCTGAAAAGACGCGCGCCAGGCGAAACCACTGTCAGGCACGACTTGATGTTTCCTGTAAAATCTATTGCCGGCGTCCGATGCAGCTCCCAAAACAGCAACAATCTGGTTCACCGTACCGCTTATACTAAAACCGGTAAAAATCTCCAAAGCGACGCTTATGATCGCCATAACAACCAACAATCCCGTAAAAACAAACGCAAATCTAACCAGCCCTACATTTCTCTGCACGACAGATCTCCCAAAAAAGTTCAACACAAATTCGATCTTGCTTAAGCGCAAACCAACTTAAGCATCTTCACACGCCGGCATCACCAAAGGGATTTCCGATGACGTGGGTGTACAGTCCCATATCCAACAAATCTTAAGTTGTAGTGTCGGTGATTGTGTTTCAGCGCCAAGTGAGCGCCTGGTGCCCGGCCGTGTTGGCGCGCCGCCTCTTGCGGACACGGTTGGGAACGAAAATGGTTTTCACGGGTTCGCTGGCCCTGCATCCGCACAGATGGCGGCCGGTGTGGTCCGAAGCAGTTTCCTCGATCTTGACGACCGCGAACGGGTTCCTGCGAGAACTCCCTAGATTTATCCTCCTTGGTACTATCTAAAGAGGTCGTGTTCGTCTGGTAGTATTGGAAGTCTGACAAATTCTGCTTGGCTTCTCGACAGTACTACAATCCATCAGCAAAGCATATCTCTGGTTGTGTTTGCGGGCATCTGGTCAGGTAACTGAATATATACAATTCTAGTGTTTATATCACTGTAAGGTTGAACCAGGCCTCGACTCCAAGCAGCCCGATGCATGAGGTGATGGAAGTTGCTTCACAAGATGATACGCATTCTGGTTGCCGATGACAGCGCGGTGGCGCGGGAAGTCGTCAACGGGGGTGTGAAGGTTCATCGCGCCAGGCGCTACATTGAAGTCGACACCGTCAATGACGGCCGTGCCGCGCTCGATGTCCTGCAGAAGAAGCCGATCGACATAGCCTTTGTCGACATCAACATGCCCGGCCTGAGCGGGGCCGAGGTCGTGGCCGCCATGGGCGAGACCCGGTCGAGCAAGTGCCTGACGGTGGTGATGTCCAGCGCGCTGGACGAGGCGTCGGAGGCCGTCTTCAGACGTTCGGGCGCCTATCACTTCCTGAAGAAACCATTTCACCAGGACGACGTCGCGGAACTCATCGCGACCTACATGAAGATGACCACCTCCTATCCGATCCTGATCGTGGACGATTCCGCGACGATGAGGAAACTGGTGCGCAGGATCCTGGAAGAGAGCCGGTTCGATTTCGAGATCTCCGAGGCGGACAGCGCGCCGTCGGCTCTGCGCGCGCTTGCCTCGGGCAGGTTCAGGCTTGTGCTGACCGATTTTCACATGCCCGGCACCGACGGTATCGAACTGGCCGGGTCCATTCGCGATCTTTCCAGCAGGATCGGCATCTATATGATGTCGACCAATGACGCGAGCTATGTGGAACGCTCCGCCGCCTTTGTCGGCATTTCGGGATTCCTGAAAAAGCCGTTCACGGCGCAGGATATCGACACGATCATGCACGGCTTCCTGGAGCTGGATGCGCCGAAGTTCGGAAAAGTGCGGGACATGTTCAGCTTCTCGGCACGGGAAAAGAAGATTTCCTGAGGCCAACTTTCCGGGATCTTTATTGCAGGTTTTGCCGTGCCGGATTTGCACGATGGTTACTTTGATCTTGGATTGCTGAAACGGTTTCTTGATTTCAGGGCGCACAGTTGATTCAATAAAAGAATCAGTAAGTCCTCGGAGTTTTTCCTTTTCCGCCGTTTGGATGCATGGGGAGCGGTGTGGGTAAAGCAGCAAAACTTGAGTTTCTCCGCCGGTTGGTCCCTCTGGGCCTCAGCGTGCTCGCCATCGTCGGGGCATACTTTTTCATGTCGTTGTTGAGCGCCCTCCTGTGTGTGATCGCGGCTGGCGGCATCTATGCGGCCCTGCCCCGGCCCGCATGTCCCGTCGGCGCCATCAGGCCGGTCTCCAGGCCGTCAGTGAACGTGCTGGACCTCGTCGGCTTCGTCTTCGGCGTCGTGTTCTTTCCGCCGGCGTTCATCGGCATGGCCGAAGCGTCCGGCGGCATGGCCCTGCTGGCGCTCGCCTGCCTTCTGCCCGCAAGCGTCTCCCTGGTCTTCTTTACGGTCTCGGTGCGGCAGGAAACCTCGTGGGTCCGGTTCTTCGGCAATGGTTTCGAGTTCACGCAGTTCGGCATGAGAGCCCGTGTCCTTTATGAAGAGCTCAAGAAGGTCCAGGTGCGGCAGTGGCAGGCATCGGGCTGGGTGGCGTGGTTCCAGTCGACCATCGGCTCCAGCGGGCGCAGGTCGGCCGTGCTTCTGAACGGCGCCGAGAGCACCTTGACGCTTGTCTTCAAGCGCAAGGACGGGGCGAAGTTCACCATATCCTCCGAGCTCATTCCCGATCTTCAGCGCATCCTGATCGGCATGGACCGCGCGGGCGTGGACCTGCCCGAAGGCATCAGCGAAGTGCAGCGCAGGAAAATCCGTCAGCGCCGCGAACGCATGTATGGTCCGCCGCCTTCAGAGCCGCCGCGTGCGGAACAGACCAACGTCGCCCGCATCGCGGCCCTGATCGAGCACGCAAGGCGGAGCATCGGCGGCTGACAGATCCGCGACAGACAGATCCGAGGCAGACGGCCGGCGCCAAGGGCAGGACTGCTCAGCTTGCGGTCCAGTCGGGTTTCCGCTTTTCAAAAAACGCCGAAATGCCTTCCCGGGCTTCCGGGGTTTCCCAGGTGTCCGCAAGGCGGCGGATCGTTGCGTCGATGATCTCGTCGGTTATCGCCGGTCCGAGCGCGCGTGCCAGGGCTTTCGAGGCCGCGACGGCGGAAGGCGCGGCGGCAAGATAGGGGCGGATCTCCCGTTCGACGGCCTCGTCCAGCCCGTCCTGCGACACGACCCTGGCGACGAGGTCGAGTTCCTGCGCCTCTTCGGCGCCGAAAATCCTCGCGGACATGAACACCCGGCGGGCTTTGCCTTCGCCCATGCGGGCCAGGACATAGGGGCTGATGGTTGCCGGGATCAGCCCCAGGCGCACTTCCGTGAGGCCGAATTTGGCGCTGTCCACCGCAACGACCGTGTCGCAGACGCTCATCATGCCGATGCCGCCGCCAAAGGCCTGGCCCTGAACACGGCCGATCAGCGGACTGGGAAGTTCGTTCAGCGCTTTCAGCATCATGGCAAGCTTGCGCGCCTCGACGATACGGGTTTCCCGGTCTGCCTCGAATTGCTCGCGCATCCAGCCGAGATCGCCGCCGGCGCAGAAACTCGCCCCGGCTCCAGTGAGAACGACGACGCGCACGGCCGGGTCGCTGCCGAGCCGGGCGGCCGCCTCCGTCAGCTCGCCGATCATCTGCGCCGAGAGCGAGTTGTGTTTTTCCGGCCGGTTCAGCGTGAGCGTCGCAACGCCCCGCAGGTCGGTGGAAACGGCAATGGTTTCAAAACTCATGCTTCGACACTCCGCAGGCTCCTTGCAAACTCGGCAACCTCGCCCAGCAAGTCGCGCTTGATGCCGGTCTCCAGGCCCTTGCGCGTCATAAGATCGACGACGGCTTCCGTCGCCACATTGCCCTTCGCCCCGGGCGCATAGGGGCAGCCGCCAAGGCCGCCGATGGCGCTGTCGAAGGTGCGCAGACCCTTTTCAAGACTGACTTCGATGTTCTCCAGCGCCCGTCCGCCCGTATCGTGGAAGTGGCCCGCCAGCTTTTCGGCCGGCAGCACGTCCAGAACGGCATCCAGCATGGCCGCGGTGGTCTCCGGCGTGGCGGCGCCGATGGTGTCGCCCAGGGAAATCTCGTAGCAGCCGAGGTCGTAGAGCGTCCTTGCGACTTCGGCGACCTTTTCCGGCGGGGTCGGACCGTCATAGGGGCACTCGACGACACAGGAGACGTAGCCGCGCACCGGCACGCCGTCGTGGCTGGCCTTGTCCAGGAGCGGCTTGAAGCGCTCGATGCTTTCGGCGACCGAGCAGTTGATGTTCTTCCTCGAAAAGCCTTCCGAGGCCGAGCCGAAGATGGCGACCTCATCCGCCGAGGCATTGCGGGCGGCGGTGTAGCCCTTGACGTTCGGCGTGAGCACGCCATAGCTCACGGCCGGGTGACGGTAGATACCCTCCATCACCTCCTGCGCGTCGGCCATCTGCGGCACCCATCTGGGGCTGACGAAGCTGGTCACCTCGATCTTGCGGAAACCGCAGGCCGTCAGCCGGTCTACCAGCTCGATCTTCCGCACCGTCGGCACGAAGAGCTTCTCGTTCTGCAGACCGTCGCGCGGGCCCATTTCGAATATGGTGACGAAGTCGGACATTTTTCTTCTCAATTGGAGTGGCAAACAGCACTGTTATCGCGTGACGCGGAAACGGCCCGCCGTCATCCTTCCCGCTCCGCACGGGCGCGCAGCTCCCTGCGAATGACCTTTCCCGTCGTGGTCAGGGGCAGGGCATCGACGAAGGAGATCTCGCGCGGGTATTCATGAGCGGCAAGCCGTATCTTGACGAACTCGGCAATCTCCGCGGCGAGTTCGTCAGAAGGGGCCACGCCCTCCTTCAGGACCAGGTAGGCCTTGACGATTTCCGTGCGCTGGCTGTCCGGCTTGCCGACGACACCGGCCATGGCGACGGCGGAATGCTTGATCAGGCAGTCCTCTATTTCGCCCGGGCCGATGCGGTAGCCGGAGGAGGTGATGACGTCGTCGTCGCGGCCGACGAAGCGGATCCAGCCATCGGTATCGCGCATGCCGGTGTCACCGGTCAGCAGCCAGTCGCCGGCGAATTTCTTTTCCGTTGCCTCCGGGTTGTTCCAGTAGCCGAGGAACATCACCGGATCGGGGCGCTTGACCGCGATGTTGCCGAGCGTGTCGGCCGGCAGTTCCTCGCCGGCATCGCTGACGATGCTCACCCGGTGGCCCGGAGCGGGCCTGCCCATGATGCCGGGGCGGGCCTCCATCAGCCTTGCACAGCTGGAGACGACCATGTTGCATTCGGTCTGGCCGTAGAACTCGTTGATCGTGAGCCCGAAGGTCCTGCGGCCCCAGTCGATCAGTTCCGCGCCGAGGGTCTCGCCGCCGGAAGCGACGGAGCGCAGCTTCAGCTTCCAGCGTTTCTCGGGCGCATCGACCTGGCGCATCATCTTCAGCGCGGTCGGCGGCAGGAAGGTGTTGCGGATCTCCTGGTCCTGCAGCAGCTGGAAGGCTGCCTCGGCGGTGAATTTCCGGAACCGGCAGGCGACGACGGGAACGCCCAGATAGAGCGCCGGCATCAGGACGTCCAGAAGGCCGCCGATCCAGGCCCAGTCGGCGGGCGTCCAGATCCGGTCTCCGGGCCGGCCCAGAAAATCGTGGCTCATTTCAACGCCCGGCAGATGGCCGAGCAGGACCCGGTGGCCGTGAAGCGCGCCCTTGGGCTGCCCCGTGGTGCCGGATGTGTAGATGATGATCGCCGGGTCGTTTGCCGCCGTGTCGAAAGGCCGGAAGGTGTCCTCGTGGCCGGCCATGTGGCTGGCGAGATCCTGGGCGCTGCCGTCTTCGCCGTCCACACAGAAGACGGTCGTGAGGTCGGGAAGCCTGTCCCGGAGCTTGTCGAGCTTTGCCGCGCCGCTGCCATCCGTCACGACCACCTTGGCGCCGGAATCGCGCAGCCGGTATTCCAGTGCTTCTTCGCCAAACAGGGTGAAGAGCGGAATTGTGATGGCGCCCAGCTTCAGGGCCGCGATATGGGCATAGGCCGTCTCGACGCTCTGCGGCAGGAGGACGCCGATGCGGTCGCCGGGCCGCACGTCCCGGCTTTTCAGGAGATTGGCCAGCTGGTTCGACAGCCGCCTGAGATCGTCATAGCTGTAGCGGGCCGTATCGCCGTTGTCCTCGATGAAGACCAGCGCCTCCCGGTCCGGTTCCCGGGCTGCCCAGTCGTCGCAGACGGCAACGCCGATATTGAAGCGCTCGGGAACTTGCCAGGCGAAATCCGAGACGAGCTCGTCGTAGCTCGTGGCGTCAGGCCACAGCATCGCTCTCCTCCTCGCCAAGGGCCAGCAGAACGGTGCCGTCGGTCACCTGTTCGCCTTCCGAAACCAGCACCTCGCCGATGACGCCGTCCCTGGGCGCCTTCAGCGTATGCTCCATCTTCATGGCTTCCAGGATCACCAGCGGCTGGTCCTTCGTGACCTTGTTGCCGGCCCGCGCGGTGAGCACCTTGACGAGACCGGGCATCGGCGCCACCAGCTGATCGCCTGCGCTGGCCGCCTCTTCGTCGGCGCTCAGCGTATCGGGCAGGATGATGGGGAATGCGTGGCCGTTCAGGAAAACCGTGAGGCCCTTCTTGCTGGAGGCGACCGCGGCACGGGCGCGGTGCCCCTCGCATTCATAGGTGTAGGCGCCATCCGTCACCTTGATCAGCGTGTATTGCCTGATGCCGCCCGGAAGATGAACCGCGAAGCGCCGGTGTCCGCGGGCATGGACCTCCACGTCCAGCCTTTCGCCGGCAATTTCCAGCAGCGCATACTGCCTCGAGGCGCTCCAGATGCGCCATCCGGCAAGGGTTGCGAACGGATCGTGTCCTTCCGCCGGTCTGGTCAGGCCGAGCGCGGTCAGGGCCGCCAGAGCAACGGCGTCCTCCGGCACTTCCGGCTCCCGGATGAGGGAGTTCAGGTCCCTGTCGATCAGGCCCGTGTCGACATCGCCCCGGGCGAAGCCTTCGTGGCGGCACAGGGCGGCCAGGAAGGCGGCATTGGTAACGCAGCCGGCCACTTCCGTTGCCTCCAGGCTCGCAAGCAGCTTGCCGAGCGCGGCATCGCGCGTCGGGCCGTGGACGATGACCTTGGCGATCATGGGGTCGTAGTAGGGCGTGATCTCGTCACCGGCCCTGACACCGCTGTCGACCCGGGCGCTGTCTTCGGGAAGAACCAGGTGGTCCAGCGTGCCGATGGCCGGCAGGAACCCTTTGGGCGCGTCTTCCGCATAGAGCCGGGCTTCAAACGCCCAGCCGCCAAAGGAAAGCTCGTCCTGGCTTTTCGGCAGGGGCTCGCCGGAGGCAACGCGCAACTGCCATTCCACCAGATCCTCGCCGGTGATCATTTCGGTGACCGGATGCTCCACCTGAAGACGGGTGTTCATTTCCATGAAATAGAACCGGTCGGATCTGAGGCCGTCAGATACGTCGGCGATGAACTCGATCGTGCCCGCGCCGGAATAATCGATGGCCTTGGCCGCCTTGACGGCGGCTTCGCCCATGGCCCGGCGCATCTCCTCCGGCATGCCGGGGGCGGGGGCCTCCTCGATCACCTTCTGGTGGCGGCGCTGCAGGGAGCAGTCACGCTCGAACAGATGCACGGCATTGCCGTGGTTGTCGCCGAAGACCTGGATCTCGATATGACGCGGCTTGGTGAGGTATTTCTCGATCAGAACCCGGCCGTCGCCGAAACTTGCCTCGCCCTCGCGCTGCGCACCTTTGAGCGCGTCCAGAAAGTCCTTCGGATCGTCGACCCGGCGCATGCCCTTGCCGCCGCCGCCTGCCCGCGCCTTGATCAGGACCGGATAACCGATCTGCTCCGCCTCGGACTTGAGGAAATCCGGGTCCTGATTGTCGCCGTGATAACCGGGCACCACCGGAACGCCGGCTTCCACCATCAGGGCCTTGGCGGCGTCTTTCAGGCCCATCGCGCCGATCGAACGCGAGCTCGGGCCGATGAACGTGATGCCGGCCTTGTCGAGCGCGTCGACGAAATCGGGGTTTTCGGACAGGAAGCCATAGCCGGGATGCACGGCTTCGGCGCCGCTCTTGCGGCAGACGTCGATGATCGCGTCCGTCTTCAGATAGCTCTCGGATACCGGCGCGGGGCCGATGCGGTAGGCTTCGTCCGCCATGGCGACATGTTTCGCCCCGGCATCCGCATCCGAATAAACGGCAACGGTCTTGATGCCGAGCTTCCTTGCGGTCGCCATCACCCGACAGGCAATCTCGCCGCGATTGGCGATGAGGATTTTCTTGAACATCAGTCTTCCGTCCTCCCGAGCGCAGTCAGGAAATGAGTATGGCTTCGTTCGTCAAAGGCGACGAGCATGACGCGTTCGATCGCGGCCAGGTCGGCCAGCACGCGGCCGAGCGTTTCAACGGCAACCTTTGCCGCGCTGTCCGCCGGGTAACCGTAGATGCCGGTCGAAATGGCCGGAAAGGCGAAGGTGCGGCAGTCGTTTTCATGACCGAGGCGCAGGCTGTTCTCGTAGCATGCCGCCAGCAGTTCCGGTTCACCGTCATTGCCGCCGCGCCAGACCGGGCCGACGGTGTGGATGACGTGCCTTGCCGGCAGACGGTGGCCGCCGGTGATCCTGGCCTCACCGGTCTCGCAGCCGCCAAGCTTGCGGCATTCTTCCAGGAGCCCCGGTCCGGCCGCGCGGTGGATCGCGCCGTCGACCCCGCCGCCGCCCAGCAGCGAGGGATTGGCGGCATTGACGATCGCATCCACCTCGACCCTGGTAATGTCTCCGACAAGTGTCTCGATCTTGTGCATGGCTTACATCCTGAACAGGCCGAACCGTGTGTCTTCGATCGGCGCATTGAGCGCCGCGGAGAGGGAGAGGCCCAGAATATCGCGGGTCTTGCGCGGATCGACGATGCCGTCGTCCCAAAGACGGGCGGCGGCGTAGAGCGGGTGACCCTGCTTCTCGAACTGGTCGACGATCGGCTGCTTGAAGGCCTTCTCGTCTTCAACCGACCAGCTGCCGCCCTTCCTCTCGATGCCGTCGCGGCGGACCGTGGCGAGCACGCCGGCCGCCTGTTCTCCCCCATCACAGATATGCGCGAGTTCGGCCAGGTCCACAGGAAGCGGGGCGAATAGGCGCGGCCGCACATGCCGTAATTGCCTGCGCCGAACGATCCGCCGACCAGCATCGTGATCTTGGGAACAGAAGTAGTGGCGACCGCGGTCACCAGCTTGGCGCCGTCCTTGGCAATGCCGCCGCTTTCGTATTTGCGCCCGACCATGAAGCCGGTGATGTTCTGCAGGAACACCAGCGGCACCTTGCGCTGCGAGCAGAGCTCGACGAAATGGGCGCCCTTGACCGCGCTTTCGGAAAACAGCACGCCGTTGTTGGCGATGATGCCAACCGGCATGCCGTGGATATGGGCAAAGCCGCAGACCAGCGTCGTGCCGTAGCGGGCCTTGAATTCGTCGAAACGGGAGCCGTCGACGACCCGGGCGATCACTTCGCGGATGTCGTAGGGCGTCTTGAGGTCGGCCGGAACGACGCCGAGGATTTCCTCCGGATCGTAGAGCGGGTCTTCGGGGGCCTGGAGGGCGACACCCGGGGACTTGATCCGGTTGAGGCTGGCAATGGCGCGGCGGGCGAGGGCAAGGGCGTGGGCATCGTCCCGGGCCAGGTGATCGGCGACGCCGGACAGGCGCGTGTGAACGTCACCGCCGCCGAGATCTTCCGCCGAAACCTCCTCACCCGTCGCCGCCTTGACCAGGGGCGGGCCGGCAAGGAAGATCGTGCCCTGGTTCTTGACGATGATTGTCTCGTCCGACATGGCCGGCACATAGGCGCCGCCGGCCGTGCAAGAGCCCATGACCACGGCGATCTGGGCAATGCCCTTGGCGGACATGTTGGCCTGATTGTAGAAGATCCGGCCGAAATGGTCGCGGTCGGGAAAGACCTCGTCCTGGTTGGGCAGGTTCGCGCCGCCCGAATCGACCAGGTAGATGCAGGGCAGGTTGTTCTGTTCGGCAATCTCCTGGGCGCGCAGGTGTTTCTTGACCGACATGGGGTAATAGGTGCCGCCCTTTACCGTGGCGTCATTGGCAAGGATCATCACCTCCTGGCCTTCCACCCGGCCGATGCCGGCAATCATGCCCGCGGCCGGGGCCGCCCCGTCATACATGTCGTGGGCCGCCAGCATGCCGACTTCCAGGAACGGCGAGCCGGGGTCCAGAAGCCGGGAGACACGTTCGCGCGGCAGGATCTTGCCGCGGGAGACGTGGCGCTCGCGGGCGGATTCGCCGCCGCCGTCGAGCGCCGCTTGTGCCGCTTCCTTCACGACGGCCATTGCCGCTTCATGGGCGGTCCTGTTGGCCGCAAACTGGTCGCTCCTGGGCGACAGGCTCGATTTCAGGATGCTCATGTCATCCGGTCTCCCGTGGATCAATCCGCGCTCATGTGGACGCACATGGGGCAGTGAGGTTGATCGATTTCAGAGTGCGGGGACCTTCTGCGTGTCATTCAGCGCAGCAGGCTCCCGGGTTGCAAGCGGTGCGACGGCTTTGCGCACCATGGTCAGGTAAAGGTCTTCGATGTTCCGCTCGCTGAGGCGGCCGCCTGTCCGGTACCAGTTCGGAATGCCGGTCAGCATGGCAATGATCGCGCGGGTCGCGACTTTCGGTTCGTCGATGCTGTAGCGGCCCTTTGCGGCGCCATCTTCCAGAATGCCGGTCAGGATGGATTCGTAACGGCGGCGTTCGGCCTCGATGAGGGCGAAGTTCTCCGGCTCCAGGCTGCGCAGTTCCATGTAGGAGATGAACACCTCGTCGGCGCGCTCCAGATGGTGGCGGATGTGGAAGCGCACGAAACGCTCGAGCGGGTCCATGCCGTCAGGGAAATCCGCCTCGTCCCAGGCCGACAGGAGCTCCGCCATGTGGGACAGCATCAGGTCTTTCAGAATGTCCTGCTTGGTGGGGAAATGGTTGTAGAGCGCGCCGGGCCGGACGCCGACATCCGCGGCGATCTCGCGCATGGAAACGGCGGCGTAGCCGGCAGCGGCAAAGCGCTTCAAGGCGGCCTTGCGGACGCGCCCGGCGGTTTCCTGCCCTTTGGCGCGGACCGGGCCGCGGCCATGGGGTTTTTCGGCGATATCGGTCATACCATTCTCCCTGAGAGAGAAAATAAATGAACGTTCGTTCATTTGCAAGGGGTTTTCAGCGGGAAATCCGGGTCGGGAGCAAATATCGGTTGTGAAGGGGAGCGAATGTCAAAAAACTTACATACATAACCTGTTCACCGTCAGGAGGACGAAATGCCCGGCGTTTCGCCATGGCAGCATTCGAAGGAACCCGTTGATGAGCGAAGACAGTGCAAGGACCTGGGTTGAGGCCGAATGGGCGGACAGTCTGGACGAAGAACTGGAAATGGAGATCGACGACTTTCTGATCGCCAGGGACCTGGCCTTCATTTCCGACAAGAAGCATCAGTCATCGATCGACCGGAACACCTATTTTCACGAGCTGCTGCGTCTCCAGGCGGAGTTGGTCAAGCTCCAGGACTGGGTGCAGCACAACGGGGAGAAGATCGTGGTGATCTTCGAGGGCCGGGACGCGGCCGGCAAGGGTGGGGTGATCAAGCGGATCACCCAGCGGCTCAACCCGCGTGTCGCCCGCGTCGTGGCGTTGCCGGCGCCGACCGAGCGCGAAAAATCCCAGTGGTATTTCCAGCGCTACGTGCCGCATCTGCCGGCCGCCGGCGAGATCGTCCTTTTCGACCGGTCCTGGTACAATCGCTCCGGCGTGGAACGGGTCATGGGCTTTGCCAGCGAGGACCATGTCGAGCAGTTTTTCAACGACGTGCCGGAATTCGAGCGCATGCTCGTGCGCTCCGGCATCACGCTGATCAAATACTGGTTCTCCATCACGGACGAAGAGCAGCAGTTGCGCTTCCTGATGCGCATCCACGACCCGCTCAAGCAGTGGAAACTGTCGCCGATGGACCTGGAATCGCGCGTGCGCTGGGAGGATTATACCAAGGCCAAGGAAGACACTTTCGAGCGCACGAACATTCCCGAGGCGCCCTGGTTCATCGTCGAAGGCAACGACAAGAAACAGGCCCGTCTCAACTGCATCAGCCATCTCCTGTCCATGCTGCCCTACGAGGAAGTCCCGACTGATCCGGTCGTCCTGCCGGAGCGCCGCTACAATTCCGACTACGAGCGCAAGGTCCTGCCGGAGCATCTCTACGTACCGGAAAAATATTGAGGGGGTAAGTGTTGGCGATCGGCTCCTGGCCCAAAGGACCCGGTTTTCCCGCCGGCGGGAACCAGAAAGCCGGCAATCCGCCCTTGCGGGGCGGCAGGAATTCATGCCATCTGAGTAACGTGCCTCAAGAATGAAAGGGAGCCAGGATGGAAGACGGAAAAATCCGGTGGGGGATCGTTTCAACGGCCGATATCGGCCTCAAGAAGGTTATTCCCGGCATCCAGCGGTCGAAGACGGGCATCGCCTTCGCCATCGGCTCCCGCGACAAGGCCCGGGCCGACGCGGCCGCCAGGGCTCTGGGCATCGAACGGGCCTATGGCTCCTATGAGGATCTGCTGGCGGACCCGGATGTGGATGCCGTCTACATTCCGCTGCCGAACCACCTGCATGTGCCGTTGACCAGGCAGGCGGTCGAGGCGGGCAAGCATGTGCTGTGTGAAAAGCCGCTTGCGCTGAATGCGGAGGAGGCGGCCCAGCTTCGCGATCTGCCGAAGGACAGGCTGGTCGCCGAAAACTTCATGGTCCGGGCGCATCCGCAATGGATGATGGCCCGTGAAATCATTCGCTCCGGCGAGCTTGGCGAACTGAAGGCGATCCAGGCCTTTTTCAGCTACTTCAACGACGACCCGGGCAATATCCGCAACATGGCCGATATCGGCGGCGGCGCGCTCTACGATATCGGCTGCTACACCATGCTGGCGGGCCGTTACTTCTTTGAAGCGGAACCGCAGCGGGTCGTGTCGCTGATCGACAAGGATCCGCAATTCGGCACCGACCGGATGAGCAGCGCCCTTCTGGATTTCGGCGCCGGTCGGCACCTGACCTTCACCGTCTCGACCCAGCTGACGCCCTACCAGCGTGTCCAGCTCGTCGGCACGAAGAAGCGGCTGGAGATCGTCATTCCGGTGAATGCGCCGCAAGGCGAGGCGGTTTCCCTGCGCGTCGACGACGGCTCGGTCCTGGGAGACGCGGTGATGCAGACCCAGATCATTTCGCCCTGCGACCAGTATGCCGAACTCGTCGACGTGTTCGGAAAGGCCGTTGCCGGCGAAGCACCGCTGCCCTATGGCCTGGAAGACGCGATCCAGAACATGAAGGTCCTGGATGCCCTGTTTGCCTCTGCTGTGGATGGTGGCTGGGTTTCGCTAAGCTGACCCGGTGAGGGCCATCTTCGCCAGAGCATGCTCTCGCCCCGGCCCGAACCGGTCCGATCCTGCAGTTCATGTGGGTATCGCCGAAGCGGCCGCGGAAGTCGTCAGCCAGACTGGTTTGTGGAAAGACCTTCGTCGAGCAGATCTTCCACGAACCAGGCGGCAAACTGGTGACGGCCCGAGACCCCTGCCTTGGCATAGATCTTAGTCAACTGAGCGCGGACGGTGCCTTGCGCCGCCCCTCGCATCTGGGCAATCGTCGTGAGGTCGAGCCCCTTCAGGGCAAGCAGCCCCACATCGCGTTCAGCCGGGGTCAGGCCCCATTCCGTGAATTGGGTCTCGATGATCCCGGACAATTCACCGCGCGCAGTGGCAAGCGCGCGTTCCTGGTATTGCATCCTGTGCATGGTGAGCTTGAGCTGCCAGCCCGCGAGGAAGATTCCCGAAATCAGGACAAAGACGACAAACGCTTCCAGCAGCGAATGAGGACTGCCAAGGTCGTTCATCAAGTCCCAGAAGACGTCGCCGACGAAAAATGCGGCGGCGACGGATTGCAGCAACATGAAAGCGGAAAGGGCAGCGATCTGTCGCTGCCCAGGCTGAAGACCTGCTCGTTTCTGCTTCATTGGTTCTTTGTCCGCCCGAAAATCATCGAGCGTACAAGATTGCGCCTCAGTGCACGGCTTTCAACCGCAACTCCGGCAACGTGAAGCAGCGCCAGGAAAAGCATCAGGTTCGCAGTCACTTCGTGCACCTCCTCGACGACCTCGCCGAGGTCTTCATCACCTTCGCTGTCGTCCGCTCCGACAAGGACAGACCAGTCACCGGCGGCAACCGCCGCCTTTTCCTCGGCGATTGTAATCGGACTTTTCGCCTCCGTCATCACCAGGCCCGTCACGGTGACGACCGCCAGGCACGCCCAGAGCGCATAGGCCATCATCGCCCCGGCAGGGTTGTGAGATGGATACTCTCGCGGCCTGCCGCGAACGAGATCCACAAGGTGCGACAAGGCGGCGCGCGGGTCGGGTGGAAACGTGCTGAAGCGCGCTTCGGCCGGGCCCAGCAAGCCCCAGGCGAGGCGAAGCAGCAGCAGGCCCAATACGGCCCAGCCGATCCAGATGTGGATCGTGCCGCCGGGCTTGACGATGAGCCCGTTTGCAATGACCGCCGCCGCAATCAGCCAGTGGCTGATACGAACGAGTGGATCCCAGGAGGCAGGGGGCTCTTCGCCCCCGCGCCTCGTGGTGATTTGTTCCACGCGGTCATGATCAGTCGTCAGCCTTGATATTGGTGACCTTGCCGGACTTCGGGTCGATATAGACTTCCCACGCCTTTTTTTCTGCGTCGGTGCATTTTGCCTCGATCTTTCCGTCTTCAGCCTCGAAACTCCTCACCGAGCACCCGGCTTGCTCAAGGGCGGCGGTTGCGTCGGTGGGATTCGTTCCGACGATGTCGCCAACGGCGGGCAACGCATTGGCTGCGGCGGGCGTGAGAACAAGGGCGAGTGCAACAAAGAGCTGCTTGGACATAGTGATTCCTTTCTTCCGGTTCCTGACGGACAGCCTCGCTGCCCATGAACGATGTCTGACGTCAAAAGGGGGAACCGTCGATTGAAGGAACGCTGACGTGGAGGCCCATAAGCAGATGCTTACAACCTCCGAGCAGGTGACCTCAGGCCGGCTGTATTCAAAATCGGCCTGGTACCTATGCTGACGCCGACGTCTTTCCGTGCACCTTCGGCCTTGCCGACCATTGCCGGAGCCCGGTGTTCGTGGCAATTGTGCAAACTGCGTTCGGGCGGCGACGCCGGCATCGGAGGTGTGACTTGCAGAAAGCATCGGTTTTATCGCCGCAGGACAGCGCGGCAGGGATATTGTTGATGTGCGCGGGTGTTGCGTGTCTCAGCGTCAACGATGCTATCGCGAAGACGCTCACCGCAGGTTATTCGCCCGTTCAGATCCTGTTTCTGCGCAACGTCATTGCCCTGCCCGTCGCCTTGCTGATCGCGTTGAAGATGGGCGGTGCCGGCGAGCTTCGTTCCTATCGGCCGATGGTACATCTCATGCGCGGCATCCTGTGGATCTGCGCGACCATCCTGTTCTTCACGAGCATAAGATACCTGGGCCTGGCCGAGGCGACGGCGCTGGTTTTCGCCGCACCGCTTTTCATCACGGCGCTCTCGGCACTGTTTCTCGGCGACCATGTGGGCTGGCGGCGCTGGCTGGCGGTGCTCACGGGATTTGTCGGCGTGCTGATCGTTGTCCGGCCCGGCACCGAAACCTTCCAGCCTGTCTCCCTGATGCCCGTTGCGACGGCTTTCCTCTATTCGCTGCTCATGATCAGCGCCCGATGGGTTGATGGCCGCGAGAGTGTCTGGACGCTGCTGGTCTATCTGACGGGTATCAGCGTCGTGCTGAGCGTGTTCATCGCGCCATTCGTCTGGACGCCCGTGCGGGCCGGAGACCTTTGGCTGTTCGTCGCGATCGCCCTGTTCGGCACGGCGGGCATGACGCTGATGACGCAAGCCTTCCGTCTTGCCCCTGCCGTCGTGGTCGCACCCCTCGACTATACCGCCCTTTTGTGGGCGACGGCCCTGGGATGGCTCATCTGGAACGAGATCCCCGACACGGCCACTTTTATCGGTGCGGCCATTATCATCGCGAGCGGCGTCTTCACGATCGTGCGGGAGCACAAGACGAACGAATGATGTCCGTGCCCCCTGGTAGATCGGTGCCGAGGCGGCTTTGTCAGCGGGCGTGATGCTCGCAGGTGACATTGGGATTGAAGGGCATCAGGTCACCGCTGGGATTTTCACGAAACAGCCAGACGTGCTGGTCGTAATGCGGCATGAAGCCATGTGCCTCATCTGCATCGGTGTCCGCCAGATCCGCCATATGCTCCCAGGGCCGGCCATTCAGGATCGGCGGCCCATCGTGTCCGGCTTCTCGCCAGGCTTTCTCAAATACGAGGTTTTCAACGCCCACAAGCTGCAACGACCCGTCCGCTTGCGGCTCGTAAAGCAGAGCTGCGGGTTTCATGAAGTCCGTGTGTGTGCTCATTCCGTCGACACGAGGCTTGTCCCCGGTGATCTGCAGAACCGCCGGGTTCAGGTAATGGATCCCCATGGCACCCCATTCCACAGGCAATCCCTCGGCCGCAGCATCAATGCAATGTCCCGAGGGGTCCGGAATGTATCCGTCAGCGAGGGCCAGGTTGACATCCATGTATTTTTCGGCCGCCGCACGGAGGGTGTCCAGGTCGTAGTCGTCGGCCACCGCCGGCATGCTCACGCCAATTCCCATCGCCAAGGCAAGCTGTAACGCATATACGCTTTTCATGGTGTTTTCTCCAGGTCGCGGAGTGCTCGCAGCTGCGAGTGTCCAGTAACCGTGCCGCAACAAGACGAGAATACCACGGAATACTGCTGCGATCGCAATAAAGCGGCCACAGATGTAAGATGTGATTTCACAACCAGCAGTTCATGACCTGGCGACGCGGTTCTTGTTCTTCTTGCGAGCGCGATATCACGCCTCTAGCGGGGGCCGGGAGCGCCCGGAATTGCTGCACTCGTCAGGCAACCGATCCGCCACGTCGACTGCCGACCAAGTCCATCGCCAAGGGAGCAGCCAGTTTTCCTCCGTTTCCGCAATGGGGACCCACGTGTGGACGCCTGCAGGGAATCCAGACCCACCTAGGGCGCGCATTGGCTCGCGCAATAAAAAACCCCGCCGGAGCGGGGTTTTTGAATTCGGGTGGCAACAACCGGTTTACTTGATCGGTGCCAGCACCATCACCATCTGGCGGCCTTCCAGCTTTGGGGAAGACTCGACCTTGGCAATATCGGACGTTTCATCACGCACCTTGTTGAGGAGGTTCATCCCCAGATCCTGGTGCGCCATTTCCCTGCCCCGGAAACGGAGCGTGACCTTCACCTTGTCACCTTCGTTGAAGAAGCGCAGCATGCTCTTCATCTTCACTTCATAGTCATGCGTGTCGATGTTCGGACGCATCTTGATCTCCTTGATCTCGACGGTCTTCTGCTTCTTCTTGGCTTCTGCGGCTTTTTTCTGCGCCTGGTACTTGTACCGGCCATAGTCCATGATCTTGCAGACCGGCGGATTGGCATTCGGCTGGATCTCGACAAGATCCATACCAGCACCCATGGCGATTTCCATCGCTTCTTCGCTCGGTACGACGCCACGGTTGGCGCCTTCATGATCGATCAACTGGACTTCGCGGACGCGAATTTCGTGGTTAGTGCGTGGGCCTTCCTTCGTGGGAGGCGGGGCGCGGAACGGACGGCGAATGGTCGCAATCTCCTCTTTCGTTTCTATTTTTGCGCTAGGGTTTGGCTCTCTGCATACACATGTAACCTCGGAACCCATGTACCAAGGTTTTTTGAATATGCATGCCCTAACGCCGTGTTGTAAGCTCCTGCGAAACCGGCAAAAAGTCAACCGAAATCCGTGGTTCCCGCATGGGGCGGGTCGCTTTTGCGCACCGGCGTGGTCTTCGTCGCGAGGGGCCGGGCTTGCAATTCAGGCGGCGATCCCATGTATGGGACGGATGTTTGCGACACACAGGTTCAAGTGATTTCAGGGAAGGGTCCGGTTTGGACGGCGGAAAACTTCTGTTTCAACTCTTCAAGATCGTGTGCGGTTTCATTGCCGGTCTCATCGCTGCGGGCGTCTTTCTTGCGTGGGGCTTTTTTCTGCCCGGGCCTCCGGATCAGGATCCCGTCGTCTTCGCAACAGCGGTCGGATCGGGTCTCGTCGGCGCCAGCGTGATCGGCGCTGCCGCCCTGGTGCCGGCAACGGTCGTAATCGTCATTGCCGAAATCGCGCGCTTGCGGGGCTTGATCTTTCACGTCGCGGCGGCAGGAGCAATCGCCTTCCTGCTCTGGACGCTCGGGCCGGAGGGGGCGTCAGCAAATGCCGGGGAACTGCGCCCCGGAAGCGCGGTCGCCCTGGCGGCGGGGTTTCTGGCCGGTGCGGTCTACTGGCTGATCGCGGGCCGGACATCGGGCTCCTGGCAAGCCAATTCCGCTCACAAGAGCGGCTGAACCCTTCGGGCTTTAGAGTTCTCCGGTGTCCAGTGCGTCGCGGGCGGCCTGGTAGTGGTCCTCGCGCATGTGACTGCGCAGCATGGCAATGGCGGCCAGGAGGACGGTCGCATCGTCGCCGAAGCCGATACCGACCAGAATGTCCGGGATCGTGTCGAGCGGCAGCACGAAATAGGCAAGGGCCCCCAGCAGCGCGGCGCGCAGCTTGGTCGGTGTCGCCGGGTCCATCGCGCAGTAATATGCGGCGACCACATCTTCCATGAACGGAATCTGCCGGGCCGCCTTGCGGGCTGTCGCAAGCAGTTTTGTCCGGATAGTCCGTTTCTGCTTTTCTTCCGGGCCGAGGATTTCAGGATCGAATCCAAGGTCTTCAAACGTCGTTGCCATGAATCTCCCCTCGGCTTCCGTTTCGGCCGTCCGCGTGCGGCCAGTATTCAACATAAGGTCGGTGAGGCCGGGCTTCAATATTTGCGGGTTCGTATGCCAGTACTAAAGCGTTGCGGAGTTCTTCTCGTCCGCATCCATGAGTTCATGGTGACCGAGCTTTTCCAGCGCGCGATCGATTTCCCTGAGGCCGGAAGTACTCTGCTCGTCGGTGGTCATGCCGCCTGCTTCGGTTTCGACCCGCTGCAATGCGCGCACATCCTCTCGCATGGTCAGGAGCTCGGCGATCCGTTCGTCCTTGCTGCGTGACTTGTCCTTCAGTATGTCGGCTATCTGTTTCCGGATCCGACTGGTCATGATCTTTCTCCTCAATTGTTCGTCGTGTCGCCCGTCTCGCCGGGGCCTTGCCTCACGAGCAGGGACTCCGGGTTCACCCTGAAAACCTGCTCGTCATAGTCGGGTGCGGTGTTCAGCATCTCGTCGGTGGCGGACGAGTAGATGTGCAAGGTACCGATCTCGTCCTTGTAGATCTCCAGCCCGTCCGCGGCGAAAGTCACCCGCCTTGCGTTGAGTCCGAGGAAACCGCCGATATCGACGACATATGCCATTATCTTCTGTTCGTTGGGGCCGAGAAGGACGTCGCTGACTTTGCCGACCTGCTCCTGGTTCGCGCCCATGACGGCAGTGCCGAGCAATTCGGCGGCGGACACGGGTTTCTGATCGTCGGAAACCGATCCACCCTTGGCCTCGCCTCTCCGATCTGCCTGGGTCTCCTGCGCACCGGCGGCCCCTGCAGCCATCGCGGCAGTCAAGGCAAGCACTACAAGAAGCTTTCGGATCATGGTTCGCCGTCCTGTCGTCTGTTCGCGCGGAACAGCACAGTCTAGTGCGCAATGAAGGCCAATATGTGCGTCGAAGTCCGCTCACCGGGAAAACGGTCTGGTCCGGGATTAAGTTCCTGACAGGCCACTCACAAATTCCGGCGCGTGGCGCCGCCGTCGCTCGCGAAAATGCCTTCCGTTCCGGCAAAATGGCGGATGGTGGAACTTCTGACGTTCGTTTCCGTTGTCTCCCAGGATGAACAAGGGAGAGTATAACATGTTCAGAGTTATTTTGATCGCAATTGCCCTCATCGGCCTGACCGCCTGCAACAATACGCAAAAGGGTGCCGTGATCGGCGGCGCGTCCGGTGCGGCAATCGGTGCGGCGACGACAGGTGAAGCCAGCGGTGCATTGGTCGGCGGCGCTGTCGGCGCGGCTGCCGGTGCTCTTATCGGCAGGGCGACCGAACCGGGCAAATGCGTCTACCGCGATGCCTATGGACGCGAATACATTGCGAACTGCTGAAACCAACCGCATTCGGGCCGAGGTGCCTGAATGCGGAAACTTGTCTGCGTTGAGAATCGTGGGGCCGGGTCGGCCCCTCGTTTGACGGCGATCAGCACATCCTGGAGGGATGCGCCACCTGACCGGTCGGGCCGGTCAACCGGCAGACCTGTGCCGGTCTGACGGGACTGATCGCCGGCGATGGCGGGGGGCGGATCAGTACGCCGTCAACAAGAGCGCTACGATCAGCGCCAGAATGGCGCCAGAATGGCTCCGGAAAGCCCGAAACCCAGAAAGTAACGCGCTTTGTCGTCCCGGGCGGGATCAATCGTGTCAGCCGATCTGTCTCTTTCGTGCGAATATTCGTGATACCTCATATCTGCCTCACTCGAGATTTTAAACGAACCCCGTGCATGGCCTCCCGCGTTTGCGGCCTTTTCCCGAAACGAACGGATCGGGCGGGAAAAGGGTTCCTGCGGCGTTTCGCCCGACCTGCCGGTTCAGGGCGTTTGAAGAATAAGCTTCTCGATCTTGTCGACCGGATGGTTGGTCAGATCCTTGTCGATCTCGGCGACCACCTTGTCGGCAACTTCCTTGTGCAGTTCCTTGCGGACCTTGCCGAGCACCGCCGGCGCGGCTACGAGCACGATCTCGCTGAAGTCGCCCTTGTGCGCACGCTTGTAGAGGGTTTCCGCCAGTTCCGTGGCGAACTTGTCTTCCTCGAACTGGTGCCAGTCCGTTTCCGACACGGCACTGCGGTGAACTTGCGGACCGTCATTGAACCGGCCCGGCCGGTCGGTCAGCTGGTCCCGGTTCGCGGGATTTTCCTGCTCTTCCTTTTTGAAAACTTCGAGGTTCGGAAACACTTCGTCACCTGCGTTGCGCAGAAAGAGTGCCTTCGATCCGTCGGCAATGACGACCCAACCGTCGTGCTTCAACCGGATTGCCTGATGCATGAACCAATCTCCTCGTCTTGCCAGTCCCGTGTGGTCCACGGGTGCATCTGGTCAACGGTCCAGCCAAGGATCTGTTCCTTGTTTCGGAACGGTTGTGAGCTGCAGAGGAACAAAAACGTTGCCATGGCTGTTTCTTTTCCGGAGAGGAAACCTCTGGCAATGTTTGAAGATATTTATTCCGAATTCAGCATCGACCTGACAGCCCTGCCTGTTCACATAGCCTTGCTGCGGATGTTTGCCGCAATCCTCCTGGGCGGGGTCATTGGTTTCGAGCGCGAAGGGCGGGGCAAAGACGCGGGGCTGCGCACCCATATGCTGATTGCGTTCGCGGCCTGCATCTTCCTGATTGTCGGCCAGGAGATCGGACACCTTCCCTTCAGCGAGGGTGAGCAGAAAAGGGTCGATCCGTTGCGTCTGGTCGAGGCCGTGACCGCCGGGGTGGCCTTCCTCGCTGCGGGCCTGATTTTCGCCCGCGGCGGTACGGTCGTGAACGTGACAACCGGGGCATCCATGTGGCTGGCGGGAGCCATCGGAATGGCATGCGGCGCCGGCGAGCTCGGACTGGCGGCAGTCGCCACCGTTCTCGTCCTGATCGTTCTGACGATCGTGGGGGTGCTGGAGAACCGGTTCACCCGCAAGAAGTCCGAGTAGAAGATGGCGGACCACGCCGCCTCAGGCGTTGCCGCGCGTCTCCAGCAGCCGGCGCGCGATCACCTGGGCCTGAATCTCCGCCGCCCCTTCGAAAATGTTCAGGATGCGGGCATCGCACAACACGCGGGAAATGGCGTATTCCAGCGCAAAGCCGTTGCCGCCGTGGATCTGCAGGGCATTGTCGGCCGCGGCCCAGGCAACGCGGGCGCCGAGCAGCTTGGCCATGCCCGCCTCCAGGTCGCAGCGCTTGCCGGAATCCTTCTGCCAGGACGAGAAATAGGTGAGCTGGCGGGCGATCATCAGCTCAGCGGTCATCATGGCGAGCTTGTCCGAAACGCGCGGGAAGCTGATCAGGGACTTGCCGAACTGGATGCGTTCCTCGGCATAACGCAGACCGAGATCGAGGGCGGACTGGGCGACGCCCAACGCTCTGGCGGCGGTCTGGATCCGCGCGCCTTCAAAGGTCTGCATCAACTGCTTGAAACCTTCGCCCTCGACCTGGCCGAGCAGGTTCTCTTGGCCGACCTCGAACCCGTCAAACGCGATCTCGTATTCCTTCATGCCGCGGTAGCCGAGCACCTCGATTTCGCCGCCGCTCATGCCCTCGGCCGGGAACGGGTCTTCATCCGTGCCGCGCGGCTTTTCGGCAATAAACATAGACAGGCCCTTGTAGCCGGATTCCTGCGGATTGGTGCGTGCCAGCAGCGTCATGATGTCGGCGCGAACCGGATGGGTGATCCAGGTCTTATTGCCGGAGATCTTCCAGGCGTCGCCTTCACGGACCGCGCGGGTCTTGAGCGAGGCAAGGTCAGATCCCGTGTTGGGTTCGGTGAAGACCGCGGTCGGAAGCACTTCGCCGGAAGCGATCTTCGGCAACCAGTGCTGCTTCTGCTCATCCGTTCCGCCGCACAGGATGAGTTCCGCGGCGATTTCCGAGCGTGTTCCGAGCGAGCCGACGCCGATATAGGCCCGGGACAGCTCCTCGGAGACCACGCACATGGCTTCCTTGCCGAGGCCAAGGCCGCCGTATTCCTCCGGGATGGTCAGGCCGAAGACACCGAGTTCAGACATCTGGTTGATGACGTCGAGCGGAATGTACTCGTTTTTCAGATGCCACTCGTGGGCGTTCGGAACGACGGTGTCTTCCGCAAAGCGCCGCATTTCGTTGCGGATCTGCTCCATCGTCTCGTCGAGCCCCGGATCGCCGAAGGTCGAGTGGCCGGCCTGAGCGCGGATGAGACGGGTGATTTCGCTGCGGATTTCAGGGGAGTTGCCGGCCTCGATGAGGGTCTCTATGTCGGCGGTCCTGAAGGTTTGCAGTTCCTCGCGGCCGATCCCGAGATCCGCGGGACGGACCGTTTCGCCCTGGTTCATGGCAATGCCGCCGAAGATCTGGGCCAGATACTCGGAAAATCCAAGCTGGACGATCCTGTCTTCCAGCACCCCGTACCGGTCCTGCGCCTTCAGGCGCCGCGCGTAGGCGTCGAGCTGGCGCAGGGACTCCACGTAGGTCGCCAGCCAGGCGAGCCCGTGCGTTGCCCGCTGTTCCTCTTCCATCTTCTGCGAGGATATGCCTCCGTCCTTCGAGACCCGGACACGTACACGCTGCGCTGCAAGATCAAGCAGGCGGTCCAGCGTGGCAACGGCAGCTTCCGTTCGTTCCGCAAGGCTCTCCGGCGAAACTGCCCCCTTCATGGCTGCAGTGGACATGGGCGTTCTCCATATTCATTTGTTGCGCCGAGGCGCCTTTTGTTGAAGCTATGTTGCGTCGCACACTTGCATTTGTCGAGCCGGAATTTCTTCACCTTTTGGAGGGGGCGGTTTTTCCGCGCGGACTTGACGGGGCGCGCCTACAAGGGCACATCGAACCCATGAGCGCCCGGCAGTCAATTCTCGTCATTTATGCGATTCTGAAAGATGCCCTCGGTCACTTCAACCGGGATGACGGATACGCGATGGCCAGCCACGTCGCCCTTTCAGGGCTCCTGGCCATTTTCCCGCTGCTGATCTTCATCGCCTCTCTCGGGGCGTTTTTCGGGATGACGGAGGCGGCGGACACCGTTTCGGAGCTGATTTTCCAGTCCTGGCCGTCAAGCGTTGCGGCGCCTGTTGCCCGTGAGGTGCAGAAGGTCCTGACGGTGCCGCGCGGGGATGTGCTGACATTCGGTGCCGTCGCGGCGCTCTGGTTTTCGTCAAACGGCGTGGAAGCCCTGCGCACAGCGCTGAACCGGGCCTACCGGCAACAGGACAAGCGCTCGGTCATTCTTTTGCGCCTGCAGTCCATCGGGCTGGTGCTGCTGGGAGCGTTCATCCTGCTGGCCTATACGTTTCTTGTGGTGCTGGCGCCTCTTGCCCTGGAGGCCGTCGCGGCCCGCGCGCCGCGTGTCGAGGAGTTCCTGCTCTCGATCAATGTCGCGCGCTATACGCTCGCGGGCTCGCTGCTGGTTATCGGCCTGTTCATCACCCACTGGCTGCTGCCGGCCGGCCGGCGGTCCTTCAAGGACCTGTGGCCCGGCGTCCTGGCAACCCTTTGCATGTGGATCATCGCGGGCAGTCTTTTCGGAGCGTATCTGGCGAGTTTCGCCAATTACGTCTCCACCTACGGCGGGCTCGCGGGCATCATGACCGCGATGATCTTTCTTTATATCTGCGCACTGGTCTTCATTCTCGGCGGCGAGTTGAACGCTGCGATTTCACGCCAGAGGAAGTTCCGGAGGCGGCAGAAAAAGCAGCTTGCCCTGTTCAACACCCTCGAGGATTGAGCTCCGGAGGCATCACGGCTTTTTCGTCGATCTCCGGATGGTCAGAACCGCGCCGATGACCAGCGCCATGCCGGCGAGCTGAATCGGCGACAGCGTTTCCCCGAAGAGGAAATAGCTTTCGACCGCGGTTGCGACCGGCACCAGATAGAAGAGGCTGGCGACCTGGGAAACCGCGCCTTCGCGGATAAGCAGCATCAGCAGCAGGATTGCGCCCACCGACAGGACAAAAACGAGCCAGGCCATGGCGAAGATGAGCTCGCCGGACCAGGTGATCTGCCAGCTTTCCGCAAGGCTGAGCGGAGCGGTGACAAGCAGCGCGCCGACGTATTGCCAGACCGTCGCGGCCAGCAGGTCGGTCTTCTGGGCAAAGCGCTTCTGGTAAACCGTGCCGAGACTGATGGTGAGCACCGCAGCCAGGACCGCGGCGACGGTCACCGGAGTGATTCCGCCGACGTCGAGATCGAATTTCGGGCCGAGCACCAGGGCAAGGCCCGTTGCGCCGACCGCCATGCTGAGCCAGTGCTTCGGCGAAACGGATTCCTTCAGCAGCAGGACGGCCATCAGGGCGGTCAGGACCGGCTGCAGTCCGACGATGATGGAGGAAAGGCCCGCGGGCATGCCCTGTTTGATCGCCCAGAACACACCGCCGAGATAGAGGCCGTGGACCAGCATGCCGGCCACGATGCAATGGATGATGGCGGCCGGCGTCCGCGGCCAGGACCTTGCAAGCGGTACCGCCAGCAACAGCAGCACCGGCACGACCAGCGCAAAACGCACCGTCAGGAACGTCATCGGCTCGATATAGGGTGCGCCGAGTTTCGAACCGATGAACCCGGTGGACCACAACAGAACGAAAATCACCGGCGCGGCTTTGGCAAGAAAATTCAAGACGGCCTCAATGGAGAGCGGGCTGCCGGCGAACGCGGCAGCCTTAGGTGGGAGAGTGGTGCATGCGTTAACCGTAAATTGGCATTTCTAGCCAATTCTACAGCGCAATCTCGCGTCTAAAGGGACATACGCTGGTGGCCATCGGATCTCAATCACCTTTTCAGATCTTGTCCAGACTGTCGGTCAAGATCAGGATACTCGCGCTCAGCCTTTTCACGATTGTGGGACTGCTCGCGATCGGGGCTGCCTTCTTCTGGAGCCAGAACGAACTGAACACCGCTTTTGCGCGCATGAGCGACAGTGCGACCCTCGCCGAACAGGTTGCGGGGCTATCGCAGACGGGCGGCGACCTCAGGGCAATCGAGAAGCGGTATCTTTCCACACCGTCATCCGGGGATTTCCAGGCCTTCGATGCGAAACTGGCCGAGTCGGGGCAGATGCTGGCCAGGATTGCGGACAACCCGGCCGCTTCTGCCTATACGGCCGAGCTTGCGGACCTGAAGGACACGCTGGAAGGGACCAAGGGTGCGTTCGAAATGCTCGACGCCGTCCAGCAGAAAATTGGCTATGACAGCACGATGGGCTATCTGGCCGTCCTGAACGAGACCGCCGGCGCCGTGAAGAACCGTTTGCAGGAAGAAATGAAATTCGGCGGCGGGCCGGACTTTGAAAAGCTTGCCCGCGCCATCCTTGCGGTCCAGCTTGCCGAAAAGGAATTCACGCTGAACAACACGCCGGCTTCCCTGGACGTTTTCGAGGCTGAATTCAGTGCCTTCGAAAAGCTCCTGAAGAAGGTCTACATCTCCGACGCCATCAAAAAAGAACTGACGGACAACATGGCCGTCTACAACGCCACCTTCGATCAGTACGCGGAAGCGGCGTTGCAGAAGACGGAATATGTCGAACTGCTGGAGAACCTGTTCGATCTCGTGCCGCCGCATATCGCGTCTCTCAATGCCGCGGCCGGTGGGATCCAGAGCGAAGCGGCCGGGCAGCTGGAAAATGCGCGCTCGATCGCCGCTTTCACGATCGGGGGTACGATCCTCGGGCTTCTGTTCCTGCTTCCGGCCATTGCGCTGCTCATCGGCCAGTCCATTTCCCGTCCGCTGACCCGCCTGCAGGCGGCCATGGAAGCTCTGGCCGGCGGTCAGACCGACCTCGACCTTCCCGAGGTCGCCGGCAATTCCGAACTCGCCTCGATGAGCCGGACGGTTCAGGTGTTCCGCGACAATGCGGTCGAGCGGCTTGAGCTCGCCGAAGCGCAGGATCTGGAAAGCCGCAAGCGTGAGGAGCGGGTTTCTCGGCTCAACGGCCTGATCGAGCGGTTCGAAGGCACCGTTTCTCAGGCGCTCGACAGCCTCGACAGGGCAAATGACGAGCTGCGGCAGACGTCGAAATCCATGGAACAGTCGGCAGATGATGTCGCCGACGAGTCAGAGGAAGCGGCCGGCGCGGTCCGCACGGCGGCGGAAAACGTGACCTCGGCGGCCCATTCGGCCGAAGAGCTCGCCCAGTCCATCGCCGAGATTTCCGGGCAGGCCAACAAGTCGACGGAAGTTGCCCAGCAGGCCGTTCGCAGCGCATCCTCGACGGTTGCGACCATGGAGGAACTCTCCGGTGCCGCCGACCGTATCGGCGAGGTGATGGGCCTCATCCGCGACATCGCCAACCAGACGAACCTGCTCGCCCTGAACGCCACCATCGAAGCCGCCCGTGCGGGCGAAGCCGGCAAGGGGTTTGCCGTGGTTGCCGCGGAGGTGAAACAGCTTGCCGACCAGACGTCCCGGGCGACCGAGGACATCGCGACGCAGATCGAGGCGATCCAGGGTTCGTCCGGCCAGGCGGTGCGGGCGATCGAGGACGTCAACCGGATCATCTCCGACATGGAAGGCCTTGCCTCGGCCGTGGCCGCCGCCGTCCAGCAGCAGGACATGGCCGTCCAGGCGATCTCCCAGAACGTCTCCAGCGCCTCGGCCCGTTCCGAAGAAGGGGTCGGACGCATGGCGGCCGTTGGTTCGGCCGCCGAACTGGCGCGCTCGAACGGTGCGGAAGTGGAGCACCTTGCTGAATCCCTTGGCCAGCAGGGTGACCTGATCCGCCAGGAAATTGCGCAATTCCTTCAGGACGTTCGCAGCGCATAATCGATCCCGGTTTCGATTGCCGCGAGGGTCCCTCGCGGCAATTCGCCCTTCTGGCGATTCGCCAATCTTCATGCTACGGCTGCTGTCACAAGACAGGCTCAACAGCGCAGGCTTGAAGAGGCGAATGGCATGCAAGAAGAAATCGTCATCATCGGTGCGGGGCAGGCCGGTGCGCAGATGGCGCAGTCCCTGCGGCAAGGCGGGTTTGAAGGGCCGTTGCGCCTGATCGGTGACGAACCGCATCCGCCTTATCAAAGACCGCCCCTGTCGAAAAAGTTTCTCGCCGGTGACATTGGCGCGGAAGGGCTCTGGCTGCGCCCGCCGGCGTTTTTCTCCACGAACAATATCGACCTCATCCCCAATACAAGGGTCGTCGCGATCGACCGGGCCGCCAAGCGCCTGAACCTGGAGAACGGCAGCACGCTTTCCTACGGCAAGCTGGTTCTGGCAACCGGCACCTATGCGCGCAGGCTGCCGCTTGCCGGGGCGGACAAACAGGGCGTCGTCACGCTCCGCTCCATAGCCGATGTCGACGCGATCCGCGAAAGCCTGAAGGCGTGCAACCGGCTCGCGATCATCGGCGCCGGCTATATCGGTCTGGAGGTGGCGGCCGTCGCCCGGGCGCTCGGCAAGGAAGTGTCGGTGATCGAAGCTCAGGATCGTGTGATGAAGCGCGTCGTCAGTGAGACCGTGTCGTCCTTTTTCGCAACGCTGCACCTGTCCCACGGCATCGATCTGCGTCTCAACACCGGCATCGAGTGCCTCCAGGGCGAGAGCGCCGTCAGCGGTGTGAAGCTGACGACGGGCGAAGTTATTCCGGCGGAACTGGTCCTGATCGCCGTCGGCGCGGAACCGAACGACCAGCTTGCCGCCGAAGCGGGCCTTGACGTCGACAACGGGGTCCTGGTGGACGGCTGCGGCCAGACAAGCGATCCGGATATCTACGCCGTCGGCGACTGCACGCGCTTTTATTCCAACCGCTACAAGCGCTCCGTGCGCATGGAGAGCGTGCAGAACGCGATCGACCAGGCCAAGATCGCGGCGCAGTCGCTGCTCGGCGAGGATGTCGACTATGATCCGCTGCCCTGGTTCTGGTCGGACCAGTACGACATCAAACTGCAGATTGCAGGGCTTTCGGAAGGCTATGACACGACGGTCGTGACCGGATCGCCGGAGAGCCACAAGTTCTATGTCGCCTATCTGAAGGAAAACCAGCTGATCGCTGTCGACAGCATCAACGCGGCGCGCTCGCACATGATGGCACGCCGTGTGATCGGCGAGACCTGGCGGGACGGACTCCTGCCGGAGGCATAGGTCAGCCTGGATCGGGTTCAATTCCAGAGCGTTTCAACGGCACCGAGCGGGGGCAACGAGCGGGCGAACGCCGGCGCGCGGCTAACGCTCCCCGGCGTTCTGCAGGATCAGCCGCGTCACTTCCTTCGGGATCTCAAGATGTGCCATGTGGCCGACCCGCTCGAAGATATGCGTGGCCACGGTGCCCGGCAGCTTGTGGGCCTGGCGTGTCGGCAGGACCCGGTCCTGGGTTCCCCAGATCACCTTGATCGGCATTGGAAGCGCGGCCAGTTCGTCCCTCGGCAGGGTTTTCTGTACGGCGCCGTCGATGATTTCGTCCGCGATGGTCTCCAGCGTCGCGACCGCCCCGGGCCGGGCGCGGCTTTCAGCGGCGGTCCTGGCGAGGAATTTCGGCAGCTTGAATTCCCAGCCGAAGAACTGTTCAAGCAGCACTTCCATTTCCGCCGCATCGGTTGCCGCCGCATAGCGGCGCAGGAGCCGGTGGTTGATTTCGGGCCCGAAGCCTCCCGGCGCCAGGAGTGTGAGGCTCGCAGCAATCTCGGGTGTCCTCAGCGCCACCAGCGCGGCCACCGCGCCGCCCATGGAGTGGCCGACCAGGTGGACCCTGGTGAGGCCCAGGGCGTCCAGCGATTGCGACACCGCCTTCGCCGCCACACCGGCATTGCCGATTCTGGGCCAGTTCACCGCCTCGCCATGGCCGGGCAGGTCGAAGGCGATCGACCTCTTGGTCGGGGCCAGCCCCGTCTGGACGATCTGCCAGGTCAGACGGTCGCCTCCAAAACCGTGCAGCAGGACAACGGGAGATCCCGTGTCGGGTCCGGTTGCTTCCTGTTCCCGGTAGGGCAAATGAGCGGCGGCGGCGGGTCGAAGGTCGGTCATGTCGGTCCAGGTTCTGGCGTGGGCGGGGTTGGCTGGCAGGGGCCGCACGGCTGCGGCCGGCGATGGTTGTGAAGGACTATTCCAGAGCGAAAAGCGGTTGGTGTTCGGCAAAACCGTCGAGCGAAAAGGCGCCCACCGGACGCGATCTCGCGCCGGCGAACCTGGCGATATCGTCCGTCATCAGGACATCCACGCCGACGGATTTCGTCAGGCTCTCGATGCGCGCGGCCGCGTGCACGGTCTGGCCGATCACGGAAAACGTCATCCGGTTCGGAACGCCGATATTGCCGAACATGACGGACCCGACGGACAGCGCGATGCCCGCCTTCAGGGGCTGCGGGAGCCCGGGATCGGCATTGATGGCCGTGAGGCGCTTGCGGGTTTCATCCGCGGCTGCAATTGCCTGCGCCACGGATGTCTCAAGGCTCTGCCCGCCGGTCGGAAACACGCCCAGCACGGCGTCGCCGATGAAGTCGAGGACTTCGCCGCCGTTTCCCAGTATGGCGCCCGCCGTCGCCTCGAAATAAGTGTTCAGCCAGGACAGATAGGCATCCGGCCCCAGCTTCTCGGCAATCGCGGTCGAGTTGCGCATGTCGCTGAAATACACCACGGCATCGATGTTTTCGCCGTCGCCATGACGGATCTGTCCGTGCAGCACCTTGTTGCCGGCGATCTTGCCCAGATAGGTCTCGGCGATCGTCCTGCTGATCTGGGCTTCCAGGGTCGCGCGGGCGGCCAGGGCCAGGCGCCTTTGAATATACCGGATTGCCGTCAGGGCCTCGTCGGAAAAGCCGTTTTCCTCCTTCGTCGCCCAGCTCACCACGATGCCGGACGTCGAGATTTCGTCGCGTATGGTCGGTATGTCGAATTCCGTCATGATCACGACATAGTCGCTGTAGCCGGCGGCGGAGAGACTTTCGAGCAGCGGAAATTCGGACGGGGCGTTGGCGTTGGTGAGCCGCCGCCGCATTACCGGTTCGCGGTTCACAAGGACCGAACGGATCGGGCTCTTGAGCCAGTCCTCGGTGTCCTCCTGTGCGTGGGCGATCTGTTGGTGCTGAAGCGCATTGCCGTTTTCCCAGATTGCCGCTTCCGCGTCGATCAGCGGATGGAGCACCGACCACCCGATCATCGCGCGGTCCACGGGCACATGGCAGCGGCGCAGCCGCTCGCACATCTCGGCGAACATGGTTGCCATGTCCGGCGAGCCGAGCGCCTGGTCGATCAGCCAGTCTTCAATCCCGTCGATTTCAGCCATATCGATCATGGCGCAAAGTTAGTTGTCTTTTGCCGTTGTTTCCAGCGGTTTACGGTCTTGTCGCTCATCAAATGACCCGGCTTCAACGGGTGGTGCAAAAAGGTGAAGGTTGAGTGGCGCAAAACCTCAGATTTTGCGATCCAGGCTCGCGTCGTGTTCGGCCGGGTGGCCGCATTGAAAGAGCATTTGCACACCGCGTGCGGCGGTGATCATTCCGGCTCGGTTGCAACATCGCCCGGCGGAATGATCAGCCAGTTGATGGTGACGTCGGGGATCTCGCCGGGGGTCTGATAGGCGAAGACCTTGTGGCCGTCGCGAACGGCACCGGGGTAAAGCCTCAGGAATTCGCTGGGCGGTTGCTGCCGGTCGCCGCGCCAGACGACCATCAGTCCCCTGGCCTGGACATCGGCCACGTCGATCCAGGGGCTCACGTCGCGATCATGAAGATAGAACATGGACGGCCGGCCAGGTGCATAAAGCGTGATGTGCGCCGCGGACCACATGTCACCGGCGACATAGGCCAGGTCCGAGCCCGTTTCGGATTTCCAGATGGCCGCAAGCTCGGCGGCAACGGCTTTGCCGGGATAATGCATCCGCGTCTGCTTCTGCTTCCAGTAGGGCTCCAGAACCGCCTGTCCGAAAATCACACCGAGAAAGATCGCCTGGATGGCGATGGCCGCCGCCAGGGCGCGCCGGGGGAAGGGCAACGAACCGGGAAGCGCCAGAAACCGCACCGCGGCGATGCCGGAGAGCACGAACATCGGCGTGCCCCACATGTGTTCGAATTCGTTGCCGGAAACCGCCGAGCTCACCAGGACGACGACCAGGGGCACGAAGGCGAACCAGAGCAGGAAGCGGTCGCCATGGGCAGCAAGCGACTGAACGGATTGCCGGCGCGTCGTCCTGAAGGTCTTCACGCCCGTCCAGCCGAGGCCGGCAAGCACCACCAGGAACGGGCCCGCATGGTTGCCGATCTGCGCGGCCAGGAAACTCAGCGGATTGAGGATGTGATCGAGGAATGATTCGGGCGGGTTGCTGCGGCTGGCGGCGTAGCGGAATGTCAGCAAATCCGTATCGAGCAGCCACAGGATATGCGGTACGAGCAGCGCGGCACAGACGAGCGCCGCGAGCCAGGGTCCGGCGGAAGCGAGGTGCCTGCGGGCATCGCCAAAGACCAGCGTGTAGAGGCCGATGGCGCCGATCAGGAGTAGCACGAAATATTTCGTGTAAAGGCCGAAGGCGGCAAGGGCGCCGAGCGCGACCCAGTCCAGCCAGTGTCCCTTTTCGAGCGCCCGGTGAAACAGCAGGATCATGCCGGCCCAGACCGGGATCTGAAGAATGTTCGGGTTGAACTCCGGCAAGGGCAGGGTGAAGTAGAAGGTCACGCTGGTCAGGGCGATGGCCCAGAAGGCCTGCCAGCCGGACAGGCCAAGCCGTTTGCTCAACGTCCAGATCATCAGGTAGCCAAGGGCAGCGCACAGGGCGCTCAACCAGTAACCGCCGAAATAGTGTCCGCCCGTCAGATGATAGCTGAGCTCCAGCAGCCAGGCCTGCATGGGCGGATGTTTCGTGTAACCGAGCTGAAGTTCGCGCCCCCAGGCAAAGCCTTCCACGACGTCCAGTGGCGGATTGGGAAAAGTGAGGGTGGGGATCAGTGCGAACAGGAGGCAGACGAGGCCGCCATACCAGAGCGCAGCGCGGGAAGCGGTCATATGCGGGAGCCCGTTTCGATCATTGCGGTTCGGCGGGAGCATGGGAAAAGGCCCAGAGCCTCGCCCCCAGAAAGCTGAGGGCGGGAACGATGGCGATTGAAAACAGCAGTCCGATGAGGTCGGGCCAGGGTGTCAGTCCGAGCCAGAGGGCGAGAACCGTCGAATTGAGCAGGAAGCCCGACACGGCGATCACCAGGAAGCGGGTCATGCTCTTCAGCACAGCTCCCTTCCGGCGCAGATGGGCGAAACTCCAGAAATAATGGCCGCTGAAGGAAACGCCAAAGGCAGCCAGGAAGCCGCAGAGATTGGCGGGAAAGGCGGACAGCGTTCCCGTCTCCAGAAGCGTGGCGGCCACACCGGCGTGGGTCAGCGTTGCCAGAACGCCGATGATCGCGAACTTCCCGACGGCGGCGGTTTCCGTCTTCAGTTTGCGGCGCCCGGCGTCACTGGCCATCGGCGCCGGCGCTCCCGTTGCCGTCCCTGTTGCCGCGGTCATCGGACGGGGTCCCTTCGATGACGTCCTGCACGATGTAGACCGGCCGCTGTTTCGCTTCGTTGAACAGTCGGGCGATGTATTCGCCGATCATGCCGATCGACAGCAACTGGACCCCGGAGAAAAACAGCAGCGCAACCATCAGCGACGCATAGCCCGGAACATCGACACCGAACAGCGAGGTTCGGATGATCAGAAAGAGCGCGTAGGCAAAGGCGCTCAGCGAAATGAGCACACCGCCGTAGAACCACACTCTGAGCGGAAGCGTGGTGAACCCGGTCAGGCCGTCGAGTGCGAAGTTCCAGAGTTTCCAGTAGTTGAACTTGCCCGTGCCGGCCTTGCGCGGCGGGCGCTCATAGGGCAGGGCGACGGCCGGAAAACCGACCCAGGCAAACAGGCCCTTCATGAACCGGTTGCGCTCCGGCAGCTTCAGAAGGGCGTCGATGACGGCCCGGTCGATAAGGCGGAAATCGCCGGCGTTGGCGGGCATGTCGATATTGGCGAGCCGGTTGAACAGGCGGTAGAACATGCCCGCGGTGGAGCGTTTCATCATCGTGTCGGACGAGCGGTCGACCCTCAGACCGTAGACGACGTCATAGCCGGCACGCCAGCTGTCCAGCATTCGAAGGATCAGTTCCGGCGGGTCCTGAAGGTCGGCATCGATGATGACCGCAACGTCACCCCGGGCTGCCTCCAGACCGGCGGAAAGGGCCGCTTCCTTGCCGAAATTCCGGGACAGTCCCACCATCCGGCCGGGCAGACCGCCCGCAAGGCTTTCCGCCAGGATGTCCGCCGTCGCATCGCGGCTGCCATCGTCGATGAACACGTATTCGTATTTCAATCCGGTCCGGTCCAGCACCGGACGGGTCGCTTCCAGAAAGTGGCGGATGACTTCGTCTTCGTTGTAGACGGGAACGATGACGCTGAGGACGGGTGCTGCCGGGCGTGCGCCCTCCCGTCTGGAAACGTAGATTTTCGAGGCGGCGTTTTCGTTCATTTTGCTCTGGCCGGTCTTGTTGGCGCAACCTGCCGTAAAAACAGGAAAAAGGCCAGCCCAAGCAATGGACCGGCCTCTTGTTTTTCGGTGCTTGTGTGCAGCTCAGGCAAACGCGCCGTGACAATGCTTGAATTTCTTGCCGGAGCCGCAGGGGCAGGTCTCGTTGCGGCCGACCTTGCCCCAGGTGGAGGGGTCGTTCGGGTCGCGAGAGGCTGGCGGAACGACCTGCTGGTCCGCCATGGCCATCTCATCTTCTCCGGTCTGCGGATTGATGTGATGGGCGTGCATCTCCGGCTCCGCCGGCATTTCCGGCGGCTGCTGGCTGACGAGTTCCACGCGCAGCAACTGGGCGGTGGTCATCTGGCGCAACTGGGCCAGCATGGCCTCGAACAGCGTGAAGGCCTCGGTCTTGTATTCCTGCAGCGGGTCACGCTGCGCATAACCGCGGAAGCCGACGACCGAGCGCAGGTGGTCCAGGTTGGCAAGATGCTCTCGCCACAAATTGTCGAGGGTCTGCAGCAGAATGGCCTTTTCCACCTTGCGCATGATGTCCGGGGAATACTTGGCGACCTTCTGCGCCATGGCTTCGTCGGCCGCCTTGCGCAGGCGCTGCTTCACCTCTTCGTCGGCAATGCCTTCCTCGGCCGCCCAGTCCTTGATCGGCAGGTCGAGGTTCAGATACTTGCGGACCTCTTCCTCCAGGCCTTCCGTATCCCATTGTTCGGGATAGGCGCGCTCGGGAATGTGGTTGGCGACCAGGTCGTCGATCACGTCATGGCGCATGTCGGCCACGGCTTCCTGGATCGCGTCGCTGTCCATGAGTTCGATACGCTGCTCGAAGACCACCTTGCGCTGGTCGTTCATCACGTTGTCGAACTTCAGGAGGTTCTTGCGGATGTCGAAGTTGCGCGCCTCGACCTTCTGCTGCGCCTTTTCCAGAGCCTTGTTGATCCAGGGGTGGATGATGGCTTCGCCTTCTTCCAGGCCCAGCTTCTGGAGCATGGAATCCATGCGGTCGGAGCCGAAGATGCGCATCAGGTCGTCCTGCAGCGACAGGAAGAACTTGGACCGGCCCGGGTCGCCCTGGCGGCCGGAACGGCCGCGGAGCTGGTTGTCGATGCGGCGGCTTTCGTGGCGCTCGGTGGCGACCACGTAGAGGCCGCCGGCGGCCAGGGCCTTTTTCTTGAGTTCTTCCACCTCGGCGCGGATCTGCGCCTCGCGCGCGGAGCGTTCTTCGCCTTCCGGCATGTCGCCCAGTTCCATGGCGATCTGCATGTCGGCGTTGCCGCCGAGCTGAATGTCGGTGCCGCGGCCGGCCATGTTGGTGGCGATCGTCACCGCGCCCGGGAGACCGGCCTGCGCGACGATGAAGGCTTCCTGCTCGTGATAGCGCGCGTTCAGAACCGCGAAGACCTTGGCCTTGCCGGCTTCCTTCTTCTGCGCGGCGGCAAAGGCGGCGGGGTCGCTCAGGTCGATCTGCTTGTAGCCGTGCTTTTTCAGGAGCTCGGCCAGGAGTTCCGACTTCTCGATGGACGTGGTGCCGACCAGCACCGGCTGGCCGCGTTCCTTGCAATCGTCGATCAGCTGGACGATGGCGTTGAATTTTTCCTGGAACGTCCGGTAGACCTCGTCGTCCTCGTCGGTCCGCTTCACCGGAAGGTTGGTCGGGACTTCGACGACTTCGAGCCTGTAGATGTCCGCGAACTCGTCCGCTTCGGTCTGGGCCGTACCGGTCATACCGGCCAGCTTTTCGTACATGCGGAAATAGTTCTGGAAGGTGATGGAAGCGAGTGTCTGGTTTTCCGGCTGGATCCGGACCTTCTCGCGTGCCTCCAGCGCCTGGTGCAGGCCTTCGGAGAACCGGCGTCCCGGCATCATGCGGCCGGTGAATTCGTCGATGATGATCACTTCGTCGTTGCGGACGATGTAATCCTTGTCGCGCTGAAACAGCTTGTGAGCTTTCAGCGCCTGCTGCAGGTGGTGCACCACGGCGACGTTTTCCACGTCGTAGAGCGAAGAGCCCTTCAGCAGGCCCGCTTCGCCCAGCAGGCGTTCAAGCTTTTCGTTGCCCGCTTCGGTGAAGGACGCGGAGCGCGCCTTTTCGTCCAGCTCGAAATCCTCGGACGTCAGATGCGGGATAAACGCATCGATGGTGTTGTAGAAATCGGACCGGTCTTCCAGCGGACCGGAAATGATCAGCGGTGTCCGCGCTTCGTCGATCAGGATCGAATCGACTTCGTCGACGATGGCATAATGATGCCCGCGCTGAACCATCGACTGGCGGTCGTGCTTCATGTTGTCGCGCAGATAGTCGAAGCCGAACTCGTTGTTGGTGCCGTAGGTCACGTCGGCCGCATAGGCGGCGCGGCGTTCTTCGTCCGACAGGCCGTGGACGATGCAGCCGACGCTGAGGCCCAGGAACTTGTAAACCTGGCCCATCCATTCGCTGTCGCGCTGGGCGAGATAGTCGTTCACGGTGACCACATGGACGCCCTTGCCGGCAAGGGCGTTCAGGTAGACCGGTGCGGTTGCGACAAGGGTCTTGCCCTCACCGGTGCGCATTTCGGAGATCTGTCCGGAATCCAGCACCATGCCGCCGATCAGCTGCACGTCGTAGTGCCGCTGGCCGAGCGCGCGGAGCGCTGCTTCGCGGACCGTCGCGAACGCCGGGACGAGCAGGTCCTCAAGGCTCGCGCCGTTCTTGAGCTGATTGCGGAATTCTTCGGTGCGCGCCCTCAGGGCGTCGTCCGACAGGGCCTGCGTTTCCTGCTCGAGGGCATTGATCTGTTCGACTTTTGCTCGAAAAGTCTTGATCTTTCGGTCGTTGGCCGAGCCGAAAATCTTACGTGCTAAAGCGCCAAGGCCAGCCATGTGGCGGTCCTTCCCTACGAGGCGGCGTCAACTGGCAATCTGGCGCCCGCCCATGAAATCGTCTCAATTGCTATCCACGTTGCGGCCAAGCGCGATGCGCTGGCCGATGAACGCGGCCGAAAAGATGCCATCCCGGCCCGCGGCAGGGACGCCCGACAGATAAGAGGGGGCTCAATGCTTGTCAACGCTGCCGGAATGCGCAATGTACCCGTGCCCTCCGCGAAGGAGGGAAGAAAGATTACTGTTCCTATACGTAAAGGACTTCTCATGTTGCGAATCTCGATGCGCAGGCCGGCTCAGGCACTCGCCATTTCGTTCCTGGCCTTGTCGCTCGGATCCACTTCCCTGTCCGCCGCAGAGCCGGATGACGTGGTCGCAAAAGTTGGTGAGGCGGAAATCACGGAAGCTGATATTGCCTTTGCAGCGCGTGACCTCGGGCAGGAATTGCAGCGCTTCCCGCCGGCACAATGGCGCCAGCTTCTGCTGGAAGCAATGGTCGATATGGAGCTGCTGGCGCAGGCCGCGCGCGAGGACGGCATCGATCAGGATCCAGCCTTCAAGAACCAGCTCGAGTTCCTGGAGTTGCAGGCGCTGCGCAATGCCTATCTCGCCCAGAAAATCGGTGGAGCAATTTCCGAAGAGGACCTCAAGGCGGCCTATGAAGAGCAATTTGCCGATTTTGAAGGCGAAGAAGAGATCCGCGCCCGCCACATCCTCGTGAAGGAAAAGGCCGAGGCGGAAGAACTCGTCAAGGAACTCGAGGGCGGCGCCGATTTTGCCGAACTTGCAAGGGAAAAGTCTACCGGTCCGTCCGGCCCGAATGGCGGTGATCTCGGCTATTTCAAGCAGGGCCAGATGGTCAAGCCGTTCGAAGAGGCCGTTTTGGCTCTCGAGCCCGGTTCCTATACTACGGAACCGGTGGAAACCCAGTTCGGCTGGCACGTCATCAAGCTGGAAGACAAACGCCGGGCGGAAAAGCCGGCTTTCGAAGAGGTGGAAGGCAACCTGCGTCAGCAGCTGTTCCGCGAGCATTACGAAGCCAGGATGGCGGAGCTCAAGGAGGGCACCGAAATCGAGATCCTCGATGAGAGCCTGGCCAAGCCCGGTGAGGACGCGCAGCCTGCTGAAGAACCTGCCCAGCCTGCTGAAGAAGGGGAAAAGACGGAGTAATTCCGCTTTCCCTACATTTTGACGCCGGTCCCGGAACCCGGCGGCGGCCCGCCGCCGGGTTCCGTGTTCAGGCAACTGGGCCGGGTCGGCGAGAGCGCCGGTGCGCGCGAGGACTGCCACTTGTCAGGTGCTTCGGCCTGGGTCATACACTGCTGATGTTTTCAGCCGCTTTCATGAGTGGCGCAGGGACCTTTCACGCTTTCTGACCGGATCAGCTTCGATGTCGACGACCATTTCCCCGCTCGCCCCCAAATCCTACCCGGACATGCCGGAGATCAAGGGCGTTCAATTCGCGACCGCTTCAGCGGGGATCAAGTACAAGGGCCGCACGGACGTGCTGCTGGCGACGGTGTCCGAAGGCACGTCCGTTGCCGGTGTTTTCACCAGATCGAAATGTTCGTCCGCGCCGGTCGACTGGTGCAAGGCCCGGGTCGGTGGCGGCAAGGCGCGCGCGCTTCTGGTGAACTCCGGCAATGCCAACGCCTTTACCGGAAAGAAGGGTGCCGAAGCTGTCCGGCTTTCCGCCGAAATCGTCTCCAGAGCGCTTGGCTGCGCCGACGGCGAGATCTTCCTCGCTTCGACCGGCGTGATCGGCGAACCGCTTGCCGCCGAGAAATTTTCCGGTGTGATCGATGATCTCAAAGTCGCCCAGGGCAGCGCCGGCTGGCTTGACGCGGCCAAGGCGATCATGACCACGGACACCTATCCCAAGGTGGCGACCGCGAGCGTCGAGCTGGACGGCGAAACGATGACGATCAGCGGCATCGCCAAGGGAGCCGGCATGATCGCTCCGGACATGGCGACCATGCTGTCCTTCATCTTCACCGATGCAGCCGTTTCCCCGGATGTTCTTCAGGCGCTGCTCAGCGGCGAGACCGGCGGAAGCTTCAATGCCATCACGGTCGACAGCGACACCTCGACCTCCGATACGGTGCTCCTGTTCGCAACCGGTGCCGCCGCGGAAAAGGGCATCGAGCCGGTGACCACGCTGGACGATCCCCGCGTGGAAATCCTGCGCGCGGCCCTCGGCGACGTGATGCTCGACCTTTCCCATCAGATCGTTAGAGACGGCGAAGGTGCACGGAAATTCGTCGAGGTCAGCATTGAAGGCGCGGAGTGTGATGCCTCGGCAAAGAGGATCGCCCTTTCAATTGCCAATTCGCCGCTCGTGAAAACGGCGATTGCCGGCGAGGACGCAAACTGGGGGCGTGTGGTCATGGCTGTCGGCAAGGCCGGCGAGCCTGCCGACCGGGACCGGCTGGCGATTTGGTTCGGTGATGTCCGTGTGGCCGTCGACGGCGAGCGGGATCCGGACTACAGCGAAGCGGCGGCATCCGCGGTCATGGAGCAGGAAGACATCACGATACGCGTGGAACTCGGCCTGGGCACGGGCAGTGCGACGGTGTGGACCTGCGACCTCACCAAGGAATATGTCGCCATCAACGGCGACTACCGCAGCTAGAAGCCCGAGCGGTGCCGGTAACTCTAGGGTGCGGACCCATAAATGAGGACGAAATGGCATGAGAAATGGCGAAACCCCGTTAGGAAGGGTGCGCAGAGCGGGCTGTATGCCCGGTCAAGTACGCTGACGAAGCGGGGTGAAGCCATTTTCATGTCCTTCGGATTTGACCGGATTGCGCCTCCTCTACGTCGCGAAAGGCTTGAAAATGAACCACATTTCCTACGCTTCCGCTTCTTGAGGACGCGCAATCCGCTTCAAACCATTTCATCCTCATTTATGGGTCCGCACCCTAAGGCTTCAAGCGTGCTTAACGATCCGTTAGGCAGGTGTTTCAGGACAGGACGTCGACGATGACTAAGATCGTGCTTGTCGCGGCATGCGCGCTTGTTGATGCGGACGGGCGCATTCTTCTGGCACAGCGCCCGGAAGGGAAATCCATGGCGGGATTGTGGGAATTTCCGGGCGGAAAGGTCGAACAGGGCGAGCGACCGGAGGAAACCCTCATCCGGGAATTGCGGGAAGAACTGGCAATCGAGGTTAACGAAGCGTGTCTGGCTCCACTCACTTTTGCCAGTCATACTTACGAGGATTTTCACCTACTTATGCCACTTTTCATCTGCCGCAGATGGAATGGTGTCCCAAGAGGACAGGAAAATCAGGAGTTGAAGTGGGTGCGCGCGGTCCGGCTGAGAGACTATCCGATGCCACCGGCCGACGAGCCCCTCATTCCGCATCTGATGGAGGCGGTATAGAGACCTGTGTTCCTGCGAACGCAGGCCTATCGCCTGAGCGGTTTGGCATCGATCAGCTCCGCTGATCCAATCATTGGGAACGAAACGTTCGTTCCAGGGAGTGTTTGGGGTGAACAGAACGTCGGCGGGCCGAGAAGCCATCAAACACCTGGGCAGGCGGTTTCTTCGCGACGAGGAAGGTGCCACCGTTATCGAGTATGGCCTGATTGCGGGCCTGATCGGGATTGTCCTCCTTGGCCTGATCCTCAGTATTGGCGCTGCGATCCGCGATGACATATTCGGCGCGATCGTCACCGCCCTCCAGAAAGCGCTCGCAGGCGGCTAAAGCCTCTTCAGGCGATCGGCTTCGCGTCGTTCAGAGTTGATCCGGATCGTCCCGACGGTCGGATTGCGTCACTCCCGGATCTTCTGTTCCTTCGCTCCCAAGGCATCGGCCAGCCTGGTCTTGGCCGAGCCAGGGCGCAGCGGTTTCTGCTGGCTTTCATGCGGCGCCCAGCCTGAAAGCGTCACGAGGGCGAAGGTCGCCCTGATCCGTCCGTCCGGGTCGGCATGGTTTTCCGCATAAAGCTCGGCCGCCCGCAGCAGCGCTTTCCTGGTGAGCGGCGCCCGGCTCCGCTCCTTCAGAACGGACGTCGCGCCCATGGCGCGCAGGTCCGTCAGCAGGGCGAACATGCTGTCGTAGCGCACCGTCACCGTATCGAGATCGGTTACGGGAAGCGCAAATCCGGCCCGCTGCAGCAGGCTGCCGAGATCGCGCGTGTCGGCGAAGGGCAGCACGCGGGCCGCGGCTCCGCCCGTGATTTCGAGCTCGGCCCGTGTGAGGCTGTCGCGCAGTTCGCTCAGTGTTCCGGCGCCCGGCAGGGTCGCGAGAAACAACCCGTCCGGAACGAGGGCCCTGCGGATCTGAATCAGCGTGCCCGGCAGGTCATTGACGAATTGCAGGTTGAGCGCGGAGACGATGAGGTCAACCGATTGATCCTTGAGCGGCAGAAGAGCGTCGTCGAAGATGAAATCGGGCGGCGGCTGGCCCGGATCCGCAGCAAACAGATCCGCCCTGAGGATTCTCTCCGCCTTGCCGGACATCAGGATCGCCTGTGAGACCAGGCCGGTGTGACCGCCCAGATCGACCGCCGTCGGGAAGGTTCGGTTGATCATCAACAGCCGGTCCTCCAGATCGTCAGCGACAGCCTTGACAAGGAAGTCCGCGCCGGGCCTTGCCGCTTGCAGGGCGCGCCGGCGGCGGCTCTTGAGCAGGGGACGGTCGAACAGGTCTTGCGGTTCGCTCACGGGGAAATCGGCCTTTGTCATCTCGCTCCTGCGCTCACATATGGTATCGAAGAGGCTAGGTCAAAGAATGTTCTTTTCGCATACGTTATCCGGACGACCGGTGATTTGAGGACGGGCTGCGGTGTTCAGGGCTGCTGAGGAAAAACGATTGCCTGGCTCGGGCAGGAAATGGATCGACGTTCCCCGAGCGGGCGCGCGGCTCGCTCTCGATTTCCTGCTGCCCATGCGGTGCCTCAGTTGCGACCGGAGAGTGGGGACCGAAGACGGCCTGTGCCCGGTGTGCTGGCAGAAGATGCAATTCATCGAAAAGCCCTGGTGCTACCGGCTGGGCATACCCTTCACCTATGATGTAGGGGAAGATGCCTGGAGCCCGCGGGCGATCGCGTCGCCGCCCGTCTTCGACCGGCTGCGGTCGGTTGCCTTTTACGAGGGGCCTGCCCGTGACCTGGTTCTGGCGCTCAAGTTCTCCAGGCGCAGGGAGCTCGCCGGGCCCATGGGCCGGTGGATGAGCCGGGCCGGAAAGGAGTTTCTCGGGGAACAAAGTCTCATTCTGCCGGTTCCCCTTCGTTGGGTACGGCTGTTGTCCCGGCGGTTCAACCAGGCGGCGGACCTTGCAAAGGTCATCGCGGCGGATTGCGGCGGACAATATGAGCCGGACCTTCTGAGGCGCCGGAAACGCACCCGCCAGCAGGTGGGATTGTCGGCGAAGGACCGGCACAGGAACGTCCGGTCCGCCTTCGGGATCGACAAGGAAAGGGAGAGCGAATTGCAGGGGCGTCACGTCATTTTGATAGACGACGTCATGACCACCGGCTCAACGGTCACTGCCTGCAGCAAAACCGTTCTGGCCGCCGGCGCGGCCTCGGTCAACGTCATCACCTTCGCCATTGCGGATCCGTCGCTCCGGTCCGCCGACGAAGCCGTAAAGCCTTGATTGCACGGGCCGTCCCTTGAGTTTCGGTGCCGCGCACGCATATAAGGCCCGGATTTCACTGAGGGTGATGCCGAACCCATCCAACAGCAACAAGGAACCTGAATGAATGACTGATGTAGTCATCTACACGCGACAGTTCTGCGGATTTTGTACAGCGGCCAAGAAGCTGCTCGAGAAGAAGGGCGTGGCCTATACCGAGCGCGACGCGACCTTCGAGCCGTCTCTGCGCAAGGAGATGATGCAGAAGGCCAACGGGCGCTCGACTTTCCCGCAGATCTTCGTGGGCAAGACCCATGTGGGCGGCTGCGACGACCTTCATGCGTTGGAGCGGTCCGGCAAACTGGACGCCCTGCTTACATCCTGATTTACTGGATCCATCACAAACCAACCGGAATGGCGGCCGAATGTCCTCGTTCAAAGCAGCATGTGTGCAGCTTCGCAGCGGCAAGTCCCTGCCCGATAATACAGCCGCGGCCGAAAGCCTGATCCGCGCCGCGGCGTCGGACGGGGCCGAGTATGTTCAGACGCCGGAGATGTCCAATGTCCTGGTGCGCAGCCGCGATGAGCTCATGGAGCGGATCTCGGAACCTGAAGGCGATCCGTTCCTGACAAGGGCGCGGGAACTGGCGGCCGAGCTCGGGATATATCTGCATATCGGTTCGCTGGCTGTCCTTGCCGGCAACGGAAAGGTGGCCAACCGCGCCTTCATGATTGCGCCGGACGGCCAGGTCCTGGCCAGCTACGACAAGATCCACATGTTCGACGTGGACCTGCCCAATGGGGAGAGCTGGCGGGAATCTGCGACCTACGAGCCGGGCACCCTATCGGTAATTGCCGAACTTCCCTTCGCGAAGGTCGGCATGGCCGTGTGCTATGACATCCGCTTTCCGGCGATCTTCCGTAGCCAGGCCCGTGCCGGTGCGCATGTGCTGACCGCTCCAGCGGCCTTCACCAGGCAGACTGGCGAAGCCCATTGGCATGTGCTACAGCGCGCCCGCGCCATCGAGAACGGTGCCTTCGTCATTTCCGCAGCACAAGGCGGAACCCACGAGGATGGCCGCCAGACATACGGCCACAGTCTCGTCGTGGACCCGTGGGGCGCCGTGATCGCGGAACTGGACCATGATGAGCCGGGCTACGTTCTGGCTGACATAGACACGGAAAAAGTGGCCAAAGCGCGCGGACGCATCCCGGCAATCGCCAACGAGCGGGACTTCGTCTGCCGGCTTGCCGACGGCCTCAAGGAGATATCTGCGTGATCAAGTACACGCTGGTCTGCAATACCGCGCATGACTTTGAAGGCTGGTTCCGGAATTCCAACGATTTTGAAATGCAGTCCAGCCGCGAGCTGGTGGTCTGCCCGGTCTGCGGGTCAACGGATGTGAGGAAGGGGCTGATGGCCCCGGCCGTCGCGACATCGAGAAAAAGAGAAGCTCATTCAGCGGTGGCCGGAACGGAAATCCGGGCCGACGCCGGCGAGGAGAAGACGCCCGCCCGTGCCAATGCGCAAGCCGCGCCGATGCAGCCTTCGGCTCTCCTGCCGCTCGATGTGCGCCAGAAGGAAATCGTGGAAGCCCTTCGCCTGGTGCGTGCCCGCATCATCGAGAATTCAGAAAATGTGGGCGCGAATTTCGCGGAAGAGGCCCGGAAAATTCATTACGGCGAGGCCGAGGAACGCAGCATTTACGGCCAGACCACGCCGCAGGACGCAGAAACCCTGCTGGAGGAAGGCATAGCCGTTCTTCCGCTGCCCGATCTTCCCGACGAAAAGAACTGACAGCGCCCTCAGCAGTCCTCAGGGCCGGCAAGCCGGATCGTTCCACCCGGCCCATCGGCGCTGCTCAATCCGCTTGCCCGCTCAGGACTTCGCTGCCGATTTGCGGAGCGCGGCGGACTTGGCTCTTTGGGCGGTTTCCTTGGTGTTTTCTTCCGCGGCTTTTCCAAGCTCGGCGGCGCTTTCCATAGCCGTTTCGTTCAGCTCTTCGACGAGAGCCGCATTTTCCGTAAGACTTTCACGGAGCAGTGCGGCCTGTTTCTCAAAGTGGTCCTGATACTCGTTTGCCATCTTTGAATAGAATTCTTGCAAGGTCGCCATCGTCTGTTCCGGAGCCGTGCATTGGCTGAGCGATTTCACGCACTCGAAGTCTTCATGCAGGCGGTGGGTGACGAAGTTCATGTGGTCGTCGAATGCCTTTTCCGTATGGGACCACAGCGTCTGTCCCATTTTCTGGAAGCCGGCCAGCGTCCTTTCCTCGATCCGGTCCTCGCGTTCTGCAAAGGCCCAGTTCGAAAAGCCCGGCATCGGCCATTCACCCATCATCGAACCGAAATCGAAGGGACCCGTAGTTCTTTTGCTAGGCATGTCACATCCTCCACTGTTGTCATTCAGCTGCTGCCGACGGACATATCGTGATGCGAGCCGGTGAGCAGGCCAGAACAACCGCGACCTTTTCGCGGTCGATTGTCGTGCAGTTGCCCGATCACCCTGCCTTCATCCGCATGGGCATGAAAGCGGAAAGTTGACCGTCAGATGTCTTGGCATCCTGCGTTCGCGTGAACGGCAGCGCACCAAGGTGACGTAACTGTAGTCATCCTTCAAGGTGCATCCTTGACGCGGATCAAATTGCAGGCCGCAATTCGATGCGTCGTCGCGTCACGCCCTGTTCAGGAACTTCATCAAGGTGAAGGTCACCTTCTGCGGTTCCTCCAGGGTGGACAGGTGTCCGCTGCCTTCAATCGTAACCAACTCGCTGCCGGGAATGTTCTGTTGAATCTCTTCGGCGATTTCCGGAGGCGTCAGCCGGTCCCCGTCGCCGACCAGGACGAGGGTGGGGCAGGTTATCTCGCCGAGCCGCGGCCGGGCGTCGATCCGGTTGATCAGCGCGGTCTGCTGCCGGATGAACGCATCCGGCCCGGTTTCCCGCGCCATCTCGACGACGACCTGCTTGAGCGCTGCGTCGTCTTCCCGGCTTTCGTGGACGAAGCCGGGATAGAGGAGGTGGGGAACCTTCGAGAAGCCTTTCTTCCGGGTGAGGTCGATCAGAAAGGTCCGGCGCTCCGTTTGCTCAGCAGTATCGGGCCGGGCATTGGTATCCAGGAGGGCGAGCTTTCCCACCCGTTCCGGGGCTTCCCGCATGATTTCCATGGCGATATAGCCGCCCATGGAAAGGCCGACCAGGGAAAACCGTTCCGGCGCCTTTTCCAGGATGTCGGCGGCAATGGCTTCGATACTGTCGTGTTCCCGGTGGTTCGCCACCATGATGGGCCGGTCGGCAAAGGCGGCGATCTGCGGGGCAAAGAGCGCCTCGGTGCACAGGAGGCCGGGAATGAACAGGATCGGATCACTCATCAGGATTGGGGCCTTTCCGCCAGCAGCATATAATTCACATCCATGTCCCGCGACCGCGCCCAGGTGTCGGTGATCGGATTGTAGCTCACGCCGGTGCGGTCGATGACCTTCAGCCCGGCGGCTTCGACAGGCCGTTCGATCTCGGCCGGCTTCACCAGCTTTTCGTAGGAATGGGTGCCCCTCGGCAGCCAGCGCAGCACGAATTCCGCGCCGACGATGGCCAGCGCATAGGCCTTGAGCGTGCGGTTGATGGTCGCGACGACCATCAGGCCGCCGGGACGGACCATGCCGGCGGTCGTCTCCATGAACAGCGGCACGTTGGCGACATGTTCCACCACTTCCATGTTGAGCACGACGTCGAAGGTCTCCCCCGCCGCCGCGAGGGCTTCGGCGGTTTCCGCCCGATAGTCGATCTCGAGGCCCGAGCTCTGCATATGGAGCTTTGCGACCTCGATGTTGGTTTCGGAGGGGTCCGCGCCGACGACCTGCGCGCCAAGGCGGGCCATCGGTTCGCTCAACAGGCCGCCGCCGCAGCCGATATCGAGGAAACGCAGGTCCTTGAAAGCGTCCGCCGCCTTCATGTCGCGGCTGAAATGGCGGCACACCTCCTGCTTGATATAGGCGAGGCGGACCGGGTTGAATTTGTGCAGCGGCTTGAAATTGCCCGTCGGATCCCACCATTCCTGCGCCATGGCGGAAAAGCGGGCGACCTCCTCGCTGTTGATCGTGCCGGAATTCGCTTGAGCCTCGCCTGTCATCGGACGATCCCCTTTCAGAGGTGGCGCCGCAGAAACTGCCGCCGGTTGGAGTGTCATCAGGTGTGGTTCCAAAGTCTCGATCATTTTGTCAAGAGCCCGGGCACTGAACTCTTGTTGCAGCAAAGGAACGCAGCCTGTATGCATGTCCGCCGATCCATCCGGCGCATCACGCGCTTCACGACACGATAATATAGATTACGAGTGGTATGGCCCGACTTGTTTTAAAATTTGGCGGGACTTCGGTTGCCGATCTCGATCGCATCCGCAATGTCGCCCGCCATGTCAAACGGGAAGTTGACGCCGGCCATCAGGTTGCGGTTGTCGTCTCGGCCATGGCCGGGCAAACCAACAAGCTGGTGCAGTTCTGCCGCGATGCGTCGCCGCTTCACGATGCCCGTGAGTATGATGCCGTCGTGGCTTCCGGCGAGCAGGTGACTTCCGGCCTCCTGGCGATCGTTCTCCAGGACATGGGAGTGAACGCCCGTTCCTGGCAGGGTTGGCAGGTGCCGATCAGGACCGACGAGAACCACGGCGCGGCGCGGATCAGCGAGATCGACGGCAGCTTCCTGGCCGAGCGGCTGGAGCAGGGGCAGGTCGCCGTGCTTGCCGGCTTCCAGGGGCTTGCGCCGGACAATCGAATCACGACCCTCGGCCGCGGCGGCTCCGATACCAGCGCGGTCGCGATTGCCGCTGCCATCAAGGCGGACCGTTGTGATATCTATACGGATGTCGACGGTGTCTACACGACCGATCCGCGCATCGTGCCCAGGGCACAGCGGCTGGAGCGTGTTTCCTTCGAGGAAATGCTCGAAATGGCCTCCCTGGGCGCCAAAGTGCTTCAGGTCCGCTCCGTCGAGATGGCGATGATCCACGGCGTCAGGACTTTCGTGCGCTCCAGCTTCGATGATCCGGACGCGCCGCAGGCCGGTAACGATGGCCTTCCGATTGGTACTCTTATTTGCGACGAGGACGAACTCGTGGAACAGCAGGTTGTCACCGGCATTGCCTATGCCAAGGACGAAGCCCAGATCTCACTGCGTGACGTGGCCGACAAGCCCGGTGTCGCCGAATCCGTATTCGGGCCGCTGGCCGATGCCCATATCAACGTGGACATGATCGTCCAGAACATCTCGCCGGATGGCAAGACGACGGACATCACCTTCACCGTTCCCGAAAGCGACTACCTGCGCGCCAAGAAGGTGCTGGAGGACAACCGCGAGGTGATCGGCTTCCAGAACCTGGAAGGCGCCACCGACGTGGTGAAGGTGTCGGTCATCGGTATCGGAATGCGCTCGCATGCAGGCATCGCCGCACAGTGTTTCCGGGGGCTGGCGTCCAAGGGAATCAACATCCGCGCGATCACGACATCGGAAATCAAAATCTCCGTGCTCATCGATTCAGCATATGCAGAACTTGCGGTGCGGACTCTCCATTCGCTATACGGGTTAGACGGATAGTCAATCCGGCAGGCGGGCTCGGGCAGGTGATCCGGGCCGGAGCTTGACAGAAGCGGGATCAAACGGGGACGCCATGCGCAGCAACCTAGCCGGACCGCGCCTATTGCTCCGCCGGCTTCGCGAGGTCATGGCGGAACCGATCACGGCGCAGGAACGACTCGACAAGATCGTCGTGCTGATCGCGTCGAATGTCGTTGCCGAAGTCTGTTCGGTCTACATCCTGCGCGCCGATGGCGTTCTGGAACTTTATGCAACGGAAGGCCTGAAGCGCGAGGCGGTCCACAGCGCGTCGCTGCGCGTCGGCCAAGGCCTCGTCGGCCTGATCGCGGCCGAGGCACGGCCCCTCAACCTTCCCAATGCCAGCGCCCACCCCGGCTTTGCCTACCTGCCCGAGACGGGTGAGGAAGCCTATAATTCGTTCCTCGGCGTGCCTATTTTGCGGGCAGGGCGCACGCTCGGGGTTCTGGTCGTGCAGAACCAGTCGCACCGCACCTATCTCGAAGACGAGGTCGAGGCGCTGCAGACCACCGCGATGGTCATCGCCGAAATGGTGGCGGCCGGCGAACTCGAGGCGATCGCCCAGAAGGCGACCGGGCTCGATCTCTCCCGCCCGATCACGGCGACCGGCGTCGGGCTTTCCGAAGGCGTCGGGCTGGGCCATGTGGTGCTTCACGAGCCGCGCGTCGTCGTCACAAATCTGATTGCCGAAGACACCGAGCGGGAAAACTCCCGTCTTGAAGCGGCCATCAACAGACTGAGGCTTTCCATCGATGATCTCCTGGCCAGCGGCGAGTTCGCGGCAACCGGGGAGCACCGCGAGGTGCTCGAGGCCTATCGGATGTTCGCCTATGACCGGGGCTGGATCCGCAAGATCGAAGAAGCGATCAGAAACGGCCTGACCGCGGAAGCGGCGGTTGAAAAGGTGCAGAGCGACACGCGCGCCCGCATGCTGCGTCAGACCGATCCCTATCTCCGCGAACGCCTGCATGATCTCGACGACCTGGCGCACCGGCTGATCCGCGAACTGATGGGGCGCGAGCACGGTCCCGGCCTGGACGAACTGCCGCGCGATGCGATCATCGTCGGCCGCAACATGGGGGCGGCCGAACTTCTGGACTACGGACGGGACCGGATCAGGGGGCTCGTTCTGGAGGAAGGCGGCCCGACCAGCCACGTCACCATCGTCGCCCGGGCGCTCGGGATTCCGGCTGTCGGCATCGTGGACGACATCGTCAGCCTGGCCGATGGCGGCGATGCGATCATTGTCGATGGCGATCTCGGGGTTGGTCCATCTGCGCCCTGCCGCCGATCTTGAAAATGCCTATGCGGAAAAGGTCAGATTCCGGGCGAGGCGCCAGGCGCAGTACCGGCGTTTGCGCAACAAGCCGTCGGTGACCAAGGACGGGGTCGAGTTGAGCCTGCAGATGAACGCGGGTCTGCTGGTCGACCTGCCGCATCTGGAAGAATCGGGCGCGGCCGGCGTCGGGCTGTTCCGCACCGAGCTGCAGTTCATGGTCGCGTCATCCTTCCCGCGCATGCGCGAGCAACAGGCCCAATACAGCCAGGTTCTGGATGCCGCGAACGGCAAGCCGGTGACCTTCCGGTCGCTCGATATCGGCGGCGACAAGGTCCTGCCCTATCTGCGCTCCATCCAGGAAGAGAACCCGGCCATGGGCTGGCGCGCCCTGCGGCTCGGCCTCGACAGGCCGGGTTTGCTGCGGACCCAGATCCGTGCCCTGCTGCACGCGGCGGCCGGGCGCGACCTGAAGCTGATGTTCCCGATGGTTGCGATGGTCGACGAGTTCCTGCAGGCCAAGGACCTGGTCGACAAGGAAATCAAACATCTGCGCCGCCACGGTCATCCGACGCCGGAAAATATCCGCCTTGGCGTGATGATCGAAGTCCCCGGCCTGCTGTTCCAGCTTGATGAGCTGATGGGCTGCGTCGATTTCGTTTCCGTCGGCTCGAACGATCTGTTCCAGTTCTTCTGTGCGGTCGACCGCGGCAACACGCGCGTCGCCGACCGGTTCGACACTTTGAGCGTCGGATTCCTGCGCGCCTTGAAATCGATCCTGGATGCTGCAAATAAGGCTCATGTCCCGGTGACGCTGTGCGGGGAATTGGCCGGACGGCCCCTGGAGGCGATGGCGCTGATCGGTCTGGGCTACCACGACCTGTCGATGTCGCCTGCCTCCCTCGGCCCGGTAAAGGCAATGCTTCGCACGCTGGATGCCGGCCGGTTGTCCGCCCGCCTCCTGCCCAGGCTGGAACCCGGGCATGACGACCGCAATATCCGTGATGTCCTGAAACGGTTCGCCGCCGAGACGGATGTTGCTCTTTAGCGGCAACAAGCGTAACTCACCCTACGGACATCTGAGGAGTACCTGCGCGTATGATGGCGCGTCACAAACTTGATAACCTGCTGGACCGGTTTGCGGAAATCGAACATCTGATGTCGTCGAGTCCGAACCCGTCCGCTTACGTAAAGCTGTCGCGCGAATATGCAGCCCTGGAACCCCTGGTCGGCAAGATCCGGGCGTTGAACAAGGCGGAGCAGGATCTTGCCGGCGTCGAATCGCTGATCAGGGATTCTGCGTCCGATGCCGAGATGCGTGAGCTTGCGGAAATGGAGCGGGACGAGCTCGTCGAACGTGTCGAGGCACTGAGCCAGGAGATCAGGGTCGGCCTGCTGCCGAAGGACGAGGCGGATGCCAACGATGCGATCCTGGAAGTGCGTGCCGGAACGGGCGGCGACGAGGCGGCCCTGTTTGCCGGCGACCTGTTCCGCATGTATCAGCGCTATGCCGAGCTTCAGGGCTGGAAGGTGGAGATCCTGTCCGCCAGCGAAGGCGAGGTCGGCGGCTACAAGGAAGTGATCGCCTCGGTCTCCGGCGACCACGTTTTCGCGAAGCTCAAATTCGAATCCGGCGTGCACCGGGTTCAGCGCGTTCCCGCGACGGAGTCGGGCGGGCGCATTCACACCTCGGCCGCGACCGTCGCCGTGCTGCCGCAGGCGGAGGATGTCGATATCGATGTCCAGGACAGTGATCTGCGCATCGACACCTACCGTGCCTCCGGCGCGGGCGGGCAGCACGTCAACACCACGGATTCGGCGGTTCGCATCACCCATATCCCGACCGGGATCGTGGTGGCCGTTCAGGATGAAAGATCCCAGCACAAGAACAAGGCCAGGGCCATGCAGCTGTTGCGGGCCCGCATCTACGACGAGGAACGCGAGCGCGCGGCCAATGAGCGGACGGAGGCCCGGCGCCTACAGGTCGGCTCCGGCGACCGGTCGGAACGGATCCGGACCTACAACTTCCCCCAGGGCCGCGTGACAGACCACCGGATCGGCCTGACGCTTTACAAGCTCGACCAGATCATTACCGGAGAAGCGCTCGGCGAGGTGATCGACGCCCTGATCGTCGAGCACCAGGCCAATCTTCTTGCCACCGAAGAAGCTTGAGCGATGCTGATCGGCGAACTCTACCGGCAGGTTCGCGGCCGGTTCAGGAATGCCGGGCTCTCCACGCCGGAACTGGATGCCAGGGTGCTCGTGAGCGCCGCCTTGAAAATCCCGGCAGGCGATCTCATATTGCGGGAAACGGATAGCGTTTCAGACGAAAAGGCCAGCTTGGCCGCGATATACGCCGAGCAGCGCCTCAAAGGTATGCCCGTGGGACGTATTCTCGGAGAGAGGGAGTTCTACGGTCGCCGGTTTCTGCTAAATGACGCAACCCTTGAGCCGAGGCCCGATACGGAAGTCCTGATCGATGCCATTCTGCAGCGTGTCGGTCCGGATCAGCCCGGCATCATGTGTGACATCGGCACCGGTACGGGCGCTATCGCCGTCACGCTTCTCGCCGAGCTGCCGCAAAGCCGGATGATCGCCGTCGACCTGTCCGAACACGCCTTGCATTGCGCGGTTCAGAACGCCCGGCTGCAGGGTGTGGAAGAGCGTTTCCATCCCGTTTGCGCCGACTATTGCTCGGCACTGCGCCCGGGACTGGATTGGATTGTCAGCAATCCGCCCTATATCCGCTCCTCCGTTCTGGGCGGGCTGGCTCGGGAAGTGATTCTGCATGATCCGGTGCTGGCGCTCGACGGGGGAGAAACCGGGCTCGCCGCCTATGTCCAAATTGCAACAGAAGCGGAAATTCTGTTGAAACCGGGCGGTGGAATCGCATTGGAAATCGGCTATGACCAGGCGGCTGATGTGGACAAGCAGTTGCGGCATCATGGCTTTGGAGCAATTGAAATCATTAAGGATCTTGCCGGAAACGACCGTGTTGTCACGGCCCGGAAGATATAATCTGCCCGTTTTTGCCCAATGGCGAAAAAGCACTTGGAAATCGTTGCGGAAACGGGTAGGTTCAACTCGCCGAGACCGGAGATGTGATCAGCGATCAGCGGGACACGCGCATCTGGCAACGGGGTGAAGGCGCACTTTCAGCGTTTTTGAAACCGTTGCATATCGGGCTTTCCGGTGTTTCGGACTGTCGAGGAAAAAGACAAAAGCGTCGGCCTAAGGCCTTTGACGCCTTGCGTGTGTTTTCAGTGACAGCCGCTAACCAGCGCTGCTGGTTTCGGTAAAGTATTTCGTATCGGTTTTAGGCAATTCCGATGTTGGGTCAGTGAACAACTGACCGCCGTTCCGCAAGAGAAAACGGCAGGATGAGACCAGGAAATCAAAGCAATAAGCGTATGCGCGGAAGGGGCCGCAAGGGCCCTAATCCGTTAACCCGGACTTACGAATCGAACGGTCCTGATGTGAAAATCCGCGGCACAGCGATGCATGTTGCGGAGAAGTATCAGCAGTTGGCCCGCGATGCCCAGGCATCCGGCGACCGTGTGATGTCCGAAAACTATAACCAGCATGCAGAGCACTATCTGCGTATCGTCGCTGCGGCACAGCCGCAGCAGCAGCCGTCGGCTCACCCCGCCGCGCGCGGCGATGCGGAAGACGGATATGAAACGGGATCGCCAAACGGCGCCGGCTCTGCAAACGGCCCGGACCGTCCCTCGCAGGATCGTGCCGCCGCCGATGACGACCTCGTCGATACCGACAGCCCGCAACCCTTCATCGACATGCCGGTTATCGATCCGGAAGGTCAGGTGAACGGCACCGGGCAGGCGGGCGCAGGGTCCGAGGAGAGCGGCGGGGAAGAAAAGCCGCGCCGCCGGGCACGCACACCGCGTGCGCGCACGCCCCGTCAGGCCGATACCGGTGGCAACGCTTCTCAAGCGCCCGCGGAAGGCGCCGGCGACGGCGATGCCGCAGGCGAGGAAGAAGCCTCGAAGCCGCGCCGCCGCACTCCGCGCGCCCGCCGGGCCAAGTCCTCGGACGAGACGCCGACCGAAGCGGCCGCGCCCGGCGAATAGTCAGCCCGACCAGATCTCAAGAGTTGAAAACGGCGTCCATTCGGGCGCCGTTTTTGTCAGGTCATCTACGCATATCATTCCAGCCGTTTTTGTGAACCTATATCCCGGAGCAGTCGGGGCAGATGGCCCGAATTCAGCAGGACGTGCTCCAGTGCCGCGTTTTTCGGAAAACCGTTGGTCGGGGGTCTTTTGTGATGAATATGCAACACTATATTACGGAGGCAGCGCTTGAAGAGGCTGTACGGATGCCCGTCACCAGGGGTCCGTAATCCATGACGTTCCCCATGCTTCGGGTGGTGTGGACGGGTAGGAGGTAAACCTATGAACTTTGAGAAATATACCGAGCGCTCCCGCGGGTTCATTCAATCCGCACAGACATTTGCCCTGGGGCGCGGTCATCAGCAATTCACGCCTGAACATATTCTGAAAGTCCTTCTGGACGATCCGGAAGGCATGGCCAGCGGCCTGATCGAGCGCGCCGGCGGCCAGGCCAAAGCCCTGAAAGGCGACCTGGAAGCCATTCTGGACAAGATGCCGAAAGTGTCTGGAGGGTCGGGGCAGCTCTATCTGGGCCAGGCCACCGCACGGCTGTTCGAGCAAGCGGAGAAGATCGCCGACAAGGCGGGTGACAGCTTTGTCACCGTCGAACGTCTTCTGCTCGCCCTGGCCATGGACAGCGACAGCGAAACAGGCAAGCTCCTAAAGCGCCACGGCGTCACGCCGAATGCGCTCAACGAGGCCATCAACCAGCTGCGCCAGGGCCGCACCGCCGACAGTGCGACGGCGGAAAACCAGTATGAGGCGCTGAAGAAATACGCGCGCGATCTGACCCAGGTGGCCAGGGACGGCAAGCTTGACCCGGTGATCGGCCGCGACGAGGAAATCCGCCGCACGATCCAGGTTCTGTCGCGCCGGACGAAGAACAACCCGGTCCTGATCGGCGAACCCGGCGTCGGCAAGACCGCCATTGCCGAAGGCTTGGCGCTGCGTATCGTCAACGGCGATGTGCCCGAATCCCTGAAAGACAAGCAGTTGCTCGCGCTCGACATGGGCTCCCTGATTGCCGGCGCGAAATATCGCGGCGAATTCGAGGAGCGGCTGAAGGCCGTCCTGTCCGAAGTTGAAGGGGCTGCGGGCAAGATCATCCTGTTCATCGACGAAATGCACACGCTTGTCGGCGCCGGCAAGGCGGAAGGGGCGATGGATGCCTCCAACCTGCTGAAGCCTGCGCTTGCCCGCGGCGAATTGCACTGCGTCGGCGCAACGACGCTCGACGAGTACCGCAAGCACGTGGAAAAGGACGCGGCCCTGGCCCGCCGGTTCCAACCGGTTTTCGTCAGCGAGCCGACGGTCGAGGATACGGTCTCGATCCTGCGCGGCATCAAGGAGAAGTACGAACTGCATCATGGCGTGCGGATCACCGACTCGGCCATCGTCTCGGCAGCGTCGCTCTCCAACCGCTACATCACCGACCGGTTCCTGCCGGACAAGGCGATCGACCTGGTTGACGAAGCCGCCAGCCGGCTGCGCATGCAGGTCGATTCCAAGCCCGAGGAACTGGACGAACTGGACCGCCGGATCATTCAGCTTAAGATCGAGCGCGAGGCCCTGAAGGTGGAAAACGACGCCGCCGCCAAGGAACGTCTCAACAAGCTCGAAAAAGAGCTGACGGACCTGGAAGAACAGTCGCAGGTCATGACCAACCGCTGGCTTGGCGAAAAGGAAAAGCTGATCCTCGAGCAGAAGATCAAGGAACAGCTCGACCAGGCCCGCATTGATCTGGAAATCGCGCAGCGCCGCGGCGACCTCGCCAAGGCCGGCGAACTGGCCTATGGCGTCATTCCGGATCTGGAACGCAAGCTGAAGGAAGCCGAAGCATCCGGAGATGCCGACGCGATGGTGGATGAAGCGGTGACACCGGCTGACATTGCCCAGGTCGTGTCCAAGTGGACCGGCATTCCGGTCGACAAGATGCTGGAAGGCGAACGCGAGAAGCTGCTCAAGATGGAGGATGTCCTGTCCGGCCGGGTGATCGGTCAGGCGGAGGCGATCCACGCCGTCTCGACCGCGGTGCGCCGCGCGCGCGCCGGGCTGCAGGACCCGAGCCGGCCGATCGGCCTGTTCATGTTCCTGGGCCCGACCGGTGTCGGCAAGACGGAGCTCACAAAGGCCCTGGCCAGCTTCCTGTTCGACGACGACAGCGCGATGGTCCGCCTCGACATGTCGGAATATATGGAGAAGCACTCCGTTGCCCGGCTGATCGGCGCGCCTCCGGGCTATGTCGGGTACGAGGAAGGCGGCGCCCTGACGGAAGCCGTCCGCCGGCGGCCCTATCAGGTGGTTCTGTTCGACGAGATCGAAAAGGCGCACAGCGATGTCTTCAACGTGCTTCTGCAGGTGCTTGATGACGGCCGGCTGACGGACGGCCAAGGCCGCACGGTCGACTTCCGCAACACGCTGATCATCATGACCTCGAACCTCGGTGCCGAATATCTGGTCAACCAGCCGGAAGGCCAGGATACGGATGCCGTCCGGAACGAGGTGATGGATACGGTCCGTGGGCATTTCCGTCCGGAATTCCTCAACCGTCTGGACGAGATCGTGCTGTTCCACCGTCTGCAACGTTCGCACATGGCCGATATCGTCAGGATCCAGCTTGAGCGGCTTCGCGTCCTGCTCGAAGAGCGCAAGATCACGCTGACCCTGGATGAGGATGCCCTCGATTGGCTGGCGCAGAAGGGCTACGACCCGGCATATGGGGCACGTCCGCTGAAACGCGTGATCCAGAAAGACCTTCAGGATCCGCTTGCGGAAAAGCTGCTGGCCGGAGATATCCTGGACGGACAGACGGTGCAGGTATCGGCCGGCGCCGACCGGCTGATCTTCCAGGTCACCGGCTCGGAAAGCGCCGCTGCCTGATCGGCGAACTTCTGACGCCCAACCGGAAAAAACAAAGCCCGCGGGAGCGACCGTCCCGCGGGCTTTTCTCATTCTTTGCATCCGCAAACGATCCGGAGCGGCCTGTACGTTCAATCCTGTGGGGCCGTGGCCTAATTGATCGCGGCGATCCGCGACGGCTTGCGGGCGCGGTCCAGCAGCGTGTCGATCCGATAGCGTTCGGCTTCGAAGGTGGCGCGCATCTCGCCGTCCAGCGTCCGGCCCTTGGGCAGTTTGATCCGCATCGGATCCATGTACCGGCCGTTGACAAGCACTTCGTAGTGAAGGTGCGGTCCGGTGGACAGGCCGGTCGAGCCGACATAGCCGATGACCTGGCCCTGGCTGACGCGAGCACCTTCATGAATGCCGTT